>NZ_CP034443.1:4602481-4904595 GCF_003952365.1 Mesorhizobium sp. M9A.F.Ca.ET.002.03.1.2 | reverse complement strand
GCCGGCCCGCCCATGGCGAAAAGACGCTCGAGCGCATTCGCGGCTGGCGCGAAATCTGTCCGGACCTCGCGATCCGCTCCACCTTCATCGTCGGCTTCCCCGGCGAGACGGATGACGATTTCGAGATGCTGCTCGACTGGCTGGACGAAGCCAGGATCGACCGCGCGGGCTGTTTCAAATACGAGCCGGTTAGGGGCGCCCGCTCCAACGATCTCGGCCTCGAACAGGTACCGCAGGAGATCAAGGAGGCGCGCTGGCACCGCTTCATGCAGCGCCAGCAGAAGATCTCGGCAACGCAGCTCGCCAGGAAGGTCGGCAAGCGCCTGCCCGTCCTGATCGACGAGGCGCATGGCACCTCGGCGAAAGGCCGCACCAAATACGACGCGCCCGAAATCGACGGCTCGGTGAATATCCAGTCGCGGCGCCCATTGCGCGCCGGCGACATCGTCACCGTCAAGATCGACCGTGCCGACGCTTACGACCTCTACGGCTCGGCGGTATGACCTCATCCCACTCTAAAAGAAAGGGCGCCGTGCGGCGCCCTTCCTGTCAATTTAGCTATGTGAACTCGGCTAGCCCTTACTGCGGCAGCTTGTCGTCGACGCCTTTGATGTAGAAATTCATGCCGAGCAGCGTGCCGTCGTCCGCGACTTCCCCTTCCTTCAGCCACGGCGTTCCGTCCTGCTTGGCAATCGGCCCGGTGAAGGGGTTCCAGCCGTCGACGATCTTCTTTTCGGTGGCTTGCGCCATCGCCTTCACGTCGTCGGGCATGTTGGTGTAAGCGGCCATTTTAACGGCGCCGTCCTTGATGCCCAGCCAGACATTGCCGGGCTTCCATGTGCCGTCGAGCGCGGCCTTCACCCGGCTGATATAATACGGCCCCCAGTCGTCGACGATCGAGGTCAACTGCGCCTTGGGAGCGAACTTGATCATGTCCGAAGACTGACCGAACCCCTGCAGGCCGCGCTCTTCGGCGACTTGCAGGGCAGCGGTCGAGTCGGTGTGCTGGACGATGATGTCGGCACCCTGGTCGAACAGAGCCTTGGCGGCGTCGGCTTCCTTGCCCGGATCGAACCATGAATTGACCCAGACGATCTTCGCCTTGAAGTCCGGGTTGATCGACTGGGCGCCGAGCATGAAGGAATTGATGCCCATCACCACTTCGGGGATCGGGAACGAAACGATGTAGCCCGCGACGCCCGACTTCGATTGCTTGGCGGCGATCTGGCCGAGAATGTAGCGGCCTTCATAGAAACGCGCGTTGTAGATGCCGAGATTGTCCGATGTCTTGTAGCCGGTCGCGTGCTCGAACATCACGTCGGGGAATTTCTTGGCAACCTTCACTTCGGGGTCCATGAAGCCGAAGGAGGTGCCGAAGATGATCTTGCATCCTTCGCGCGCCAGGCGCTCGAACGCACGATCGGCATCGGGACCCTCGGAGACGTTCTCCAAGTACGCGGTCTCGACCTTGTCGCCGAGCGCCTTTTCTACGTCCAGGCGGCCCTGGTCATGCTGGTACGAATAGCCGAAATCGCCGATCGGGCCGGTATAGACCCAACAGGCTTTCAGCTTTTCCTGAGCTTCGGCGGTCGCCGCCAGCGACAATGTCGCCGCCGTCGTCACCAGCGCAATAAGCAGTTTTTTCATCGTGTTACCTCTCTGAGTTAAGCCTTGGAGCTTCCCGTCTGTCTTTTATTGTCAACGATCCGGAACGAATGGCTGCCCCAAGGAAGCCGGTGTGTTCATCATCGTCAAACGCTTGTTGCGCGAGATTAGAACGAGAACCACGATGGTTGCCAGATAGGGCAACGAAGAAAGCAGTTGCGAGGGAACCGGAATGCCAAAAGCCTGTGCATGAAGCTGGCCGATCCATACCGCGCCGAAGATATAGGCGCCAGCCAGCACACGCCATGGCCGCCATGATGCGAACACGACCAGCGCCAGCGCGATCCAGCCGCGTCCGGCGGTCATGTTCTCCACCCATTGCGGCGTATAGACCAGCGACAGGTGGCCCCCGGCAAGGCCGGCACAGGCGCCGCCGAAGATCACCGCCAGATAGCGGTAGCGGATGACGTGGATGCCAAGCGCATGGGCCGATGTATGGCTGTCGCCGATCGACCGCAGCGTGAGCCCGGTGCGGGTCTTGAACAGGAACCACATGACGGCGGCGGTCAATGCGATCGAGATATAGAAGATCGGGTCCTGGCCGAATAACAGCCTGCCGACGACGGGGATCGCTGTCAGGCCTGGAATGTCGAGGTTTGGCAGCCTCGCGCCGGGCTGGCCGACAAAGCTGGTTCCCATCATGCCGGAAAGACCGAGGCCGAGCAATGTCAGCGACAGGCCCGTGGCCACCTGGTTGGTGGCCAGCGACAGCGTCATGACGGCGAACAGCAACGAAAACACCGCGCCCAGGGCGATCGCCGCCAACAACCCGATCCACGGCGATCCCGTGAGATAACCGGCGCCGAAACCGCCGACCGCCCCCATGATCATCATCCCTTCGACACCGAGATTGAGCACGCCGGAACGTTCCACCACCAGTTCGCCGATCGCCGCGATCAGCAAAGGCGTCGCCGCGGTTGCAATGGTCAAAAGTATGTTGACGGTGATGTCCATCAGCGGACCTCCTCCAGTTTCGGCGCGGCTTCAAGCTTCGGCGTGGCCCCTGATTCCGATACCGCAGGGCCGATCAGGCGAATGCGGTAGTGAATGAGCGTGTCGCAGCCGAGCACGAAGAACAGGAGCATGCCCTGGAACACGCGCGCCACCTTGTCGGAGATGCCGAGCGCGCTTTGCACCGCCTCGCCGCCGAGATAGGTCAGCGCCAGCACCAGGCCGGCGGCGACGATGCCCAGCGGATTGAGCCGGCCGAGGAACGCCACGATGATGGCGGTGAAGCCGTAGCCAGGCGAAATGACCGGCTGCAGCTGGCCGATGGCGCCGGAGACTTCCGAAATTCCGGCAAGTCCGGCCAGTGCACCCGACAGCATGAAGGCGAAGAATACCACCCGGTTGATGCCGAAGCCGGCGAAGCGCCCTGCCCTGGGGCTCGAGCCGAGCACGCGGACCTCGAAGCCTTTCAGCATGCGGCTCATCAGGATCCAGATCAGCACCGCTGCGACCAGCGCGAAGACGAAACCCCAATTGGCGCGGCCGGAGGCTGGCATCAGTTCCGGCAATATCGCCGAGTCGTTGAACTGTATCGTCTGCGGGAAATTGAAGCCCTTCGGATCGCGCCACGGCCCGCGCACCAGCCAGTCGAGGAAGAGTTGGGCGACATAAACCAGCATCAGGCTGGTCAGGATCTCGTTGGTGTTGAAGCGAGTCTTGAGCAAGGCCGGAATGGCGGCGTAGGCAGCGCCGCCGACCATGCCGAACAGCAGCATCAGCGGCAGCACCAGCGGGCCTTCAAATTGCGGAAACAGCACCGGGATGATCGAGCCGACGATGCCGCCCAGGATGAATTGGCCTTCTGCGCCGATGTTCCAGATATTGGCTCTGTAGCAAACCGATAGGCCGACCCCGATCAGGATGAGCGGTGCCGCCTTGATCGCCAGCTCATGCAGCTGCCAGACCTGGCTGACCGGCTCGATGAAGTAAATCTGGAACGCCTTCAAAGGGTTGACGCCAAGCAGCGCGAACAGGATGGCGCCGGCAATGAGCGTCAGCATGAATGCAATGAAGGGCGACAGCGCCGAGAACAGCATGGAGCGCTGCGGGCGTTTGATGAGTTCGAGGCGCATCATGACGTCTCCAGAGCGTGTTCGACATGGCCGGGCTCGGCGCCGCCCATCAGCAGCCCGACCTTTTCGAAGGTGGCCTCGGCGATCGGCAAAGGCTTCGACAATTCGCCATTGTGCATCACGGCGATCGCGTCGGATATCTCGAACAATTCGTCGAGATCCTGGCTGATGACCAGCACTGCCGAGCCGCTGCGTGCCAATCCGATCAGCGTCTGGCGAATGTGGGCGGCCGCACCGGCGTCGACGCCCCACGTCGGCTGATTGACGACCATGACATCAGGCCTGCGGTCGAGCTCTCGGCCGACGATGAATTTCTGCAGATTGCCGCCTGAAAGCGCTGCCGCCTCCGGGTCCGGAGCGCTCTTGCGTACATCCATTGCCTCGATGATGCGCTGGGAAGCGGCATAGATCGCATCGCTTTTGACCATTCCGCCGGTGCCGACGAACACCTTGCCGTCGGTGGCATGGCGCGACAGCAGCAGGTTTTCCGAAAGCTTCATGCGCGGCGCCGCGCCGTGGCCGAGCCGCTCTTCCGGCACGAAGGCGGCACCCATCAGCCGCCTGCCGGTGATGCTGAGACCGCCGGCATCCTTGCCGCGGATGCGCACCGAGGCGGCATCCTGCTGCAGCGCCTCGCCGGAGACGGATTCGAAGAACTCGCCCTGGCCGTTGCCGGCGACGCCTGCAATGCCGATCACTTCGCCGGCGCGTACCGTCAGGTTGATGTTCCTGAGCGGGATCGAGAACGGCGTTGCCGGCTTGCGGCTGAGCGCGCGGATTTCAAGCAGCGGCTGGGCGGTCTCGATACCCTCGGCCGGCGCGCGCACCACGGCCTGCACGTCGTTGCCGACCATCATGCGCGCCAGCGATGCCGCGGTTTCCTTGCGCGGGTTACAATGGCCGACCACCTTGCCGTGGCGCAGCACCGTGGCGCGGTCGCAGATGCGTTTGACCTCTTCCAGCCGGTGCGAAATGTAGAGGATGGACTTTCCTTCCGAGCGCAGCCGTTCGAGCGTCTCGAACAGCTTGTCGGCTTCCTGCGGCGTCAGCACCGAAGTCGGCTCGTCGAGAATGATGAGCTGCGGCGTCTGCAGAAGGCAGCGGATGATCTCGATGCGCTGGCGCTCACCGACAGACAGGTCGCCTACCAGTGATTGCGGGTCGAGCGGCAGGCCGTAGCTGTAGGAAAGCGCCCTCGCCTTCGCGGCGATCGTGCTGATCGGCGAACCGTCATCCAGCGACAGCGCGATGTTCTCGGCCGCCGTCAGTGCCTCGAACAGCGAAAAATGCTGGAACACCATGCCGATGCCTAGCTTCTTCGCAAAGCCGGGACTGGTGATCGTCACCGCCTGACCGTTCCATAAAATCTCGCCCGAATTGGGCTCCAACGTTCCGAACAGCATTTTGACGAGCGTCGACTTGCCGGCGCCATTCTCGCCGAGCAACGCGTGGATTTCGCCTCTTGCGACGTTGAGATCGATATGGTCGCACGCCGTCAGCGTGCCGAATACCTTGGTGAGGCCACGAACCTCGAGCAGGTTTGCGCCGTCCTGATTTGCACTCACGGTGCCTCCCATCTGGTTTGCCAGATATGTTTTCTAGTTCCCGCAGGCATGGTATGCGCGGCCGGCTCTCGTCGGAAAGCGGCACACGTCTTGAAAGAGCTTCAAGAATTTCAGCGGAAAACCTAGCGCATCGGCCCGAAAATCGAAATCGATTTTCGGAAAACACGATGCGTAGATTCAAAATGCTGGAGCGTATTTTATGCGTCCAAGTGGATGCACATCATTCTAAGCTCAAATAGTGGAAGGCTCAGGGGATAAGAATGGTTGTCCCGGTCGTCCTGCGGCCTTCAAGGTCGGAATGCGCCTTGCCGGCGTCCTTGAGCGCGTAGCGCTGGTTGATCCTGATCTTGACCGCGCCATTGAGCACGATTTCGAACAGCGCGGCGGCGGACGCCTCCAGGTCTTCGCGCCTGGCGTTGTAGACGAACAGCGTCGGACGGGTAGCGAACAGTGAACCTTTCTGCGCCAGCAACGATATGCTGAACGGCGGGATCGGCCCTGACGATTGACCAAAGCTGGCGAACATCCCGAGCGGCTTCAGGCAGTCGAGCGAGGCCGGAAAGGTATCGTTGCCGACCGAATCATAGACGACGTCGCACTTCTTGCCGCCGGTGATGGCGATGACGCCAGCGACGAAATCCTGCTCGCGGTAATTGATGACATGGTCGAAGCCATGCGCCTTGGCCAGCTCGATCTTGTCGGTGGAGCTGGCGGTGCCGATCACCGTCGCGCCAAGATGCTTCGCCCATTGGCCAAGGATCAGTCCGACGCCGCCGGCCGCCGCGTGAAACAGAATCGTGTCGCCCGCCTTCACCTTGAAGGTACGGCGCAGCAGATATTCCGCCGTCATCCCTTTCAGCATCATGGCGGCCGCCTGTTCGTCGCTGATGCCGTCCGGCACCTTCACCACGCGGTCGGCGGCGATCACGCGCTGCTCGGCATAGGCGCCGGTCGTCACGGCGTAGGCAATGCGATCACCCGGCTTCAGCCAGTCGACGTCCGCGCCCACTTCCACCACCACCCCGGCTGCTTCGCTGCCGGGTATCAGCGGGAAACCGCCCGCCGGCGAATAAAGGCCGGAGCGATGATAGACGTCGATGAAATTGAGGCCGATCGCCGTGTGTCTGACCAGGATTTGTCCCGAGCCGGGTTGGCCCGGGTCGGCGTCCTCATAGGTCAGAACCTCCGGACCGCCATTGGCGTGGATGCGGATTGCTTTGGACATTGACTAGGCTCTCTTGGGATCAGGATTTCTCGGATCAGGCTTTCCTGGCGCCGAGCGTTGGGAAGAGCTGCATGATACCGCCGATGCAAGCGAGGTAAAGCCCGGTGACCGTGATGCCGATCTTGGTGAAGACACTCACCTGCTCACCCAGGACGCCGATCTGGTCGTAGAAGGCGGCAAGAGCGGCCTGCGCCAGGGCCAGCGCTCCAAAAGCGCACCACAGCAGCGTCATGCCAAGGTTGATCGGCCGCAGCCGCACCACCCGCACCGGGTGGATGAAGTTGATCGGCACGAAGGTCAGGATGCCAGCCACGACGACCACGGCGAAGGAAACCCATTGTCCCGGGTCGATGACGAACAGCGTGAACACCACCATGTTCCAGACCACCGGAAACCCCTTGAAGAAATTCTCCTTCGTCTTCATGCCGGTGTCGGCATAGTAGATCGCGCTCGACACGACGATGATCGCCGCTGCCAGGAACGACAGGCCCTCGCCCATGAAGCCGCGCTGATAAAGCGCGAAGGCCGGAATCAGCACGTAGGTCACGTAGTCGATGATGTTGTCGAGGAGTTCGCCCGACCATGTCGGCAGGATTTCCTTGACCTCGAGCTTTCTGGCGATCGGCCCGTCGATGCCGTCGACGAACAGCGCCAGTCCCAGCCACCAGAACATTGCCGTCCAGCGCCCCTCGCTTGCCGCCACCAGCGACAGGAATGCGAGGAACGAGCCCGACGCTGTCAGCAGATGGACCGAAAACGCGCGTGCCTGCGGCCACGTGACTTTCTTCTTCGGCATCGGAATCCGGTCGGCGATTTTCCTGGCCGTCGTCTTCTTCTTGTTCACGGGTCCCTTCTTGTTCACGGGCCCCGCCAGTCCAGCTTGCAGATCTCGGCAGAGCGGCCGGCAAAGTTCCAGTTGCGGCCGAAAGCCCGCATCTTGCTCTTGTCGGACCTGGCGACGATGATTTCCGGTGCGATCCAGTACTCCGAATTGCTGATGATCGTGTCCTTGTCGCGGTCCTTTCCGGGAATCGGCGTTACCGCCCCGTCGATGATCTTCGGTATCTGGAAGATACGCGTCCTGTCACGCGTCTCGTAGGTGATCGGCGCCTGCTCGACGCCGAGGAACTTTCCGACCAGGATGGAGAGCAGCGAGGTGGTGCCGCCGGCCTTGCCGGTGAAAATCCTGGTCAGCGCCTTTACCGCATAGACTGAGGCGCGCTTGTCGATGAACAGGCCGGCGGTCCAGTTGCCACGGCTCATATAGCCGGGGATTTCCATGACCAGCCCAAGATTGAGTCCGGACAGGTCGACCTCGCCGAAATGGCCGGCATCGATGCGGAACCCCGCCCAGGTCTGGCAATAGCCCTCGGTCGGCGGATGATTGCCAAGAGACAGCACGCAAGGACAAAAAACCGTGCAATTGCAGGAGAGCACCAGCTCTCCTTTCATTGCCCAGCCTTGATCTGCCATGGAATTCCCTCCCCTCATGCCGAGACTACTAGCAGGGCGGTTGCCCAGACAAGCAGTATCGCACCGGCGACCCGGGTTGGCAGCCTGCCCGCCGTCTGTTTTTCGATCAAGGTGAACAGGCCGATCAGCGCCATCCAGAACACGTTCATCACACCGACGGCGAACATAACCAGCATCAGCGCCCAGCAGCAGCCGAGGCACCACACGCCCTGCTCCATGCCGAGCCGGAAAATGCGGCCGGGCCTCGCGCTCCAGTTCGAAAACAGGACCGAGAACGGGTTTTTGCATTTTGTCAGGCATGCTTCCTTCAGGCCGCTGAACTGGTAGAGGCCGGCAGTCAAAAGCGCGGCTGCTCCTGTCGCTCCGACCACTGGATCGAGCATCTGCGCTGGTGAGGCGAAGACGTGGACGATGAGCGTCAGCGCCGCAAACACTGCCGACGCAGCCAACCACACGCAGAGGTAACCGGCGACCAGGACCAGCGGATGGACGACCGGTTCGGCCTTGATCCTTGCGGTATCGGCGATCTCGCAGTAGGTGCGGATCATCGGCGCCGCCGAGGGCAGCATGGCGGCGACCGCCATCAGGAACCACATGACGATGAGCGCTCCGGCCTGCGCGCCGACGCTTCCGTCGAGCGGCGCGGGTGCAAGACAAAGGGTGAAGAAGCGCTCGAGAAAATCCGGCAGCGGCAGCTTCGGCAGATATCTAAGCATCGTGTCGCCGGGTGCATCGATGCCCGGCCCCCGACTCTCGGCGCCACGTATCGCCATGGCGCCAAGAAGCAGCCATGCCAGAAGGACGCCTGCGCCCAAAATGATGTTGACCGTCAGTCGAGGATTGCGCGAGACGCTTGCCGTGGCGCGGCCGGCACGGTCGAGATGGCTGAAATCGTGGTCTTGGCCGGTCATGGCAATCGAATGGGCCGAATCGCCGCGTTGATCAAGCCGCATGATCTGACCTATATCCTCACCAGGTCGGACCGGCCGCCTAGCGTCGCAATCGGGAAGTCGATTTTGGATCATCGGGAGACAGCACGGATACTGGTTGCCGGCAGCGGCCCGGCGGGGCTGATCGCGGCACTTGGCTTCGCGGATGCCGGCTTTCCCGTGACACTCGTCGGCCCTGAGGCAAATGGCCAAGACGGCCGCACGACGGCCTTGATGAACCCTGCCCTGGATATCCTCGAGCGGTTGGGCGTCCTCGACGCGGTCAGACCCCAGGCAGCACCGCTGAAGGTGATGCGCATCGTCGATGCAACCAGCCGGCTGATCCGCAGTCCGGTGGTCATTTTTCGCGCCAGTGAAATCGGCGAGGAGCAGTTCGGGCTGAATTTGCCCAACAGCGCGCTCAACCCCGCGCTTGCTGGGGTCGTTGCCGCACATTCCGGCATCGAATGGCGAAAGTCGATGGTGGAGACCTGGCGCCTCGACCCCGATCATGCCCATGCCGTCCTGTCTGACGGCAGTGAGGTCGCAGCATCGCTCGCGGTCGCTGCCGACGGGCGTCTGTCGCCGGCCCGTGAGGCTGCCGGCATCTCGACATCCGCCCGATCCTACCCGCAGGCGGCATTGGTTCTCAATTTCGGCCACCGCAGCGACCATGCCTTCACCTCGACCGAATTCCATACCGAGACCGGCCCGTTCACCCAGGTCCCCCTGCCCGGCAACCGGTCCAGTCTTGTCTGGGTGGTGGAACCGGAAACCGCGAGAGAGCTCGCCGCACTGGACGATGCCACTCTTTCGAAGCGGGTCGAGCAGCGGATGCAATCGATGCTCGGCCGGGTCTCCGTGGAGGCCGGCCGGCAGATCTACCCGCTTTCGGGCGTGACGCCCCGGTGCTTCGCGCGAAACCGGGTGGCGCTTGTCGGCGAAGCCGCCCATGTGTTTCCGCCGATTGGTGCGCAAGGTCTCAACCTTGGTATCAGGGATATCGACGATCTGATTGGAATTGCTTGCGAAAACAGGGAAGATCCAGGCATTGCCAAGGCACTCGCAGCGTATGATTTCAGGCGGCGGCCCGACATTCTGGCGCGCAGCAGCGCGGTCAATCTGCTCAACAAGTCGCTGCTCTCGGATATGCTGCCGGCACAGATGGCGCGCAGCGCCGGCCTCAGCGTGCTTGGCGGCTTCGCGCCGCTTCGCGCCTTCTTCATGCGCGAGGGGATGCGGCCCGGTAGCGGTTTTGCGGCGCTCGCCGGCGGCTTAAGGAAACAGGTCCGGGGGTAGCACGCCATGACGGATCATGTAGAGCAGCCCGGTCACCGTCATGACCGAGAGGCAAGTGGTAATCAGCACGCTGGCTGAGGCACGTTGCACCCAGACGCCATATTGCTGGGCGATGACGAAGACATTGGTTGCGGTCGGCAATGCCGCCAGCAGCACCGCCGAAAACAGCCAGGTCTCGGAAAAATCGCCCGCCCAGCTCAGCACGACATAACAGAGCAACGGGTGCAGGATCAGCTTCAGCGCGGCGATCAACGCCAGTTCGTGCGGGATGCGATTGAGTGGCCTGAGCGCCAGGGTGACGCCCATGGCGAACAGCGCACAGGGAGCCGCGGCGCCAGAAAGATATTCGAGGAAGCGCTCGACCGGTTCGGGCGGACGAAAGTTTATATAGGCGGCGCCAACGCCCATGGCGGTCGCTATGATGAACGGATGCAGCACGATCTTCCTGAGCACGCCAAGAACGAGCTGCAACGGCGATGTCTTGTCATCGCCGGAAAGCGCCATCATCATCGGCGCGACGGCGAAATGGATGATATTCTCGAAACAGAAGATCAGAGCCACGGGCACCGCCGCGTCCTTGCCGAACGCCAGCAGCGCAAGCCCCGGTCCCATATAGCCGATATTGCCATAGGCGGCGGCAAGCGCCTTGATCGTCGATTGCGCGATTTCGCCCCGCGAGGTCAGCACCGACCATGCGAACATCAGCGAGAAGATCGTGTAGGTCGACAACACAGAGCCGAGGATGAAGCTCCATTCCGTCAGCCGCTCGAACGGCGTCTTTGCAAGCAGCTGGAAGAACAGGGCGGGGAGCGCGACATAGACGATGAAGGTGTTCATCCAGCCGAGCGCTTCCAGCGGCTGCCTGGTGATGCGCGCCACCAGGAAGCCCATGAAAATCAACCCGAAGAACGGAAGAACAAGACCGATGACGTCTGACATTTTGTGCTGGCGCGAAACTCTCGGGCGGGCTAGCCCGTAGCGCGACGGGGCGTCAAGCGCTGCGGCATTGAATTGATGCGGCGCCTGCGCCAATTGTGCTAGGGAGCAGCCCTAAAGTCGGGCTCGATTTTTGTAGCGCAATGTGTAGATTCAAAGTTTTAGAGCGTCTTTTGCGTATTCCAAGGAGGCGCGGCACTCTTGGACTTAAGTGGTGAGTACGATGAAAACAGCGAAATTCTCGATCGGACAGGTCGTTCGCCACCGGCTGTTTCCATTCCGCGGCATCGTTTTCGATGTCGACCCGCAATTCGCCAACTCCGAAGAATGGTACGAGGCGATCCCCGCGGATGTGCGGCCGCGCAAGGACCAGCCCTTCTACCATTTGCTCGCCGAGAATTCGGAAACGGATTACATCGCTTACGTGTCGGAGCAGAACCTGCTCGAGGATCGGTCTGGCGAACCGGTGCGGCATCCGCAGATTGGCGAGATGTTCGACAAGAGACCGGACGGGCGCTACGAACCGAAGCGCCAAACGAGACACTGACCTGACGCGACGGCGGCCGGAACGAAAAAAGCGGGGCAGGACCCCGCTTTTTTCTTGGCTTGAGAAATGTCTTGTTTGCCCCGTGGGGCGATCAGTTGGCGGTCTTCGCCTTGTCCTGCTCTTCCTTGAGCTTCTTGGCGAAGTCCTGATTGTTCTTGGCAACGAAATCCTGAAGCTTCTTCTGCCGATCCTCGATGTCGGACTGCTGCAGCGGAGGTCCGTCGAAGGCACCGCTGAAGCCGGTCAGCGCGATCTTGATCGGGTTCGGCTGGTTCTGGAAATTGACCGAGGTCAGCGTCAGGTTCGAACCCTTCTTGAAGGAATTGACGAGCTGGTCGGTCAGCGGCACTTCCGCCACGCAGCGGTCTGGAAAGCAGATCACATAATCGAGCTTCTGCGCCTTGCCGCCGTCGATCTGAAGGCCGATGCCGGGAGGAACCAGACGACCGGTCGGAACCGTCACCTGGAACACCTTGCGGTTCACCTTGCCCTTCAATTCGATCAGGCTGACGCCGGTGACGAGCTGGCCGTTGCCGGCGGTGGTGATGTTCTGGACATTGCAGATGTCGACATCTTCCTGCTTGGTGCAGGCCTTGAACCAGCCCTGCGGAATCTGCTGTTGCTGCTGCGCAAGAGCAGCGGGAAATTGTGCACCCAGAAAGCCGACCACGCCAGCGGCCATGACCGAAAGGCGGTACGCGTTGCTGTTCAGGCTCGTCATGTCGTGCACTTCCTCTCAAATGATCCCGGAACCGGCTTCTTCGCGCCGTGTGGTCCTGCTACCTGTTGCCAAAATGAGGCAACAGAATGACTCGGACGGCGTGTTACACTGCAAGCGGTGCCGAATCCAGCCCGATACTCGCAATTCATGAATTCACGATTGGCCGGCAGGCAGCCGGCTCGTGTTAGGGTGCGCTCCGAATCATCAAGCCGACCCAGTAAGGAGACGGTCATGGGCCGCGTTCTTGTTTGGCTGATCACCGCGATCTCGTTTGTTACCCTTCTGCCCCAGTCAGCTCTGTCGGAGCCGAAACACGCGATCGCTATGCAAGGTGAGCCAGCGCTGCCGGCCGACTATACGCATTTCAGCTACGTTAATCCCGATGCGCCCAAGGGTGGCAGCATCACCTATTGCGTGGTCGGCAGCTTCGACAATCTCAACCCGTTCATCCTGAAAAGCCTGCGCACGACGGCGCGCGGCGTGATCGACAAGATTTTCGGCAATCTCGTCTTCGAGCCGTTGATGCAGCGCAATGACGATGAAGCCTTCAGTCTCTACGGCCTGCTTGCCGACACTGCCGACATGGACCTGGAGCGCAGGAGCATCGAATTCCACCTCGATCCGAGGGCCAAATGGTCGGATGGCCAACCGGTGACTGCGGAAGACGTGCTGTTCACTTACGACGTCTTTACCGAGAAAGGCCGGCCACCTTACAGCGCTCGTATGAGCATGGTCGCCAAACTCGAAAAAACCGGCGACCGCAGCGTTCGCTTCACATTCAATGAGAACGCCAACCGCGAGACTCCGTTGATTATCGCGCTGACGCCAATTGTGCCGAAGCACGCTTTCGACAAGGAGACTTTCGACAGGACCACGCTGAAACCCGTGATCGGCAGTGGGCCTTACACCGTGGCGCAAGTGGCGCCCGGCCAGCGCATCGTGTTCAAGCGCAACCCGGATTATTGGGGCAAGGACGTCCCCGCCAAGCGCGGCTTCGACAATTATGACCAGATCACCATCGAATATTTCCTCAATGCCAACGCCAAGCTGGAAGCTTTCAAGAAAGGCATCTGCGCCATCGACGACGACAGCGATCCGGTCAAGCGCGAGCGCGATCTCGACTTCCCGGCCTTCCACAAGGGCGATGTGATCGCCGAAACGTTCGAGACCGGCATCCCGCCGGTGGTGACGGGGTTCCTGTTCAACACACGGCTGCAGAAGTTCTCCGATCCGGTCGTTCGACGCGCGCTCGGCATGCTCTACGACTTCGAATGGGCTAACAAGAACCTGTTTGGCGGCAAGTACATGCGCACCATGAGCTATTGGCAGAATTCCGAGCTTTCCGCGCTCGGCCATCCGGCCGACGACAGGGAAAAGGCGCTTCTGGCACCTTACCCCGGCCGTGTGCCGACCGATGTCATGGACGGCACCTGGCGGCCACCCGTTGCCGACGGTTCGGGCCAGGACCGCAAGGTGCTGAAGGCCGCCTTCGATATATTGAAGGGAGCGGGCTATACCTTGCAGGATGGAGCGATGCTCGATCCCGGGGGGAAGCCCTTCGGTTTCGAGATCCTGATCGCCTCGCAGAACGAGGAGCGCCTTGCCGCCATCTACCAGCGCACGCTGGGAAAGATCGGCATCGACGTCACCATCCGCAGCCTTGACGGCGATCAGATCCAGTCGCGCAAGCAACGTTTCGATTTCGAGGTGCTGATCGGCGCCAGCGGTTTCGAGAACTCGCTGTCGCCCGGCATCGAGCAGCTCGGGCGTTGGGGATCCGCTGCCGCCAATGCCGAAGGGTCATTCAACCTCGCCGGCGTCGCCGATCCGGCGGTGGATGCCGCGCTTGAGGCGATGCTCGACGCCCGCAGCCGCGAAGACTATGTTGCCGCCGTCCGGGTTCTCGACAGGTTGCTGATCTCCGGCAACTACATGGTTCCGATGCAGCACAACACGCAGCAATGGCTTGCCTACTGGAACTATCTGGAACATCCGCAAAAGACGCCCATATCAGGCTATCGACTGCCGACATGGTGGCGCAAGGCGGACTAAGAATGACCCGAACCGAGGTCCGCGTCAGCATTGGAGACGAAGATGAGCGCATTGAACTCCATCACCGTCGATGTCGTGTCCGATGTCGTCTGCCCGTGGTGCTTCATCGGCCAGAAGCGGCTCGACAAGGCGATTGCCGCGGCAAGCGGTGTCGACGTGCACGTACGCTGGCGGCCGTTCCAGCTTGACCCGACCATCCCGCCCGAAGGCAAGGATCGTCGCGAGTACATGGTGGCCAAGTTCGGCAGTGACGAACGCATCCGCGAGATCCACGCCCGCATCGAGCCCCTGGGTGAAGCCGAGGGGATCGACTTCGCGTTTGCTGCCATCAAGGTCGCGCCCAACACGCTGGACGCGCACCGCGTCATCCGCTGGGCTGGTGCTGCTGGCGAGGTCGTGCAGAACCGGCTGGTGCGGCGTCTGTTCCAGTTGAATTTCGAGGAAGGCGCCAATCTTGGCGATCATGTCGTGTTGGTCAAAGCTGCCCGCGAGGCCGGCATGGATGCATCCGTGGTCGAGACGCTTTTGCCGACAGACGCCGACGTCGAGGCGGTGCGCACCGAAATCGCCACCGCTTCGCGCATGGGTATCACAGGCGTGCCGTGCTTCCTGCTTGAAGGCAAGTATGCCGTGATGGGCGCGCAGGACGCCGATACGCTCACCGACGCCATTCGCCAGGTTGCGGCGGCCAAGGCGCGCGGTGAGCTGGAGAAGGCGAACTGAATAGCGGCTCGGCTGACGCCATTTTCGATCACTTTTCCCGCCGCCACCAGGTCGACATGGCAACAAGGATGCGCCGAAGACGGCACGTTTTTGCGCGCATCCATCTTCCGCAGCACAAAGTTGGTCGATCGACCACGCTCTTGCCTTCACAAAACCGTGTGAAGAGCTTCCCTTGGGGAAGGTGTCGGTTCTCACATATGTAAACTGGCAAATAACTGAAATTATTAGATAATATCCATTTTGGAATGGCGCCGCATGACATTGCGGTCACTAAATTCTGTTGCTTGACGGCAACGGCGAGCGAGCCAATCCCTCGCGGCCCAAGAAAAGATAATGGAAAATGATCAATTGGTGTTACTCTCTGTAACAAAACTAAAAGAGGTTTGGGCGGGATAGTGATTCGGGTCGGTAGACCAGAGCGACATTCAATATCGGAAAAATGGCTCCGCGGTGCCGCAAGGCCTCCGCTCCTGACACCGGTTTCCCCGATGCGCAGCTTCTGGGGACTGATGCGGGCCTACTGGTTCTCGGACCAATGGGTTGAGGCCTGGACGCTGACGCTGGTCATCGCACTGTTTACCGCGCTCTCAAGTAAAGCCGGCGTCTGGTTCGCCGAGGCATCCGGAGAGCTGGTCAACTCGATCGCCTTTTACCACGATGCCGCGAACACCACGCCGCTTGCATCGCTGCTCACCAACGCCGGCACGCTCGTCCTTCTGGTCGTGCTCAAGGACGCAGGCTTTACCGGCATCCGCACCTTTGTTTCCGCGACGCTGCATCGCAAATGGCGCGGCTGGCTGGACAGCCGTTTCAACGAAGCGCTGCTCGACACCAATCACACGCATTTCCATGCCCAGCATGGTTCGTCCGGCACCGCCGCTCCCGACAACATCGACCAGCGCGTCCAGGAATCGATCAAGGACATGACTGGCGGAGCCATCGGCCTCGCCATGGGGGTCATGGCTGTCGCCACGTCGATCTATTTCGTGGGCCAGAAACTGCTTGAAAGCTCGGCGGAAGTGAAAGGTCTGGGGTTCCTCGGCAGCTATGGCAGCGCGGTCCTGGCGTTCCTGGCGGTCGCCACATACGTTCCGCTGAACACCTGGATCGCGGTGAAGCTCGGCGGAATGCTGGAACGGCTTAACATCAAGATGCAGCAGTCCGAAGGCAGTTATCGCGGAGAGCTGACCACGTTCCTGCGCCGCAGTTTCCACGTCGCCGCCTCACAGGGCGAGAATGTGCAAAAGACGATGCACGGCCGGCTTTATGTCGATATCGACCGCACCTGGGCGCGGCTGAACATCGTCAACACCGGCTACCGTTCATTCGAACTGGTCTACAATTTCATCGGCGCCCGCATTGTCGCCTACGGGCCAGGGCTTGTGCCCTACATCCACAATGGATTCGATCTCAAGGGCTACATAACCGGCTCCGAGATGGTCAACTCCCTGATCAATCAATGTTCATGGTTCATCCATGTCATGCCCTCCATCGCGGCGCTGCGGGCCAACAGCCAGCGCGTGACCGAACTTGCCAATGCGATCGAAAACGTCCAGCGCCCGCAGGAATTCTACAGCCTCACCGGGTGCTCCGATTTCCGCTACGATCGCCAGAACCCGGTATTCGGCCTGACCATCCAGAAGCTGGAGCTGACGCATCAGGGCCAGGACACAGCCCCCTTCCTGAGCGCCGCGAACTTGCGCTTCCGACGCGGCGAGTGGACGTTCCTGAAGGGTGAATCAGGCTGCGGCAAGACATCGCTGATCAAGGCGATCAACGGCTTGTGGCCCTATGGCCGCGGCACCATCGTCTTCCCGGAAGGGGTCGAAAGTTTCTATGCCGCCCAGGAGGTCAAGCTGCAGCAGGTTTCGCTGAAGCAACTGGTCTGCCTCCCCGGCTCAGAGCGCGATCACACCGACACGCAGGTTGCATCGGCCCTGCACAGAGCCGGCCTTGGCGATTTCATCGAACACATGGCCGATGAAAGCCGCGAGGGAATGAACTGGGACCAGGTGCTTTCGGGCGGCCAGAAACAGAAGCTGGTTGTCGCCCGCATCGTGCTGCAGCAACCGGGGCTGCTGTTCCTCGACGAAGCGACCGGCGCGCTCGATCCCGAAGGGAAGATCGCCTTCCACCAGGCGATCAAGGACAATTGTCCAGACGTCACGGTGATCTCAATCATGCACGAGGCCGTGCCGCCAAGATCGCTTTCAGGCGCCGAATTCTACCATAGCATCGTTACGATCGCGGATGGCATCGCGACCAAAAAGCCGCTGGCGCCGAGCCTGCCGGTCGAGCTCACCACCATCCTCGCGCACCCCAGGCCGGTCGAGGAAAGATGGCTGCGTTTCCCACGCCGGATGAGGCAGAAATAGCGGCAACACAACAATCTGGGAAGGCGCCCGTCATGCCGGCGATCGCCGTGTTGGTCAGCGCCACCACCGTCAGATCGAGCGCCGGGTCCACGAACCAGGAATGTCCGTAGACGCCGCCCCAGCGCCAGGCGCCCGCCGTCTGCGGCGTCAGACGCGCTCGCCGTCCTTCACCCGGTAGGTCGGCTTGTACATGGTGACGAGTTCTTCCGCGGCGGTCGGATGCACGGCCATCGTACGGTCGAAATCACCCTTGGTCAGCCCGGCCTTCAGCGGAATGCCGAGAAGCTGTGCCATCTCGCCGGCATCCGGCCCGAGGATATGGGCGCCGAGCACTTTTTTCGAGGCGCCGTCGACCACCAGCTTCATCAGCATCCTTTCGTCGCGGCCGGACAGTGTGTGCCGCATCGGCCGGAAGGTGGCGCGGTAGATCTCAAGGTCGGAAAAACGCTTTACGGCCTCGTCTTCCGACAGGCCGACGGTACCGATTTCGGGCTGCGAAAAGACAGCGGTGGCGATCATATCATGGTCGGGCGCGGTCGGGTTGCCCTTGAAGGCGGTCTCGACGAAACACATCGCCTCGTGGATCGCCACCGGCGTCAACTGTACGCGGTTGGTGACGTCGCCGATCGCCCAAATGTTGTCGATGTTGGTGCGCGAATATTGATCCACATTGATGGCGCCGGTCTTGGTCATCTCGATGCCCACGCCCTCAAGACCCATGTTTTCGGTATTGGGGAGGCGGCCGATCGCGAGCATGACCTGATCGACCGTCAGCACCTTGCCGCCGGTGACGAGCGCGTCGAGCCGTCCGTCCGGCCGCTTCCTGATCCATTCGGATACGGCATGACAGAGAATTCTTATCCCCTTTTTTTCCATCGTCTCGTGCAGCATGCGCCGCAGGTCCATATCGAAGCGGGAAAGTATCTCCTTGCCGCGATAGACCAGCGTGGTGTCGACGCCGAGGCCGTGAAAGATGTTGGCGAATTCGACGGCGATATAGCCGCCGCCCTCGATCATGATCGCCTTCGGCAATTCCTGGAGGTCGAAGGCTTCGTTGGAAAAGATGCAATATTCGTGGCCGGGCAGAGCCGGGTGCGGCGCTGGGCGGCCGCCGGTAGCGATGAGAATCTGATCGGCCGTGACAGTGCGGTCCTCGCCGAGAAGATGCACAACATGTGGATCGACCAGCATGGCGCGTGACTGAAACGTCTCGCCGCCGGCGCCTTGGACATTCTTCTTGTAGATGGCTTCCAGCCGGCTTATCTCGCGATCTTTGTTGGCAACCAACGTCTGCCAATCGAAGCTCGCCTGCGGCACGGTCCAGCCATAACCGGCGGCGTCGGCAAAGTGTTCGGGAAACTGCGAGGCATAGACATACAGTTTCTTCGGCACGCAACCGCGAATGACACAGGTGCCGCCATAGCGGTATTCCTCGGCAATGCCGACGCGCTTGCCGAGCGCCGCCGCCACGCGCGCCGCCCTCACCCCGCCGGAGCCGCCGCCGATGACGAAAAGATCGTAGTCGTAACCGGCCATGGTGCGGCTCTCCTTGCCCTTCAAGCGTCTGAGACAGGTAGGCTGCAAACCACCAAAAGAAAAGCCCGGACTACGACGCCGCGCATGCTGTCAGACGCGCAACGGAGGCCGGGCTTTCCGGTCCAGCAGCGGCAACGCCGCCTGGAAAATATGCTCAGTTCTTCGGTGCTTCCGGCTGCGTGCCAGCGGCATCCGCCGGTGCCGCCGGCGCTGCGGCCTTCGCTGCCGCAGCCAGCGTTTCGCCGACCTGCTGAGCGAGATCGCGAGCGACGCCGTTCTGCCAGATGTCGGCGGCCTTGAGCAGTTCCCGCGTCACGGCCGGGCCGCTGTCGAGCAGCTTCTTGCCGGAATCGGAATTGTAGAAAGCGGCGATTTCGGTAAGCTCTTTCTCGGAAAATACCTTGGCATAGGCCATGGCTGCTTCCTTTTCGAGATCGGCGCGGCGCGAGGCCAGCGCCATGGCCTTTTCGCTGATGGTCCTGCCGATCAGTTCCTGCATGTCAGGGTTCTTTTGGATAAGCTGCTGCTGAAGGGCGGCGGCGGCCTGCGGCAGGATGTTGTCGAACGGGTCCGTCGCATGGATCGCTGCGACCGCGGCGCGGGCCGCCTTCAGATGCCCGTCGGTGACGTCCTGCGAGAACGCCGGCGATGAGAACGCAAAGACGGCTGAGGCTGCCAGAATGGCAGAAAGACGGCGAACCCGGTTATGCAACGTCATGATCGGTAAAACTCCCTGGTTTTCGGGCGGCATGGACGGTTTGGATGCCGTCGCCGGCGATGATGGCCGCTGATGCCAGCCCGATGAAAAGACCATGCTCGACCACGCCTGGAATGGCATGGAGAGCATTCGACAGCGCTCTTGTATCCGGAATGCGGCCAAAAGATGCATCGAGGATAAAATGGCCGCCGTCTGTAACAAAAGGCTGGCTCCCCGTCATCCTCAATGTGACGGGACCGGCAAGGCCGAGCCTTCCGGCCGCCGCGGCGACCGCGATTTCCGTGGCTCGCAGGCCGAACTGGTTGACCTCTATGGGCAGCGGAAAACGGCCGAGCGTCTCGACCATCTTCGAATGGTCGGCAATGACGATCATGCGGGCGGAAGCCGCCGCCACGATCTTTTCGCGCAGCAGCGCGCCGCCGCCGCCCTTGATCAATGTCAGGGCCGGATCGATCTCGTCGGCGCCGTCGATGGTAAGATCGAGTTCGGGTGTTTCCTCCAGCGTCGACAGCGGCACACCGAGCTCGCCGCAAAGGATGGCGGTGCGCTCCGAGGTCGGCACGCCGACAATGGTGAGGCCGGTGGCGACCTTTTCGGCGAGCAGCCGCACGAACTCCTCGGCCGTCGAGCCGGTGCCGATGCCAAGCCGCATGCCATCGCTCACATGGGTAAGCGCTGCCCGTGCCGCCTCGGCCTTCAGTTGCCTCGCATCCATGCTTTGTGTCGCGCCCCCAAATTTGTTTCGGCGCTCCTAGCATTTTTGCCAGTCCGGTCAAAGACCTTGGCTGTGGACCGACCAACCATTGCTTGCCTGAAAGGATCGCAGCGGCTATCGCCTGCCAACGACGCAATCGCCACAGGACAGGCCATGACCCGACCGATCATCGTGTTCGACCTCGACGGGACGCTGATCGACACGGCGCCGGACCTGCTCGACAGCCTTAACCACAGCCTTGCCGCCAGCGAACTTGCAGCCGTCGACGAGGTCGGCTTCAAGCGCTTCGTCGGCCATGGCGGGCGGGTGATGATCGAGCGCGCGCATGCCGCGCAGCAGAGATCGCTGGCCGTCGAGGAACACGACCGGTTGCTGAGACTGTTTCTCGATCACTACACCGACAACATCCCGGGCAAATCGCGCCCCTACCCCGGCGTCGTCGAGACCATCGCTCGATTCGAGGCAGCCGGTTATCTCTTGGCCGTCTGCACGAACAAGTACGAAGCCAACTCGGTGGCGCTGATCGAGGCGCTCGGCCTGGCGAAGCATTTCGCGGCGATTTGCGGTCAGGACACGTTTGCGTTCCGCAAACCCGACCCGCGCCATCTGACCGAAACCATCGCGCTTGCGGGCGGCGATCCGCGCCGCGCGCTGATGGTGGGTGATTCGCAGACCGACATCGATACGGCCAAGGCCGCCGGCATTCCCGTGGTGGCGGTCGATTTCGGCTACACCGACCGCCATGTGCGCGAATTCGAACCGTCGGCGGTGATCTCGCATTTCGATGCGCTGACGCTTGGTCTGGCCGAACGCCTGATTGCCGCTGCGGGGCGCTGAGTGACGGCGACCGGGGTTGCATCCGCCAGGTTGCATCCGGTCTTCGTCGGAACGCCCGGACATCGCCCGGACATCGCCTTGACTTCCCCTGCCGGCCTCCCTTATATCGCGGCGCGCTTGGCCTTCGGGCAACGAGCGGGCGATTAGCTCAGCGGGAGAGCACACCCTTCACACGGGTGGGGTCGCAGGTTCAATCCCTGCATCGCCCACCAATATCCGTTCCCGGAACAAAGCTACAATCCGCGTCGCAGTCGCCGACGCTTCGAACTTCCGCCTCATCGCCAGGTTCGCCCACGATCCGGTTCATGCGATGTGTCAAGCGGCGGGGTACACATCACAAAGCACTGTCTAGCCCCGAAGCCACTCAGGCCGCATTGAGCGCGGCCTGGGGAGAAAGTTGACGGGCGATGAAATCGTCCTAGGTGAGCTTCTATCTCCGTAGTGGTGCCCGGGAATTGACGAGAGGAAATCGCCACCGACCTTCTGCTCCGAAACGCCAGATGAGACAGCGCGGTTGCAAATGCTTCCGGCTTCCGCAAACATTGCTGGACCTCATCAAGGGCCGCAGCGGCCGGCCCGGAACCAGGACGCCGGTGTCATGGCGGCACTCAGGGCTGATCTTGAATTCGTCAGCGTCCTTACGTCAAAAGGGAGGAACAACCAATGAAACTGACAACCCACCTCGCCGGTGCGATGATCGCGTTGACCTGCCTGTGTGTGCCCGCGCTGGCGCAGCCGAAGTTGACCATGTGGTATCACGGCGCCGGCAATGAGGTGGAGTCGCAAATCCTCAACCAGATCATCTCCGACTTCAACACCAGCCAGTCCGACTGGACGGTGAGCATCGAGAGTTTCCCAGAGAAGACCTACAACGATTCCATCGCGGCAGCGGCCCTGGCGGGCAACCTGCCCGACATTTTGGATGTGGACGGGCCCATCATGCCCAACTGGGCCTGGGCCGGCTATCTGCAGCCGCTGCCGATCGACGAGAGCGAGTTCGCCGACTTCCTGCCCGGCACCAAAGGTGTGTGGGACGGCAAGCTCTATTCGATCGGTCTGTGGGACGCGGCGGTGGCGCTTTTTGCGCGCCAGTCGACGCTGAAGGAACTGGGTCTGCGCACTCCGACCCTCGACAAGCCCTGGTCGAGCGAGGAATTCATGGCCGCGCTTGATGCCGCCAAGACCTCGGGCAAGTATGAATATGCCCTCGATCTCGGTATGAACGACCAAGCCGAGTGGTACTCCTATGCCTTCTCGCCGTTCCTGCAGAGTTTTGGCGGGGACATTGTCGACCGTTCGACCTACCGCACCGCGGAAGGCGCGCTGAACGGCGAGGCTGCGCAGGCTTTTGGCAAGTGGTGGCAATCGCTGTTCACCGGCGGCTATGCGCCTGACACCAGTGAGGACCCCGCCGATCAGCAAACCGGCTTCATCGACGGTAAGTTCGCATTCCAGTGGAATGGCAACTGGCGCGCGGTGGAGACGATGGAAGCCGTGGACGACGTTGTCTTCCTTCCAGCCCCCGACTTCGGCGCGGGCAGCAAGATCGGTGCGGGCTCCTGGCAGTTCGGCGTCTCGGCCAAGTCCAAGCATCCGGAAGGTGCCGCTGAGTTCATCAAGTTCGCCACGCAGGACAAATACCTGGCTGCCTTCTCCGACGGCATCGGCCTGATCCCGCCCACGCCCTCGGCGGCACAGATGACAAAGAACTACAAGGATGGCGGCACGCTCGCAATGTTCTTCGACCTCTCCAAAGCGCAAGCTCTGGTGCGCCCGGTCACTCCGGGCTACGTGGTCCAGTCCAAGGTCTTCACCAAGGCAGTGGCCGACATCGCCAACGGTGCCGACGTGGCCGATACGCTCGATGCGGCGGTCGACGAGATCGACGCCGACATCGAAAACAACGACGGCTACGGCCACCGCTAGTTCTATCGCACCGGGGTACGCGCCAACCGCGGACTCCACGCTTTCCGGCTTCCTGGGCGGATATCGCAAATGGCGTCGAAACTAACCCTGTCGAACCGGACGGGCTGGACATTCGCCCTGCCAGGCTTCGCACTCATCGTCATATTCGTCATCCTGCCGTTTTTCTTCGCGATCGGTCTCTCCTTGACAAATCAGCGGCTGCTGTCGCCGAACCCCACCCAGTTCGTCGGGTTGGAGAACTACCAGCAGCTCCTGGGCCTCGCGGCGGTGACCCTCGAGCCAGAGCGCGACGATGCTGGCGAAGTGGTTCGAAACAAGGCCGGCGAAATCCAGTATCCGCGCCTGCGTAAGATCACCCGCAGCGACGACTATCCCCAGTATCGCGGCATGCGCGAGTGGTTCCGCTGGCAGTCCGGCGACAACGTCATGGTCGTCATCGCCAGCGACGTTGTGTTCATGAAGGCGCTGGTGAACACCTTCCTTTTCGTCCTGGCCGTGGCGCCGGTGCAGGCCGGCCTCGCGCTGGTGCTCGCTTTGCTCATCAACCAGAAGCTCAGGGGCATCAACGTATTCCGGGCCATCTACTTCATGCCGGTGGTGGTCTCCATCGTCGTGGTCTCGCTCCTCTGGCGGTTCATCTATGACGGCCAGAACGGGCTGTTGAACAGCATCCTCCAGGGCCTCACCTTCGGCCTCTTCCAGCCCGTCGACTGGCTGGGCAACCCCTCGACCGCGCTGCCCGCGATCATGGCCATGTCGATCTGGCAGGCCGTCGGCTTCCACATGGTCATCTGGCTGGCCGGGTTGCAGACGATCAGCCCCACGCTCTACGAGGCCGCCGCGATCGAAGGGGCTTCGAAATGGCAGACCTTCCGCTATGTCACCTGGCCCGGCCTGCGCAACACCGCCGTGCTTGTCCTTATCGTGATCACCATGCAGGGCTTCGCGCTCTTCGCCCAGATCGACGTGATGACCAATGGCGGTCCGCGCGACAGCACCCAGACCCTCGTCTTCCAGGCGGTCGAGCGCGGCTACGGAAAGCAGGACATCTCGGGCGGCTCGACCATCTCGGTCATCCTGTTCGCGATCGTGCTGACGATCTCACTCATCCAGCGCTGGCTGACACGGGAGCGTTAAGATGGTCATTAATCCCGACAATTACGGCCTGAGGCTTTTCGTCCGCTATCTGGTGCTGTGCCTGATCGCGCTGATCTTCATCTTTCCGCTCGTGTTCATGATCAACTCGAGCTTCAAGCCCGACAGTCAGCTCCTCGCGGACACTTCCAGCCTGCGTGCCTTCCTGCCCGTGGGGGATATCAGCCTCGACAATTATTTCGGGGCGTTCCAGCGGGCGCCGGTCGGCCTGTTCGTCTTCAACTCGGTTCTGGTCACCGGGGTGACCGTCCTTCTCTCGCTGCTGATCTGTTCGCTGGCCGCATTCTCCTTCACTTTCCTGCGGTGGAAGGGACGCGATGTGATGCTCTCTATCGTCATCGCCACGCTGATCATTCCTTTCGAGACCATCGCTATCCCGCTCCTGCTCCTGGTCTCGAAACTGCCCTGGATCGGGCTCGACGGGCTGGAATGGGGCTGGCTCAACACCTACCGGGTGCAGATCATCCCCTGGATCGCCGACGGGCTGACGGTCTTCCTGTTCGTCCAGTATTTCAAAGGGCTGCCGGGCGAGCTGATCGAGGCGAGCCGGGTGGAGGGCGCGAGCTGGTGGCAGGTTTACTATCGCGTCGTCATGCCGCTCTCAGGGCCGGTTCTGGCGACCGCCGCCATCCTGAAGTTCCTCGTCATGTACAATCAATATCTCTGGCCCCTCATCGTGGTGCAACAGGAAAACTATCGACCGGTCATGGTCGGCCTCGGCTACTTCTTTCAACTCAACGTCGCTTGGGGCGAGGTCATGGCTTATCTCACCCTTATCACCGTCCCGGTGCTGATCTTCTATCTCTTCCTGCAGCGCGCCTTCATCGCATCGATCGCCTCGACCGGTGTGAAGGGCTGAATACAAGGAAGGCAAAATGGTTCCCGTACTCAAAGACGAGTGGATCTGGGACAGCTGGCATGTTCATGACGGCAAGCGCCGGCACGGCCATTTCCTCAAGGCCGGTAAATCGATCGGCGATCCTGAATTGCGGCACATGAGCCAGGGAACCGGAGCCATCGCTTATGGCTGAGGTCTCGTTCAAGGGCGTCAAGAAATTCTATGGTCGCGTCGACGTCGTCAAAGGAGTCGACATCCACATCAACGATGGCGAGTTCGTCGTCTTTATCGGGCCGTCAGGCTGCGGGAAGTCCACCTTGCTTCGCATGATCGCCGGGCTCGAGGACATAACTGAAGGCATCCTCGAGATCGGAGGCCGGGTGGTCAACGAGCTCCAACCCAAGGAACGCGGTGTGGCGATGGTGTTCCAGAGCTATGCCATCTTTCCGCACATGACCGTGCGCGAGAATATGGCGTTCGGTCTTACGATTGCAGGCGCTTCCAAGCAGGAAAAGGAGCAGAAGGTCGCCGAGGCCGCACGAATCCTGCAAATGGAGCATTTGCTCGACCGCCGCCCAAGCCAGCTTTCGGGCGGCCAGCGCCAGCGAGTCGCTATCGGGCGCGCAATCACGCGGAAACCGGCCGTATTCCTGTTCGACGAGCCGCTCTCCAATCTCGACGCAGCGCTGCGCATGGACATGCGTATGGAAATCGGCCGGCTGCGCAGGCAACTGGGCACAACAATGATCTATGTCACCCACGACCAGGTCGAGGCGATGACGCTGGCTGACAGGATCGTGGTCCTGAAGGACGGTGAAGTCATGCAGATCGGAGCGCCGATGGAGCTCTATCACGAGCCGGCCAACAGGTTCGTAGCCGGCTTTCTAGGAGCTCCGTCGATGAATTTCCTGAATGTCGACGTCCTCGACCTTGATGGCGAAGCAGCGACGGTTGGCAACCAATCCCTGGAGCCGATCAGGGTAGCGACCAGAAGACGCCCCTTCCGGAAAGGCGGCAAGGCCATCCTGGGTGTCCGTCCGCAGTACCTGCGGGAGGCGCCGTCTGGAAAAGGCATGCTGCACGGCACTGTAGCACTTGCCGAGCGGTTGGGCAGCGAAACGGTCGTGGACCTGACGCTTCGCGACGATCGCGAGCTCATTGCGGCCTTCGATGAGGACAAGATATTTGAACCGGGTGATGCTCTGGAACTCATGTTCGACACGGCCTTGGCCCATCTCTTCCCCGAGGACGGGTGAGCTGCAGATGGGTGCGCCGTAACCGTGTGCATTCCAGAACCCGGAACAAACCTGCATAGCCGCGAGTTTCTACTTGTCGAAGTGTGAGGGAAAGCCATGTCCAGACTTGTTTTGGCGACAGCTGTCGTAGTTCTTCTTTTCGGTGGACCGGCATCTGCCGCAGATGACAGGCCGCTGCCACCCCAGAATGCCAAGAAACTGTCGGAAATCATCGCCAAGGTCGAGCAGCGCAGCGACTTTCGCTACATCGACGAGGTCGACTGGGACAGCGGCGCCTACACCGTCACCTATTACACGACCGACAAGGCGAAAGTCGAGATCACCTATGATCCGGTGACAGCCGAGCCGAAATAGATCGCCGCACTTTCCTCTAGGCAATACGCGCGCAGCTTGGCGACGATTCCTCGGAAACTAGCAGCGCCGTAGCCAGGGCGGCGCGATGTCGTCACCATCGCCGCCGCCGGCCTTGTCGCCGAACTGGTTTATTGGCTGATCGCCGGACCTGAGGCCGGTTTCCGTCGCCCGCTCTCCCAGCGTTAGGACCGATCGATGAGACCCAGTTCTCAGCTTGCCGGCGAGCGCACCGCTTCCGTGCTGTCCAGCGCCTGCTGCAGGCGCGTGTCGCGGTCGTAGACGTCATGGAAGTATTCGACATTGCCGGACATGTCCGGCCAGGCGGTGAAATAGGCGACATAGACCGGGATCGTGCGCGCGACCTTTTCGGTTGAATGTCCGTGCTTCAGCTTCTCCGCGATGTAATCGACCGAGGTGCCGAGCACGGCGGCCGCCATGCCGCGCGGATCCTGCAGGCGAACGCAGCCATGGCTGAGCGCCCGCATGTCACGTTCGAAGAACGACTTCTGCGGCGTGTCATGCATGTAGATTGCGTGCTTGTTGGGGAAGAGTATCTTCAGTTCGCCCAGCGCGTTGGCCTCGCTCGGCAGCTGGCGCACGCCATAAGGTACCTTCGCGCCATAGGCGCCCCAGTTGACCGAGGAAGAGGGAATGCGCTTGCCGCGCGCGTTGACCACTTCGTAGCCGGCGCGGTCGAGATAGCCGGGATCCCTGCGCAGCCGGGGCAGCATCTCATTGACGAGGATCGACTGCGGCACGCCCCAATAGGGATGGAAGTCGACCTGCTCGACCTGATCGTAGAAGAATGAAGTCTGGTTCGTGGTTTTGCCGATGACGGCGCGGGTCTTCAGCTTCTCCTCGCCATTTTCGATGTAGCTCGCCGTGAAGGCCGGCTGGTTGATGAAGACACGCGGACTGCCGAGATCGGATGGCAGCCAGCGCAACTGCTCCAATGCGACCTTTACTTTCTGGATCTTGTCGACCTTGGACGTTCCGACCAGCGCGGCGACAGTGCGCGGGCCGATGACGCCATCGTCCTTCATGCCAGCCCTCTTCTGAACCGCCCTGATGACCGGCACCAGCTCCGGATCATAGACCTCGCTGGTGGCGAGCCTGGCCAATATCTCGCCATAGGCGCCGCCCATCTCGTCGTCGAGGTTGCGCGCGATCTTCGCCAGAAGCTTCGGCAGTTCGGGGCTGGTCTGCCCCGGCTTCAGCAACAGCTTGGGGTCGACGACGATCTCGTCTTCGGCGCTGGCCTGAAGCGATTCCAGTTCGACGCGCAGCGCCTGATACTCCACGTTCTGCGGATGCCGTGATTCGAGATAGGTGCGCGCTTGCTGGGTGCGTGCCAGCGTGTTCAGCACGCCTTCCATATCGAGCGGCTTGGCCGGGAAATCATAATAGCCGGTGATGCGATTGGGATCGACGCGGCCGCCTTGCGCGTCATGAACGTAGCGCAGGACGCGCGCCGACAGTGCCATCTCGAAGCGGACGAGCTCCTTCATCCGCGCATCGGTGTTGCTCGTCAATGCGCTGGTGGCGGGCACTTCTACCGTGTAGTCGCCAGGTGTGAGGCCATAGCTCGCCGCCTCGCCAAGCACCCGCACCGCATCCTGCGCACGGCTGTTGGCACTGGTTTCCGTTACCCAGATGAAATTCGGATTGGCCGAGTAATAGCCAATGATCGCCTTGGCGATATCTTTTTCGGCATAGAGTTCGTAATCACCGAGCCCGGCGATCGCTTCGCGGAAGGCAGCGCCCGTGGCGGAAGATGGCTGGAAGGCGGCATCCTGTGGCACCGCCGGCTCCGGCGTTGCCGCCAGTGTCGAGAAGTCGACGCGCACGAGCGGGTCGCTCTTGTAGGTGTAATAGGACGGGCTGCTGATTTGGGCGCCACCACCGCCGCTGCGAGAAACGGCCGGCGCGTTTGCATTTGGCTTGTATCTCGGCTGCCTTGAGGGCGGCGGGGGGAAATCACCTTGCGGTGTGTGCCTGATGCCGCCGCCGAAAAGCCTCTCGAAAAACCCTTGCGCGTTCGCCTGCGGCACGCCGAAGGCCAGCATTGCCGTGACCACCGCAAGCGGCATCACGGTTGCTTTGTTTCCGAGGAATTTCATGGATCACCCGCTCCGGCTGCAACCGGTTCCCGTTGCGCATCGCTTGACGGTCTCGCCCAACGCATGACGGATGTAAGGCGCGACTATACCGATTCATACTGATTTCGTTAAGCTTCCATAAATTTCGGAGGGTCTGTTGCAGAACAGTTTCACAACACAGTGATACCGGAGCGAATTGGGTTCGCTCCGGTTTCCGGGGAACAGCGCAAGGATCAGGCGTTGGCGCCGCCGTCGATGGTCAGTGCGGCGCCTGTCACGAAGCGCCCTTCGGAACCTGCCAGCCAAGCGACCATGCCGGCGATCTCTTCAGCCTTGCCGAAACGCGGCGTCGCCATCTTCTGTCGCTGGTGCTCGGCATGCGGGCCGCTTGCCGGGTTCATATCGGTATCGGTCGAGCCCGGATGAACGACGTTGGCGGTGATGCCGCGCGAACCGAGATCGCGCGCCAATGCCTTGGTCAAACCGACCAATGCCGCCTTACTCGCCGAATAGGCGCAGAGGCTGGTGTCGGTGACACGATCCGCCAGATTGCTGCCGATCGAGATGATCCTGCCGCCCTCGCCCATATGCACTGCCGCCGCCTTCGAGGCCACGAACGGGGCTCTGACATTAACCTCCATGGTTTCATCGAAGTCGGCGAGCGGCAATGTGTCGATCGGCGCGGCGCGCCAGATGCCGGCGCTGTTGACGAGAATATCGAGCCGCCCGAAAGTCCTCACCGCCTCGCTGACTGCCTCCTGGATTGCGGCGGCGTCGCGGTTGTCGGCCTTGATGGCAACGGCGCGACTGCCGGCTGCCTCGATTTCCCTAACGACCGAGCGGGCCTGCTGCTCGCCATTCACGTAAGTGAGCGCGACGCCGGCACCGTCGGCCGCAAGCCTTCGCGCAATCGCCGCGCCGATGCCGCGGCTGCCGCCAGTGACGAGCGCGACCTTGCCGTTCAAGCTTTTGGATGGCATTTGGTTCTCCTTTATGTAACGATCGATACATAAATGTCTGTCAGCCTTGCCCGGGTACGTCAACTGATTTATGTATCAATCAACACAGAAAAGGATGCCATGCCGAAACGAGGCCGCCCCCGCACTTTCGATCGAACCGCTGCCCTGCGGCGCGCAATGGAGGTGTTTTGGGCCAAGGGTTACGAGGGCGCATCCATGAGCGACCTGACTGCGGCGATGGGCATCAACTCGCCCAGCCTCTATGCCGCCTTCGGCAGCAAGCAGGCGCTCTTCCTCGAGGCGACTGAGTTTTACACGCAGGTCGAAGGCACCGACATCCGGTCGGCGCTGGAGAAGGCGCCGACTGCGCGCCAGGCGATCGAGCGTTTCTTGCGTCAGACGGCCAAGGACTATTCGCAGGCCGATCGTCCGCAAGGCTGCCTGATCGCGCTCGGCGCACTGCACCAAGACTCAAGCCGCGGTCCCATCTGCGATGACCTGCGCCGACGCCGCGCCGAGAACCGCGAGGCCCTGCTGAGACGGCTTGAACGTGGCGTGGCTGAAGGCGAGTTGGCCCGGGGCTTCGACTGCCGCACGGCTGCAACTTTCTACGCGACCGTGCAGCACGGCATGTCGATCCAGGCGCGCGACGGCGCATCGCGCGCGGCGCTTCTGGCAACGGTGACCGGGGCCATGGCGGCGTGGAAAGCGATGGCCGACACGGACGCGGCGTGAAACACTGGCCGCATGCCGGATTCTCGGTCAAATCAATGCAGCAGCGACGGTTCCAGACGTTCGGCAACGAAGCCGACCGCACGCTCAACCACGCCCTTGTCGGCGAGAATGCGGCGATGGCCGAGCCCGTCGGCCCAGTAAAGCCGCACATGGTCGCCGGCGCCGGCATAGAGCCTTGCATGGTCGGCGGACACTTCGCGGTCGTCCGGCGCATGGATGACCAGCGTTGGCACCGGCGTGCTGGCAAGCTGGCGGTCTCCGGTGAATTCGTGCAGCGGCCGGCCGGCGATGCGTTCGACCCGGTCGGCCATGGCGGCCTGCGAGCGCGGGCCGACACCGAGCATGCGGCTGAAATCGTTGAAGATCGCCGGCAGGGAACTCGGCGCCGCGATCAGCACCAGCCGCCCGGCCGCCAGCGGCGGAATGTTCTTGACCGAACCGACGACGGCATTGGCAGCAACGGCACCGCCGAAGGAATGGCCGACGGTCGCCACGAACGGGCCGAACCATTCGCCGGCGAGCCGTGCGGCTTCGACAGCGCTGACCAGCGTGAGCCGGCGGCCCTGCGATTGGCCGTGGCCCGGCAGGTCGAGCGAAACAACCTTGTAACCGGCGTCACGATAACCTTCGATCAGCGTGCGCATATATTCGGTGCGCGAACGCCAACCATGGATGACGAGCACCGTGCCGGCGGCCACCCTGCCCGGCTCTGGCCTGAATTCATGCACCATGACGCAGCCGTTTTTGGTCTTCAGCCGATGATGGCGGGCCTCGGCCATGAAGCCGGCGGCGCGGTCGACGGCGCGTCGCTCGCCGTCGCTGAGAACCTTGGCGTTCGGCGTGCGGCAGAACAGTTCGAAGGCCGCGCGCCCGGTAAGGCGGGGGGCTACGTGCTCGGCGGCAGCAAACACGCCCCGGATGACCTTCAACCCAAATGATGCCATAGTGGCGATCCATCCATTCGTTCAAGCATGAACATAATAGTTCAAACATGAACATTAAACAAGAGCTGCCCTGGGACAACCCGCGTTTTCGCAACTGGGTCGCGGTGGCGCGCGCCTGCCACGTGCTGGAACGCACGCTGGCGGTGAAGCTCGCGCCGCTGGACCTGAAGCCGGCGCAGCTCGACGTGCTGATGAACCTTTACCGCCATCCCGGCATGTCGCAGCACGATCTCGCCCGCCGGCTGCTGGTCGGCCGCTCCAACATCACCATGCTTTTGCCGCAACTCGAGACACGCGGCCTGCTGCGCCGCGAAGGCGATCAGAAGGACAAGCGGGTACTGCGGCTGACCTTGACCGAAGCCGGCACGGAACTGCTGATGCAGGCGCTGAAGGTCCATATGGCGCTGATCGAGAAGGCGATGAGCCAGTCGACGCCGGAGCAATGCGACATGATCGGCGAGCAGATGCGCAAGATTGCCGACGTGCTCAAGGAAGCGTAACCGGGCTCGCAGAGCGATCCGCTCACCACATCGACTTTTTCGCACGCTCCGGCCATTCCTTGTCATAGGCCTCGCCGTCGATGCCGTTCCGGCTGGTGATTTCCAGGATTTTTCCAGGCGTCGGCAGCGACCTCAGGTCGACATGCCTTGCCGGGTTCCAGAGTTCCGACCGGTGGACTGCGCGAGCACACTGGAAATAGACCGAATCGACGTCGATGATTGTGACCGAGCGCGCCGGCTTGCTGTCGACGCTGAACGAGGCGCAGAGCGCGGCGTCCGTGGTGATATGGGCGCGGCCGTTGACGCGCAGCGTCGTGCCGGAGCCGGGCACCAGAAACAAAAGGCCGACGCGCGGATCGCGAAGGATGTTGTGGAGCGAATCGGCACGGTTGTTGCCGCGCCGGTCCGGCATCATCAGCGTTTTCGGATCATGGATGCGGACGAAGCCGGCGAGATCGCCGCGCGGCGAGCAATCCAACCCTTCCGGCCCGCTCGTCGCGAGCGCGGCAAAGGGCGAGGCCTCGATGAAGGCGGCGTATTCGGGAATCACATGGTCGAGTTCCTTGACCAGCGAGGTCTCGCCGGGCAGGCCATAGAGCGCTTCGAGCTGTTCGACCGTGGTGATGATGGACATGCTTTCGTCTCCGAGTGTCGGCCGCCGTTATTCCTGATCGGTGACGTTTTGACGACAGCCTGGGCGGAGCTAACGATCGCGGGTCAGCCCCTTCTCATCCAGCTCGGCGAGATAGGCGTTCCAGCGCTGCTCCTTCTCATGACCCAGCGTATGCAGGTAATTCCAGGTGAATATGCCGGTATCGTGGAAATCGTCGAAGGTGATGCGGACGGCATAGTTGCCGATCGGTTCGATCTTCAGGATTACAACGTTGCGTTTGCCGGGAACGGTCACGCGCTGTTCGGGCGAATGTCCCTGAACTTCGGCCGATGGCGAGGCGACGCGCAGAAACTCCGCAGGCAGTTCGAACGGCTGATGGTCGGGGAACGTCACGGTCAGCAGCCTGCGATCCTTCGAGACCCTGAGTTCCTTCGGCGCCGTCATGGTGATAAGTTCCGCTTCATCTGCCCTTCCCTACGCCGCTTCGCGCAACGGGGAAAGGCTGCGTCGAAACTTCCGACACAATCTGTCGGCGGCGCGATGTTACCAAGGATCGAAACCTCTTATCTTGAATGGCAGGTTGGATCGTATCACATAGCCATATATAACGATGCCGTTCGCAGCCACGGGAAACGCTTGAAGCATGAACATGATCGATCCTTTCGGTCGCACGATCAGCTATCTCAGGGTGTCGGTCACCGACCGCTGCGATTTCCGCTGCACCTATTGCATGGCCGAAGACATGGCGTTCCTTCCCAAAAAGGATCTGCTGTCGCTGGAAGAGCTCGACCGGCTGTGCACGGTCTTCGTCGAAAAAGGCGTCAGGAAACTGCGTCTTACCGGCGGCGAGCCGCTTGTGCGCAAGAACATCATGCATCTGGTGCGTCGGATTGCACGTCATCTCGAAAGTGGCGCTCTGGAAGAACTGACGCTGACCACCAACGGTTCGCAGCTTTCGCGCTTTGCAGCTGAGCTTGCCGATTGCGGAGTCAAGCGCATCAACGTCTCGCTGGACACGCTGGACCCGGAAAAATTCCGCCAGATCACCCGCTGGGGCAATCTCGACAAGGTCATGGAGGGTATCGACGCCGCGCAGGCAGCGGGGCTGAAGGTGAAGCTCAATGCGGTGGCGCTGAAGGATTTCAATGACGCCGAGCTACCGGAGATGCTGCGCTGGGCGCACGGCCGCGGCATGGAGTTGACGGTCATCGAAACCATGCCGATGGGCGAGATCGATGCCGACCGTACCGACCAGTATCTGCCGCTGTCGCTGCTGCGCGCAGCACTTGAGCGGCAGTTCACCCTGACCGACATCCCCTACAAGACCGGCGGCCCGGCCCGCTACGTCCACGTCGCCGAGACCGGTGGCAGGCTCGGTTTCATCACGCCGATGACGCATAATTTCTGCGAGAGCTGCAACCGCGTCCGGCTGACCTGCACCGGTACGCTCTACATGTGCCTCGGCCAGGAGGATGCCGCCGACCTGCGTGCACCGTTGCGTGCATCCGAAGGCAACGAGCTGGTCGCCGACGCCATCGACGAAGCCATTGGCCGCAAACCAAAGGGTCATGATTTCATCATCGACCGCCGCACCAACCGTCCATCGGTGTCGCGGCACATGAGCGTCACCGGCGGCTGATTTCTTCGCCGATTTAGTGCAAGATCGCCTCCGGTCATCGGCTGAGAGGTGACGGTATGAAGCATTTCTTTTCGATCTCCGCGTTTTTGGTGGCGATCGCGACGACCGACGCGGTCGCCGCGCCGTTCACTTATACCAATGCGCGCTTTGGCACCGTCTGCACCTTTCCCGACGAGATTTTCACCGATCGCTTGCCAGAGCCGGAGAATGGCGACGGGCAGCAATGGCTCAGCGCGGACGGTGCCAGCCTGATCTGCTCCGGCATCTTCAACATCGATGACGACACCCCGAAAGGTTTTATTGCCGCTGAGAAATCCAGCGAAGGGCCGAGCTATAAGATCACCTACAGCAGGACCGGCAAGGACTGGGCGGTGCTGTCGGGACTCAAGGACGGGACCATCTTTTACGAGCGTCGTCTGTTCGGAATGGACGGCGTCATCCGCAGCGTCTGGATCAATTACCCGCCGGCTCTGAAATCGAAATACGACCCATTGGTTGGAGTGATAGCTGACAGCCTCAGGGGTCCGTGAACATTTCGGTCACGCCCAGAAAAAGTCCTGTCCGCATGCGGTTGCCGGATTTACCGGAAGGTTCCAGCCTAGCGGTCAAAAGGCTGTGGTCCAGCCCTTTGACGTTGCGGTTTTGTGATCGGCTGCTACAGGCTTGATGCAAAGCACAACTGGTAACGTCCTTTGCTTCTTTCGCCAAATCTGCGCGGCGCGCTGTTCATGGTGGTGGCCATGGTCGGCTTCACCCTCAACGACGCGATCACCAAATTCGAGTCGGACTCTATGAACATGGCGCAGGTCATGCTGATCCGCGGCGCCTTCGCTTCGCTTTTCGTAGGCCTGCTTGCCTGGCAACGCGGTGCGCTTGCCCTTCCCGGCTCAATGCTGCAGCCGATGGTTGCGGTGCGCGTCGCCAGCGAAGCCGCTGCTACGGTGTCGTTTCTCATCGCCCTTGCCCATCTGCCGATTGCCAATGTCTCGGCCGTGCTGCAGGCGCTGCCGCTGGCGGTGACTATGGGCGCGGCACTTGTATTCAACGAAACCGTCGGCTGGCGGCGCTGGTTGGCCATCGCCATCGGTTTTGCCGGCGTGCTGATCATCGTGCGGCCCGGCTTCGAGGGATTCAGTGTCTATTCGCTGCTGGCGCTCGCCTGCGTCGTCTGTTGCGCGGTGCGTGACCTTGCCACCAAGCGGATACCACAAGCCATTCCGACATTGCTGGTGTCGACCGCCACGGCACTCGCCATGACGGTGCTGGGGGCGGCGCTGCTTTCGCCAATGGGGGGATGGACACCGATGGCGGGAAAAAGCACGGCGCTGCTGGCACTGGCGGCAGTGCTCGTGGTCACCGGTTACCAGTTCATCATCATGGCGATGCGGGTGGGCGACATCTCGTTCATCGCCCCGTTCCGCTACACAGCCCTGCTCTGCTCGATCCTGCTTGGCCTGTTCATCTTCGGCGACGTCCCCGACCTGCCGATGACACTCGGCGCCACCGTCATCGTCGGCTCCGGCCTCTACGCACTTTACCGCGAACGCATCGTCGGCCGGCAAAAGACTGCCGCCGAAAGCGCTGGACCTGATATGGCGCCGGACGGCATATAGACGAGCCCCCCGGGTCGGCGAGGCGGACGATGAACCGAGACATTGCAGGGATCATTCTAGCCGGTGGCCAGTCGCGGCGAATGGGCGGTGGCGACAAAAGCCTGCTTGCGCTGGGAGGCCGCCGCGTGCTCGACCATGTCGTCGCGCGCCTTGCCCCACAGGTCGGACCGCTGGCGCTGAGCGCCAACGGCGATCTGACACGCTTTGCCGGGTTCGGACTGCCGGTGCTTGCCGATACGGTTGAGGGCTACGCGGGACCGCTTGCCGGCATCCTGACCGGCCTTGAGTGGGCGTCCATGGCTTGCAGTGCAGTCGTCACTGTCGCCGGCGACACGCCGTTCTTTCCCGAGGATGTGGTCGGGCGGCTGGCCGCGGTGGTCAACGAACGTCCCGACGCGATCGCTGTCGCCAGTTCGGGTGGCAAGCGGCATCCGACATTCGCGCTCTGGCCGCTTGGTCTGCACGACGCCTTGCGCCGTTTCCTGGTCGATGAAGACAATAGGCGGGTCTCTGCCTTCATCGAGCGGCACGGCTTTGTCGATGTCGATTTTCCGATGTGGGACACCGGCGGGCACGAGATCGACCCTTTCTTCAACATCAATACGCCCGACGATCTTGCCGAAGCAGAACGTCTGTTGCAGAGCATGGAACCATGATGAGACGCGTCTTCGGCATCACCGGCTGGAAGAATTCCGGCAAGACGACACTGACCGAAAAGCTGGTCGCCGAACTTGCCCAGCGCGGCTGGAAAGTCTCGACGGTGAAACATGCCCATCATGATTTCGACATCGACAAACCAGGGGCGGACAGCTTTCGCCATAGGCAGGCGGGGGCCTCGGAAGTCGCGATCGTGTCGGACAGGCGCTGGGCGCTGATGCATGAATTGCGTGACGAGGACGAGCCGACGCTGGAAGCGATCCTGTCGCGACTCGGCACCTGCGACATCGTGCTGGTCGAGGGTTACAAGCGCGAGGCGCACAGCAAGATCGAAACGCGGCGGCTGGAGGCTAAGGACCAGGCCCCGCTTTCGGCAAATGATCCGCATATCGTCGCCATTGCAGCCGACTTCGCCATAGCGGACGAAAATCTGCCGGTCTTCGATCTCGACGATACGAAATCGGTAGCCGACTTCATCGAGCGCACGACCGGTTTGACGCGCTGAGGGTTGCCGAAGGAGCATTCGACCACCCTCTTTCTCCGTTACCTTGCCTGCCCCTGCGTCAGCATTATCCGCGAATGCAAAATCCCGAAAGCAGTGGTTTTGCAGTTGCTTTTTCTTGGAAAAGAGTGGGAGTATCGAGCCAGCGGGCGGTCAAAAGCACCGCCCACAGAGCCGTTTGGAACGACGGCCGGGACACATAGAGAGGACCATCATGCGTACTGCATTGCGTATAGCGCTCGCCGCATCGGCCGCGCTGCTGACGCTTGGCGTTGCCCAGGCTCAGGAAAAAACCCTCAGGATCGGCACGGAGGGGGCCTATCCGCCATTCAACAACCTGACCGCCGATGGCCAGCTCGAGGGCTTCGACGTCGACATCGCCAAGGCGCTTTGCGATGAGATGAAGGTGAAGTGCACGTTCGTCGCGCAGGATTGGGATGGCATCATCCCGGCGCTTCAGGCCGGCAAGTTCGACGCCATCATCGCCTCGATGTCGATCACGCCGGAGCGTGCCGAGAAGGTCGACTTCACCAACAAATACTACAACACGCCGCCGGCGATCGTCGCGCCCAAGGACAGCGACATCAAGGGCGTGACCAAGGAGGACCTGGCCGGCAAGACGATCGGCGTGCAGGGTTCGACCACGCATTTCAACTATTCGACCGCAACCTACACCGACAGCACGATCAAGCCTTACCCGACCGCGCAGGAATACCAGCTCGATCTGGCCAATGGCCGCGTCGATGCGGTCAACGACGATATCACTGTTCTCGAAGGCTGGCTTGCTACGCCGGACGGCGCCTGCTGCAAGCTGATCGGTGCGATTACGCCTGACATCAAGATACATGGTCCGGGCGCCGGTATTGCCGTGCGCAAGGGCGAAACCGAGCTGGTCAATCAGTTCAATGCGGCGATCGATGCCATCCGCGCCAATGGAAAGTACAAGGAAATCAACGACAAGTACTTCAAGTTCGACGTCTACGGCGGCGAGTCCTGATCCTTATGGATCTGATAGCGAACGGCGGGATTTTCCCGCCGTTCGCATAAGGAACGGCGCACGAGGGGTGACGCCGCGTTGCTCTCAAAAGACCCCATAAAGGAGACCAGGCAGGCGGATGCAAAGCGTTTGGACGCTGCTCAGTTGGGGACCCGAAGGCTGGCTCGACGACATCGCCTATGGCGTTTTCATCACAGTTTCACTTGCAGCCGCGACCCTGCCTGTCGGTCTGGTGATCGGCTTTCTGGTCGCACTGGCCAAGCAATCGAGTGAGCCGTCACTGCGGCTGGCCGGCAATATCTACACCACCATCTTTCGTGGATTGCCCGAGTTGCTGACCCTGTTCATCATCTTTTACGGCGCGCAAATCGGCATCCAGCAAGTGATGCGCCTGTATGACCCGACCGCCGCGGTCGAAGTGAACGCTTTTGTTTCCGGCATGATCGCGCTCGGCGTCGTCTTCTCGTCCTACGCCAGTGAGGTCTTCCTTTCCGCGTTCCGCGCCATCCCGAACGGACAGTATGAGGGCGGCTATTCGGTTGGCCTGTCGGGCTGGCAGACGATGCGGCTTGTGGTGCTGCCGCAGCTTATCCGTATCGCGCTACCGGGTCTTGCCAACCTGTGGCTCATCCTGCTCAAGGACACTGCCCTGGTGTCCGCTATCGGTCTTACCGACATATTGCGGCAAGCGGGCGTCGCCGCCCGCGTGACCAAGCACGCCTTCCTGTTCTTCGGTGTCGCCGCTCTTATCTATCTGCTCCTCGCCATCATATCATCCTTCGGCATCAACGCGATCGAACGTGCGGTAGGTCGTCAGCAGGTGCAGCGATGAGCGCTACCGCCACGGACGCCACCAAGGTCGACCGGCCGCCGGCTCTGCCCCGCGGCTGGCCTCGGCAACGCGTTCTCGGCTATGGGCTGGTCTGTCTGTGGATCGTTTTTCTCGCTGGGATCGCCGCCTACCTCGTTCTCGCCTGGAATGGCGAGCTTTTCAGGAAATACGCGCCCGGTTATGTATCGGGGCTTGGCATCACTCTGCTGCTTGTCGCCATCTCGATCGTGCTTGGTGCGATCCTGTCGGTGCCGATCGCTTATGCCCGCATGTCGAGGAGCCGGATTCTCTCGGGTCTGGCCTATGCCTATGTCTATTTCTTCCGCGGCACGCCGTTGCTGGCCCAGACCTTCCTTGTCTATTACGGCGTCGGTTCTTTCCGGCCGCAACTCGAGATGGTCGGCCTCTGGGGTTTTTTCCGCGAGGCGTTCAACTGTGCAATCTTCGCCTTCTCGCTCAACACTGCCGCCTATCAGGCCGAAATCCTGCGCGGCGCGATCCAGAGCGTGCCCAGGGGCCAGTGGGAGGGCGCCGCCTCGCTCGGCCTGCACAAATTGCAGACGATGTGGAAGATCATCCTGCCGCAGGCACTGATCGTGGCGCTGCGACCCTACGGCAACGAGATCATCCTGATGATCAAGGGCTCGGCAATCGTCGCCATCATCACCGTCTATGATCTGATGGGCATCACGAAGCTCACCTATTCGCGCACTTTCGACTTCCAGTCCTATGTCTGGGCGGCGATCATCTATCTGATCATTGTCGAAACACTGCGCCACGCAGTCGAATGGATCGAACGGCGCATCACGATCCATCTGCAACGCTGACTCCCATAGCCTTGCCTGATCCGCTAAAAAGCCGGAAAGCTGGCTTCTAAAAGGATTCGAAAACATGGCATCGGTGGCATTTCTCGGTCTTGGCGTCATGGGCTATCCAATGGCCGGACATCTCAGGAACAAGGGCGGCCACGACGTCACCGTCTATAACCGCACCAAGGCAAAGGCCGAGCAATGGGTTGACCAGCATGGCGGCAGTGCCGCCAGGACGCCGACTGAGGCGGCCGACGGCAAGGACTTTGTCTTTTCCTGCGTTGGCAATGACGACGACCTGCGTGCGGTAACGATCGGCGCCGAGGGTGCTTTCCAGACGATGAAGAAGGGAGCGATTTTCATCGACAACACCACGGCCTCGGCCGAAGTCGCGCGCGAACTGGCGGAGAAGGCGCAAGCGCGCGGGTTTTCATTCCTCGACGCACCGGTCTCCGGCGGTCAGGCAGGCGCCGAAAATGGCGTGCTGACCGTCATGGTCGGCGGCGAGCAAAAAGCCTTCGACGAGGCGAAGCCTGTCATCGATGCCTATGCCCGCATGATCGGGCTGATGGGCCCGGCCGGTGCCGGCCAACTCACCAAGATGATCAACCAGATCTGCATCGCCGGATTGGTGCAGGGATTGGCTGAGGGTATTCATTTCGGCAAGAAGGCCGGGCTCGACATCGAAAAGGTCATCGAGGTGATTTCCAAGGGGGCGGCCGGTTCGTGGCAGATGGAGAACCGCCACAAGACGATGAATGCCGACAAATATGATTTTGGCTTCGCCGTCGACTGGATGCGCAAGGATCTCGGCATCTGCCTGGCGGAAGCCGACCGCAACGGCGCCAAGCTGCCGGTGACGGCACTGATTGACCAGTTCTACAAGGACGTTCAGGCGATGGGCGGCAAGCGCTGGGATACGTCCTCTTTGCTGGCGCGATTGGAAAAATAGCGTTCGCCGTGGTCGAGCTTTCGCCTCAATCCAGCGCCGAGGAGATTGTCGCCCATCTGCGCTCGATCGGCTCGGAGGAGAATCGCCGCGGCATGCTGCGCTATGGCATCAAGATCGAACGTGCGCTCGGCATCCCGCATGGTGTGCAGCGGCAGATTGCCAAGAAAATCAAGCGCAACCATGAGCGTGCCTTCGAGCTATGGCGGACAGGCATCATGGAAGCGCAATTCATCGCTTCCGTCACGGCCGATCCGAAGCGGTTCTCTGCCGCGGATGCAAGGCAATGGGCGGCGACTTTTGATTCTTGGGATATCGTCGACGGCGTCTCCGATCTCTTTGTCGACACGGATTCCTGGAGGGAACTGATAGGCGAGTTCGCGGCCGACGAACGGGAATTCGTTCGACGCACGGCATTTGCCATGATGGCCTGGTCGGTCGTCCACCGGAAGAAGGAACCAGAATCGACTTTCCTCGATTTCCTGCCGATCATTGAAGCGCATGCCACCGACGGCCGAAATTTTGTGAAGAAGGCGGTAAACTGGGCGCTTCGTTCGATCGGCAAGCGATCGATGAATTTGCACGCCCCTGCCCTTGCCCTGGCGCAAAAGCTGGCGACCTCGACCGACAAGACGGCGCGCTGGATCGGCAAGGATGCCGTGAAGGAACTTTCCGATGCCAGAACGCTCGATCGGCTCGCCAGGAAAGGCTGACGGGCAAAATCCGCATCGGCATGCGATGCAGTTGGGACGTTGACGCCGTGGACGGCGACGGCTTTATTGGGCGAAAAGGCGAGCGGATGACGAAGTGGTTGGGATTGCCCGCGGCCGTCGCGGCCTTGTTGCTTTGCTTCGACACAGCGAGCGCTTCCGCCGAAGCCGCACGCATATTCTGGAGGGATTTGCGTCCGGCGGCCCAGCCCGCCGCCGAGAGTGTCGGATTGCCGATGGTCGCGGCAAAAATGCCCGACCATGGCGAGACGCTGTCTCTCAATCTGCAGGACAAGACGGTCCAACTGGCGGGGTACGCGCTGCCGGTCGATCGCGAGGGCGATCTCGTCTACCAGTTCCTGCTGGTGCCGTGGACGGGTGCGTGCAGCCACATGCCGACGCCCCCGCCCAATCAGATCGTGCTCGTCACGCCCTCCCGCCCCTACAGGATGTCTAAGGCCTACCAGCCCGTTTCCGTGACCGGCACCTTGCGGCCGGGCATGGAGAAAAGTCAGCTGTTCATCCTCGACGGCGCCAGCGTCATCCAGTCGGGCTACGCAGTGCGCAAGGCGGAAGTGGTGGACGTCGATGCGGTCCCCGACACCATCACGCAGCCGGCAAACTCGCCGTGGCGTTTTCTCAACAAAAAGAAGAACTAAGCAAAAAAACCTCAGGCGGCGTTGGCGCCCGATTCCTTGTCAAGAACCATGTAGTCCAGCGGCATTTCGGTCGTGTACTTGATCTGCTCCATGGCGAACGAAGACGACACGTCGCGAATCTCGATCTTGGCGATCAGCCGCTTGTAGAAGGCGTCGTAAGCAGCAATGTCGGGCACCACCACGCGCAAGAGATAGTCTACGTCGCCGCTCATGCGGTAGAACTCGACCACCTCCGGAAATTCCTGGATAACCTCCGAAAAGCGCCGCAGCCATTCATGGCTATGCGAATTCGTGCGGATCGACACGAATACGGTGACCCGCACATTCACCTTTTCATGATCGAGGATGGCAACGCGCCGCTTGATGACGCCTTCCTCCTCGAGCTTCTGGATGCGCCGCCAGCAGGGCGTCGTCGACAGCCCGACTTTCTTGGCGACATCGGCGACCGCGAGCGTCGCGTCCTCCTGCAAGAGGCGGAGGATTTTTCTGTCAAGGCGGTCCATTGGGCGCTCCCATGGGGATGACTAGGAATAGATTGGCTATAGTCCCTCTTATTTGGGCCGTTCACAAGAAAGAAATTCTGCCAGATGCCGCAAAAGCGAGTGATTTCTTGCTCACGCCTTACCCGAGGCGATAGCGGATTTCCGATCTCAGAAACGGCAGCAAATCCATTTCAAACCACGGATTGCGCTTCAGCCAGCCGGTGTTGCGCCACGACGGATGTGGCAGCGGCAGCACTTTCGGGTTGCTGGGCGCATCCCATATGGCGCGCCAATCCATCACCGTCTCCGTCAGCGAGGCGCGGCGCGCGGCGCCCATGTGCCAGGATTGCGCATAGCTGCCGATCGTCAGCACCAGATCGATGCGCGGCATCAGCGCCATCAGCGGCACACGCCAGGCTGGTGCGCATTCGCGGCGCGGCGGCAGGTCGCCGCCCTTGGCATCTTGGCCGGGAAAGCAAAAGCCCATCGGCACAATGGCGAATTTTGTCGTGTCGTAGAATTCTTCGCCGGTGACGCCCAGCCAGCTTCGCAACCGATCACCCGATGCATCGGTGAACGGCATGCCTGACATATGCACCTTGGTGCCCGGCGCCTGGCTGGCAATCAGGATGCGGGCGCTCGACGAGGGCCGCAGCACCGGGCGCGGCTCGTGCGGCAACGGCCGGCCGACCGGGTTTTCGACGCAGATACGGCAAGCGCGTACCGTCGCCGCGAAGTTTTCCAGTTCTTCACTCATGCTCAGGCGGCGGCGCTCGGCCGGCTGGAGATCGCCTGGTGCCAGCGCAGCACATTGGCGCAGTCTTCCGGCACCTTGATGCGCGCCGGCTTCATGAAATCGATGGCAATCAACCCGGTGATATCGGCGATCGAATAGGCATCGCCGGCGACGAACTCCCGGTCCGCCAACTCCTCGTCGAGAAGTTTCAGGAATCCGACAGCTTTCGGTTTGTTGGCCTCGCCCCATTCGGGGATTTGCGGAACCTCCCACTCCCTCATCGCAGGGTGGATGTGCCGAAACGCGGCGGCGACGCAACCGAGCAGGTTGAGTTCCATGCGTCTTTGCCACATCTCGACCAGCGCCTTGCCGAGCGCGCCGCGCCCGAACAAAGCCGGCTCCGGATGCAGTTCCTCGAAATAGCGGCAGATGGCGACGGATTCGGTGATGACGGTGCCGTCGTCCAGCTCGAGCACCGGCAGACGCTGCAGCGGATTGCGCGAACTGACCGGCTCCTGCTTATGTCCGAGCGCGCCCATATCGATGGGCACCAGCGGAACCTCGATCCCCTTCTCTGCGAGGAAAACCCGAACCCGCCTTGGATTGGGTGCGCGGCCACCATCGAACAGCTTCATTCCATTCTCCCGGTTTGCTCCAACAATTATAGCGTTCCTCATCAGAAGCGAAAAATTTCTCGCAAAGCATCGCCGATCGAAGCCAAAGTGCCGTGCTTTCTCTCGATCACCTCACGATCGTGGCTCTCGCGCCAATCGTGTGGCTCGTCGAAAGTGCCGGCCCAGATGCCGGCTTTGCCGGAACGTGCGGCGGCTTCCTCGGTTTCGAAATCGCCATAGGCAACCGCCCAGCCGGTCTCGACCTGGGCGCGGTTGAGATCCTTGTCGCCGGCCTTGCAATCGCCAAGCAGCCGGCCGTATCGGTCGCGCTGCCAGCCGGTGCAGGAGACGGGTTTGCCTGATATCAGCCGCACCAGCGACTGCCGCGCCAGCTTGCCGCAGGGATAGTCGGCGCCGTCTTTGCGGCAGGTTTGCGAATACTCCGGTGCGTCGATGCCGCGCATGCGGATGCGCTCGGTACCGAGCGTGATCGTATCGCCGTCATTGACGACGGCGGCCCCCTCCGTCCGGCGCGTCTCGATCCGGTCAAGGCGCGCCGCCAGAACGATCAGCAGACCGAGAACGATGACGGTCAGTGCGTAGTCCATCAGCCGGCGCCACAGGCTTCGCGGCCGCGGCGGTACGTATCGCTGTCGCGGTCGTCGCGACCACGAACGGCTCATATGGCAAACCGTTGGTTAATCATTCGAACGTAGCTTAACACTTTGAAACCGCTGCGCGCATAAATTGAAGTCTCCATGCCCTTGCAACGCTCGACCACAGCGGACAAGTTTATTGTGGACCGCAGGAAACCCCATCGCAACAGCGATGTGGCGCGCGCGGTGCGCAAGACGCGCGACCGTCTTTCGCAGCAGGCAGGCAATCCCGATTTCGACCGCGAGCTTTTGAAGCTCCACGCCCATGCGATGACAGGCAACGCGATCGTCGTTCCGCTTCTCGTCCTGGCAGCCGCGGCGACGGGCCTGTTTGCTGGGGTGGGTAGGGAAATTGGCGTCTGGGTTCTCTTTACACTCATCTGCTACGCCATCGTCGTGTTCATGGCGAGGCGCGTCGATCGGACGGAAGCTGCCGAACTCAACCCGCTGCAAACGCACAGTGATTTCTTGATAGGCCATTTCCTTTGCGGCCTGGGCTGGGCTTGGTTCGCCTGGCTCGGTTGCGATGCTTGCCAGGTCGACCAGTTCCAGCTCATCAAGGCGGTGGTGCTGCTGCTTGCCATGGCGGCGACCGCGATCACAGCGTCATCGCTGCGCGGTGCGCTGCTGTCGACCTTCGCCGTTCCGGTGGCGGCCTACGCCTATGCTGGCGCGCGGCACTGGATGCCGGTCGAGCTGATCATGGCCGGGTTGCTGATCGTCTCACTGCCCTTCTTCGCCTATGTGGCGCGCCATCTCAATCGCGCGTCCTTGATGGTGCTCTCGTTCCGGTCCGAAAAAGATGCGCTGGTCGCCGAATTGGAGACGGCGAAATCGATGTCGGATGAGGCGCGGCGACGGGCGGAAGACGCCAATCTGGCAAAGTCGCGGTTTTTGGCCTCGATGAGCCACGAGCTGCGGACGCCGCTCAACGCCATTCTTGGTTTCTCAGAGGTGATGGCGAACGAGGTGCTCGGACCGATGAGCAACCCGACTTATCGCGACTACGCTCGTGATGTCCACGAGTCCGGTCAGCATCTGCTCGATCTGATCAACGAAATCCTCGACCTGTCGCGCATCGAGGCGGGCCGCTATCAGCTCAACGAAGAGCCGATGATGCTGCTCTCCGTCGTCGAGGATTGCTGTCATATGATGGAGCTGAAGGCGCGCAACAAGGACATTCGTATCGTACAGGATTTCGAAAGCGCCTTGCCGCGCCTGTTCGCCGACGAACGCGCGGTGCGGCAGATCGCGCTCAACCTCCTATCGAATGCGATCAAATTCACCGGGACTGGCGGTGAAATCCGCGTGCGCGTCGGCTGGACTGCGGGCGGCGGCCAATATCTCTCCGTCAAGGACAATGGCCCGGGCATACCGGAAGACGAGATTCCGGTCGTGCTGTCCGCCTTCGGCCAGGGCTCGATCGCCATCAAGAGCGCCGAACAAGGCACCGGGCTTGGCCTGCCGATCGTCCAGGGCCTGCTCGCCATGCATGGCGGCGAGTTCGAACTCCATTCCAAACTGCGCGAAGGCACCGAGGCGATCGCCATCTTCCCGTTGAGCCGGGTGATGGAGGAATTGCCGGCACTGCCGACCAAGGCGGTTGCCGCTCGCCGGCGCTGAGCAATGGCTCACGTCGAAACCCGGCACTGGCGCCTGAATCGTTGCGGATAGGGCGATTTGGCAATAGCCTTGCCCAGGCAGGCTATCCAACGTGTCTTCCGAGCCAAGGCAATCAGGGGCCAAGGCAATCAGATGAACAGAAGACGTCTATTGCAGACAGCGGCAGCGATCCCGTTCTTGCGGTCGTGGATGCTCGGGCCGGCACAGGCCGCGGCCCGTCCCACGTCGCGCGTCCGTCCGGCCGACCTGGAATGGCCAGCGAAAGTAAGTTGGGACCGGCTTGGCCGGCAAGTCGGGGGGCAACTCGTAAAGATCCAGCCGCCGCTCGCCGCATGCATGAAGGCGCCGTCAGATCCCCGCTGCACGGATGTCTTCAAGGAACTGAAGAACCCCTATTACCTCGGCGACGAGGTCGGGTTGACACAGACGCTTGGCTGGGTCGACGGCTGGACATCGCAACCCAGCGAATATGCAGTCGTTGCCCGAACGAACGATGATGTCGTGGCGGCGGTCAATTTCGCCCGTGACAACAATCTGCGGCTCGTGGTGAAGGGCGGCGGCCATAGCTACCAAGGCACATCCAATGCCGCGGACTCCTTGTTGATCTGGACCCGGAAGATGAACGCCATCACCGTGCACGATTCATTCGTCGGTGTTGGATGCGCCGGACGACAACCGCCGCAGCCGGCAGTCACGATCGAAGCGGGCGCAATCTGGGGGCAGATCTATGACGCTGTCACCACGAAAGCGGGGCGCTATGTCCAGGGCGGCGGTTGCCTGACGGTCGGCGTCGCGGGCCTGATCCAAAGTGGCGGGTTTGGAAGTTTCTCGAAGGCCTATGGAATGGCGGCGGCGAGCCTGCTGGAAGCGGAGATCGTCACTGCCGATGGCGCCATTACAATCGCCAACGCATGCACAAATCGGGACCTGTTCTGGGGGATCAAGGGTGGCGGTGGCGGAAGCCTCGGGGTCGTGACCCGGCTCACGCTGCGGACGCACGAGTTGCCGGAATTCTTCGGCGCCGTGTTCACCACGATCGGCGCGACGTCGGACGCCGCCTTCCACCGACTGATCGTAAAGATCGTGGAATTCTACAGCAAGGCGCTGCTCAATCCTCACTGGGGCGAGCAGATTGCCTTCCGGCCGGGCAACGTTCTCGCGATCGCGATGGTATTCCAAGGTCTGGACCAACAGCAGGCTGAGACGCTCTGGCGGCCATTCTTCGACTGGGTGGCCGGCTCGCCGCAGGATTTCAGCCTCGAGGCGGAGCCGGTGATCATTGCCGCCCCGGCTCGAAATTTCTGGGATCCCGAATTTCTCAAGAAAATACCCGGACTGGTGCTCGCTGACGACCGCCCCGATGCCGGCAAGGCCAACATATTCTGGGCAAGCAATCTGGAGGAGACGGGACAGGTTCTGCATGGCTACCAGTCTGCATGGATTCCGTCATCCCTTCTCCAGACGGACCGGCAGCAGAACCTTGCCGACGCCCTGTTCGCGGCTACCCGCCACTGGACTGTCTCCCTGCATGTCAACAAGGGTCTTGCGGGCGCTCCTGCCGAGGTGATTGACGCCGCCCGCCAGACGGCGACCAATCCGGTGGTGCTGGATGCCTTCGCCCTGGCCATCAGCGGCGCCGAGGGACCGCCGGCATACCCCGGCATTGCCGGTCGCGAACCCAACCTGGCGGCTGCCCGTCGAGATGCGAGTGCAATCGACAAGGCTATGAACGAAGTGCGCAAGCTAATACCGGACGTCGGCTCATATGTGGCGGAAAGCGATTTCTTCGATGAAAGGTGGCGAGACGCCTTTTGGGGTTCGAATTACGTCAAGCTTCTCGCGGTGAAGGACAGATACGATCCGCACGGCCTCTTCTTCGTGCACCACGGAGTGGGCAGTGAGCGCTGGAGCGATGATGGGTTCACGAGATTGACCTGACACTGGAGCGTGACGGCCGAGACGAACCTGTGGCTTCCGGCGCAGTGCCAGCCTTAGACTCTCATCACCTGTCGCGAACCGCCGCCGCCATGCCCGAGCTGGTGAGCGCCGCCGCCTTGACCAGGCCCGCGGCAAGGGCCGCCCCTGCCCCCTCACCGTGGCTCACGCCGAGATCAAGCAGCGGGCGCAAGCCGAGCCGCTCGGCGGCCCGGCCATGCGCGGGTTCCGGCGACAGGCTGGCAAGCAGGCAATGGTCGAGCGCAGCCGGACTGGCTACCTGGAGCACCGCGGCGGCGGCGGTCGCCACCAATCCATCGAGCAGCACCGGAATCTTCTGCATCCGGGCGGCGAGGATGGCGCCGGCGATCGCTGCCAATTCACGGCCGCCAACCCGGCGCAGCGCTTCGAGCGGATCCCTCAGGCTTGTGCCGTGGAAGGCCAGCGCGGCATCGACCACCTCGGCCTTCCGTGCCTGCATCGCCGCATCCGCGCCCGATCCGGGTCCAACCCAATCGGCGCCACTGCCGCCGAACAGCGCCGCACACAAGGCGGCGGCGACGGTGGAATTGCCGACACCGACATCGCCAAGGCAAAGCAGATCGGTGCCGCCGGCGACCGCTTCCATGCCGAAAGCCATGGTGGCGGCGCAGCCGCGCTCGTCAAGTGCTGCATCCTCGGTGATGTCAGCGGTCGGAATGTGCAGCGCAAGATCGAACACTTTCAGCCCCAGATCGTTGGCGATGCAGATCTGGTTGACCGCAGCACCGCCCGCCGCGCAAAGCTCGACCTCGTTCGCCGTGGCAGCGACAGGCCGCGGCGAAATGCCGTGCCGAGCGACACCATGATTGCCGGCGAAGATCCCCACCAGGGGCCGGTTCACCGCCGGCGGCGCACGACCGCTCCAGGCGGCAAGCCACGCGGCGATGTCTTCGATGCGGCCGAGTGAACCTTTGGGCTTGTCGGCCTTTGCAAACAGCGAACGGACGCGGGCTTCGGCCGCCGTGTCGGCCGGCGGCAGGGTCGCAAGAAGATTGCGAAAATCGTCGAAGGGCAGCGCGCTGGTCATGTCGTTGGTGATCATTCCCTGAGTTGGTGAGCGGCATAGCCGCCTTGCTCGATCTTCACAACCTTTCGGCACAACTGCCTGAATTGGCGTGAAAGCGGTTGCCGGCGGCGCATTCCGGAGGGCTTGCATTGGCCTTACCGTTACACCATGTGGAGGCGAGACAAGGGATTCCTGACGGAATCCTGAGAGAACATCATGACGGCCATCGAATCCCCGTGCATCCTGGTCTGTTCGATCGATATGAAAACCGGTTTCTGCTTCGGTTGCGGCCGCACGCGCGAGGAAATCGGCGCCTGGATCGACATGACCCCTGAAATCCGCCGAAGTGTGATGGCCGAGCTGCCGGCCCGGTTGGAAACGGTCGAGCGGCGACCGCGCCGGGAAACGCGCCGCACCCGCCTCGCGCGCGAACGCGACTCCCTCTCGTGAGCCATCTATGAACCGGTTTTTTTGGACTTTGATGATCGTGATCGGGGCAGGCGTGGTCCTGCTCATGCTCAACGATTCCGCCGGCAGCACGTTTGGTGTCGAGAACCATGATTTCGGCCGGCTGGTCTGGCTTGGCGCATTGGTCGCGCTCATCGGCGCCGGCCTGCTTCGATCAGGCCGGTCCTTAGGCGCCATGGCGCAAAACCTCGGCATCTGGGGCGTCATCGTGCTCGCGCTGATCGCCGGCTACCAGTACCGTTATGAATTGCAGGATTTCGCCAGCCGGGTAACGGCTGGCCTTGTTCCCGGCAGTCCGCTGGCATTGGGGCTGGAAGACGGCCACGCCACGGTGACCCTGGACAAGGCCGGCAATGGCCATTTCGAAGCGCGCATCATGGTCAACGGAGCGCCGGTCCGGGCCGTGGTCGATACCGGTGCAACCAGCACCGTGCTGACCGCGCAGGACGCGCAAGCGGCCGGGTTCAATCCAGCCGTTCTCAATTTCAGCATACCGGTTTCCACCGCCAATGGCATGGCGCGCGCCGCCGCCGTGAGAACCGACGAATTGGCGATCGGCGGGATCGTGCGCAAGGACATGCCGGTGATGATCGCAGCGCCCGGCATGCTCGGCCAGAGCCTGCTCGGCATGAATTTCATCGGCTCACTGTCCGGTTTCGACGTGCGCGGCGATCGCATGACCTTGCGCGATTGAACAGTCAGGCTGCTTCGGCGTCCGTCCCGCCGAAATCGACTGCGGCGAAAGCCGCCTTCAGCACATCCGGTCCGGCGCCGGACCTTGTCGCGTCGGTCGAAAGGATCTGCCGATAGCGGCGCGCACCGGGCAGGCCGTGGAACAAGCCGACCATGTGACGGGTGACATGGCCAAGCCGCCCGCCCTGCTCGATATGGCACGCCGCATAATCCGCCATGGCATCGATCAGTGCGGCAAAATCAAACGGGTTGGGTTTGTCGCCGTAAAACGCGGCGTCTACGCCTGCCAGAATGCCCGGCGTATGATAGGCGGCGCGGCCGAGCATGGCGCCGTCGACATGATCGAGATGGTGAAGCGCTTCCTCAACCGACTGAATTCCGCCGTTTATGCCAATGAATTTGTTTGGCTTTCTGGCTTTCAGCCGATAGACGCGACTATAGTCGAGCGGCGGGATGTCGCGGTTTTCCTTCGGGCTCAGCCCTTCCAGCCACGCCTTGCGGGCATGCACCCACAGCGCGTCGGCGCCGGCCGCGAACACACCGTCCGCCAGCCCATCGAGCGCCGGCTCGGGATCCTGCTCGTCGACGCCGATGCGGCATTTGACGGTGACGGGGATGCTGACGGAAGCCTTCATCGCCGCAACGCAATCGGCGACCAGAACCGGTGCTTTCATCAAGCAGGCGCCGAACGTACCCGACTGGACGCGGTCGGACGGGCAGCCGACATTGAGATTGATCTCGTCATAACCGAAGGCCTCGCCGATGCGCGCCGCCTCGGCAAGTTTCTGCGGATCGGAACCGCCGAGCTGCAACGCGACCGGATGTTCCGTGTCGTCGAAGCCGAGCAAGCGCTCGCGCGCGCCCTGGATGACCGCGTCGGCCACGACCATTTCGGTGTAGAGCAGCGCTTGGCGCGTCAACTGGCGATGGAAGAACCGGCAATGCCGGTCCGTCCAGTCCATCATCGGCGCGACGGCAAGTCTGTGATCTACCGGCTTCATTTAATTATCTTTTTCTACCTCAGCCCGTCCAATGCCCGTCGCAATCTACACGATCCGGCCGCATTGACGCCTCAATAGGCCCTGTTCAATCAGCCTGTCCAGAGTATCCGCGAAGTTGTGAATACCGGCTGATCTGCCCAGGGGTAAGCAACCCGGCCATATCGAGGTGATAGCGCAGGTGCGCTGCCCGTAGCTCGCCTTGCACGCCGGCGATGGCTTTTGTCATCTCAGCGAGGCGCGCCGACGTTATCTTCCGTTCGGAAAACAAGCGGTCCAGTTCGGTTTCTTTCTCGATTATTCGTCTTCCGAGCAGGATGGTTTCTGCCTTCATCTGATCCAAAAGGGCCTTGGTCCGCGACGCCTGTTCGTCGGTGAGGTCAAGAGCATTCCGGAGTTCGAGGACGTGTGACGGACCCGGATAGGAATTGAGTTCGGCCGCCAGCGCCAGGCCGATCCCTCGCCCCGCCATAAGGTCGGCGATCTGCTCGCCCGAGAGCGCCTTCACGCGGCGCGTCTCCATCCCGGAATAAGACGAAGTGATTTGGTCCTTTCCTTTAGCGGCCTTGTGATGGTTGATGCCATCATGCTGTTGCGCCAGCCCGTGAGGGACGGCAAGAAAAGTCAGCATGAGGGACAGCGCGGCAATTGGGTTGCGGTTCATCGAGCGATCTCAGCGTTTCGTGTTCGCGACGTTTGACATGGCTGCGGGATCTGAAACATGATCGCGATCATGTCGGAACTCCTCTTCGAGCAACTCCTTGAGCTCGCGGAACGCGAGCAGTCTCTCTCTGCCGGCAGTGTCCTGTTTCGTAGGGACGACCCGGTTCTGTCGCTCTTCCTGGTCACCGCGGGAGAACTGCACCTTGTCCGGGTACTTCCTGACGGCTTCCAGCTGACATTGCAGCGTGCCAGCTCGGTTTCGATCCTGGCCGAGGCTTCGCTGTTTGCGGATCGATACCATTGCGATGCCTTGGCACCTGAGGAATCCATGGTGCGCGCTGTGCCGATCACCAGGGCCAGGGCCGTGCTCGAAAGCGATCGCGCGCTGGCCTCCGCACTGCTGCGACACCTGGCAGGCGAGGTCCATCGGACGCGGACGCGGGCCGAGATATTATCCCTGAAATCCGTCGCGGCGAGAGTTAGCGCCTGGAAGGCATGCAACGGCGGCGTCTTGCCGCCCAAGGGACGCTGGCATCATGTTGCATCGGAAATCGCCGTTACGCCGGAGGCGCTTTATCGGGAGCTTGCCCGCCGGCGATGATGTGCCACCAGCATGATGCATTCCCACATGCCGCCAAGAAAAAGATCACTAAGCGCGCACGTTTCCGTCAGGTGATGTCGTCTGGACGGTCGTTCTCGGCGGCGATCCGCTTCTGGACCGTGGCCCGCAAGGCGTCGTTGATACGGTCCTGCCAGCCCGATCCGTCCGCCTGGAAATAATCCAAGACAGCCCGATCAATCCTGATTGAAACAAGCTCTCTGACATTTGGAGCTGCGGTTTCGCGAACCGGTGCGGCCGGCTTCTTGATTGGCTTGAAGGCGGCTTCGGCAGCGGCCATTGGATTTGTCGGTCGGCGTGGAGGATTTGCCATTGCTGGTCCTGACTGGAGATACGAATCGGAGGAGACATCCAACGCAATGCGCATCCCAATGCCTCGGCACACTGCCGGGAACAGTGATTCGAATATTGACGCAAGACATGGTAGTCTCTCGTCCTTGGATCTTCGGGAGGAGGAGATGCGCGCCATTGCATTTTTTGCCGGCGTGTTGGTGGCTACGCCCTCGATGGCGGAGCAACTGATCTTCTACACTGCCAATTTTCCCGATGCGACGTCGGTCCAGCTTAGTGTGCGGAGCAATAGCGTCTCGCAAAGCGGGGACTATGATTTTGACGTCGCTATTGGCCTCCTCGAGACGGATGCGAACGGCGTCATCAGGTATGAAGATACCGGCAGGCACCATGCGCGCGTTCGCTGTGCCTACCCGGCGTATGTAGGCGTGGGTTCGCGCCGATATCCAGTGGAGATGCCTCTGAGCAGTTCCGCACATGATTGGAAAGAAAATCTCTGGATAACGTTCTGCGCGTCCCCGTCATCGTGATACCGTTTTGCCCGATCGGGCCAGCGGCCGCGGGTTGACTTTTCAACCCGCGGTGCTGGTCTCGGATCACTTGATGTCGGTGACCGTGATGCGTCCGTTGACGCGGTCGGCTGTGAACTCGATCGCCTGACCCGCCTTGACCTTCTCGATCATACCGTCCTCCGCGACGACGAACACCATCGTCATCGCGGGCATGTCGAGATTGGTCAGCGGCCCATGCTTGATCGTCAGCTTCTGCTGTTTGGCGTCGACCTTGACGACTTCGCCCTTCACGTATTCCTGCGCAAGCGCGCTCCCGCCGATGGCGAGCGCGAGCGCGAGTGTCGAGAGTGTTTTTTCCAACAATGTCATGATTCTTCCTTTGCGGTTTTGGCGGTCAGTTGGCGACGGTGATGTCGCCCTTCATGCCGGAATCGTAATGACCCGGGACCAGGCAGGCGAAGCCGAACTCGCCGGCATTGGCGAACGTCCAGATGATCTCGCCTCTGGCGCCGGGAGCCAGCCGGATCGAGTTGGGATCGGCATGCTCCATTTCGGGGAACTTCTCCATCAGCGCCTTGTGCTCCATGATCCCGTCATGGACGTCCATGACGAATTCGTGGTCGATCTGGCCCTTGTTGACGAACTTCAGGCGAACGGTCTCGCCCTTCTTCACCTTGAGCACGGCCGGTTGGAACAGCATCGTCCCGTCGTCCTTCTCCGACATCGAGATGTTGACCGTCCGCTTTGCCTGGCCAGCTTCACCAGGATTGCCGATCGGCATTGCGGCTTCGTCGCCATGCCCTCCAGCGTGGGTTCCGCCGGCAAGAGCTGCTCCGGAACTGGCGGCCATCAAAATGGCCGCTGCAATGATACGTTTCATGCTGCACTTTCTCTCATTGTTGAGGTTGAGGGTTCTCATCCCTGTTTGCCGTGACCGCCGTGCGCTGTATTCGGGCTGGACCCGGCGGATCTTGCTGGTGACTTCGAGTTGTCGACGCCGATGACCGTGAGTACGCCCATGGCGTTCGTTGTGTGGTGCGACTTATGGCAGTGGATCGCCCGGTCGCCCTCGTATTTGGCTTCGAACGCGTATGCCCGCATGGCGCCGTCGGGGTGTCGAGCGACACCTCGGACGATCCCAGGATACTGCTTCAATACCGAGGTTCGAGCACGGGCGAACGAAGGCCGTTGCAAGAACGGTATTGCTCGCGGCCGCCATGCGCCACAACATTTTTCATACATTTTTGTAAGGCTTGTGTATGGCTCGTGGCCACTTGCGGGTGGTCGTCAACCTCGCTGCGGAACTCCTGAATCAGGAATAGCGGACGACCGACACAACTCCTGTGCGGCAGTCTCTCAGCGCCTCAAGCAGACGCGACAATCAGATGTTCTTCATGACGGAAGTCGCATTGGATGGCCATGCATCGGCGCAAGAGAAACTGCGACAGCCGTTCAACATGTGGCATTTCAAAGCTGAACTTCCCGATTTCGGCTTCAGTCGCGACCACGCATGAGAATCACAAAAATGTAAGTCCGACGGAAGGTGCCCGTGAATTCGACCCCGTAGCCTGTTGTTGCTGAGCGTTCGAACGCTCGCTTTAGACAAAAGGACTGAACCATGAAACACACCATCGGATATGCATTGATAGTCTTCGCGGCGATGACCTCGGCCAGTGTCGCCAGCAGCGGCACGAACCCGACAAGCTCCGGCATCGACAAGGTCTTGCAGGGCCATGGATCGGCGGGCGAAACCGCGAAATCGGCATCCAACCCCGACATATCTTACCAAGTGCTCGACAATGGCGACATCCAGAAGACCAATTCCCGCTACGATCGAGTCGAAGTCGTGAGCCCGTCATGGTGGCAGGGTATCTCCCCCCGCCAGCGCGACAGCTGGGCGGGCCGATAGCAGGACCAACACAGCAGGCTCCGCATCCTCCCACGGGGCCAATGCAGGGCAAACCAGCCGGCAGCACCGCCGGCTGGTTTGCCCCTTCACCGCTCGCTAACGAACCTGACCAAATCTTGCTCCAGTGCGCAGCTCATTGCAGCCGACATGCTCTCCACGCACCTCAGGGAGGGGCGCCGCTTATACAAGCGGCGCGACACGATGCTGTGATCGCCGGCCACGATCCGCCAAGCTATTGGCCTATATTGGACACAGTTGTGAGAGAATCCGTAGTCATCGTCGGAATCACCCGGCCATTGCCCGGGAATGGAAAAAGGTGAGCCTTATGTTGGACTTGCGGTACAATGAAAGGATGACGATACGAGTGGTCAATTACCTCGAAAGTTGCAAGGTGCTTTTGCTTCCAAACCGTGTTGTCGATCCAGTCCATGGATGTTGAGGTATCAAAACCCAGGATCTGGCTGGTGGAAAGGCCGCGTCACCGACTGATGGCGCCGAGCCGAAAAACCCGCCGAGCAAAGTCTCCCTGAAACATCGCTTCGTCCGCGCCATCGCCGGCAGAAGCAAGCTGGATAAAAGGTCATCAACGCTTGGCGCGCCAAGCCAGATGAGAGACTGCCATTATGAAAATTCTCTTGGTCGAAGACGACGAACAAATCAGCCGCTACATCGAAAATGGACTGAACTCTTCCGGCCATGTGGTCGATGTCATGACAGACGGGCGCGATGCTCTGCTTGTCGGACTGCGCGAACCTTATGATGTCGCAATTGTGGATCGGATGCTGCCAGGCCTCGATGGCTTGTCGCTCGTGCGGGGTCTTCGAGGCGCCGGCGGAAAGGTGCCAGTGATCTTCCTGACGGCGGTGGGCGGTGTCAACGATCGAGTCGAGGGACTGGAGGCCGGTGCCGACGATTACCTGATCAAGCCCTTTGCCTTCTCCGAACTCCTGGCTCGTGTCAATGCTCTGCGAAGGCGCCCTCCGATCGCCGCCGAAAAGGCAAAGCTGAAAGTGGCTGATCTGGAACTGGATCTCCTCAGCCGCCTCGCCACCCGCGGCGGAACGACGATCGAATTGCTCCCTCGGGAATTCGCGTTGCTTGAACTCCTGATGCGTAACGAGGGCCGCATACTGACGAAGACCATGCTTCTGGAGCGGATCTGGAACTTCAACTTCGACCCACAAAGCACCGTGGTGGAAACCCATATCAGCCGACTGCGGGCGAAGATCGACAAACCGTTCGATGTTCCGCTCCTGCATAATACACGCAATACCGGCTACACCATTCATGGCCAACGCTAGTATCGCCAGAAGTACGTCGATCCGACTTGCCGCGTTCTACATCTCCCTGTTTCTGCTTTCGTTCCTGGGAGCCAATTTCGTCGCTTACAACATGGTCGCCGCCTATCTTTACGAGCGGCTGGATTCAAATGTGATGGAGCGGTTCCGGGAGATTGCATTCGCCTATGAGGCGAACGGTGTCGATGGCGCTGCCGCCATGATCCGAAGCCATGGTCCGGCAATCAGGGGACAGGAGACGCTTTACACACTGAAGGATCCCAACGGCGACTTCCTGGCTGGCAACATTGATATTTCGGCGTCGCCGCCGGGATTTTCCACGCGCGCACCGACAAGCCACAACACGGCGCTCACCAACTACCGGCTCTACCGGAAGAACCTGGATGGCTACGACCTGACCGTCGGCGTAAGCTATGACGACACCAATCGCTTGCGCGGCATCGCGCTTGTCAGCTTCGGCTGGGGAACGGCGATCGTACTTGCCGGAGGCCTCGGCGCGGGTGCGGTGTTGGCGTTCCGCACACGGCGGCGCATCGCTGGACTCTCGGGTGCCATGAAGGCCGTCGGCGCCGGCGAGCTCGCCACCCGCCTGCCGATCTCCTTGCGCGGCGATGACATCGACATGCTGGCAGCTGAGGTCAATGTCGCGCTGGCACAGCTGCAGGCTAGCGTTGCGGCGATGACGCAGGTAACGACCGACATCGCGCATGACCTCAAGACGCCGATCGGGCGGCTGTTTCTGACACTTGAGGCCGCTTCCGAAAGCAAGGACCAAACCGTCACGAGATCGCTCATCGAAAAGGCGATGGGCGAAGTCTCGCACATAGCCGGCACATTCGATGGTCTGCTGCGCATCTCGCAGATCGAGTCCGGCGCGCGCCGGACGCGATTTGCAAAGGTGAACCTTTCAGAATTGGTCACCGAAATCCACGATATCTATAGTCACATCGTGGAAGACGCCGAGCGTTCTCTGGTTCTGTCCAGTGACAGCCGAAACACGGCCTCATTCATATGGGGCGATGCCGATCTGCTGAAGCAGATGTGCGTGAACCTTGTCGTCAATGCAATGCGCCACACACAACGAGGGGCCCGGATTGCGATCGGTGTCACGACGAAGGCGAAGCGCTGCTCCATCGTCGTCAGCGACAACGGACCGGGCATCCCGGCGGAGGAGCGGCAGAAAGTGCTCAAGCGCTTCTATCGCGTGGAAAAGAGCAGGACGACCGAAGGGACAGGGCTCGGCCTCAGCCTGGTCAAGGCCATATCCGACATCCATGGTGCGACAATTTCCCTGGACGACAATAGCCCCGGCTTAATCGTCAGCGCAGAATTCCCACGTACACGATGAATGGATTTGAAGAAATGTCCGTCCACGGAGATCAAGCGCGTGGGACTGCCGCGGGTTTTTTCAACCCGCGGTGCTGTTCCCGGATCACTTGATGTCAGTGACCGTGATGCGTCCGTTGACGCGGTCGGCTGTGAACTCGATCGCTTGACCCGTTTTGACCTTCTCGATCATGCCGTCCTCCGCGACGACGAACACCATCGTCATCGCGGGCATGTCGAGATTGGTCAGCGGCTCATGCTTGATCGTCAGCTTCTGCTGTTTGGCGTCGACCTTGACGACTTCGCCCTTCACGTATTCCTGCGCAAGCGCGCTGCTGCCGATGGCGAGCATGAGCGCGAGTGTCGAGAGTGCCTTTATCAATAGCGTCATGATTGTCTCCTTTGCGATTTTTGTCAGTCAGTTGGCGACGCTGATGTCGCCCTTCATGCCGGAATCGTAATGACCCGGGACCAGGCAGGCGAAGCCGAATTCGCCGGCATTGGCGAAGGTCCAGATGATCTCGCCTCTGGCGCCGGGCGCCAGCCGGATCGCGTTGGGATCGGCATGCTCCATTTCGGGGAACTTCTCCATCAGCGCCTTGTGCTCCATGATCCCGTCATGGACGTCCATGACGAATTCGTGGTCGGTCTGGCCCTTGTTGACGAACTTCAGGCGAACGGTCTCACCCTTCTTCACCTTGAGCACGGCTGGTTGGAACAACATCGTCCCGTCGTCCTTCTCCGACATCGAGATGTTGACGGTCCGCTTTGCCTTGCCGGCATCGCCAGGGTTGCCGATCGGCATTGCGGCGGCTTTGTCGCCATGGCCTCCAGCGTGGGTTCCGCCGGCAACAGCTGTTCCGGAACTGGCGGCCATCAAAACGGCCGCTGCGATGATACGTTTCATGCTGCACTTTCTCTCATTGTTGAGGTTGAGGGTTTCGGGTCTCATCCCTGTTTGCCGTGACCGCCGTGCGCTGCCGGAGCCATCGTTTTTGCGTCGCCTGATTTCGTCGGAGCGGGGACATCTCCCTTCCACTCGTAAGCTACGGTTCCCTCCGGGTGCTGGTACCAGCCCGGATCGGCGTAATCGTTCGAGGCCAGCCCTTCGCGCACCTTCACGACCGAGAACATCCCGCCCATCTCGATGGCGCCGAATTGGCCCCAGCCGCTCATCATCGGGATGGTGTTGTCGGGAAGCGGCATCTCCATCTCGCCCATGTCGGCCATGCCACGGTCACCCATGGCCATATATTCGGGCTGGACCCGGCGGATCTTGTCGGTGACCTTCGAGTTGTCGACGCCGATGAGCGTGGGCACATCGTGGCCCATGGCGTTCATTGTGTGGTGCGACTTATGGCAGTGGATCGCCCAGTCGCCCTCGTATTTGGCTTCGAATTCATATGCCCGCATGGCGCCGACGGGGATGTCGATCGACACCTCCGGCCACCGCGCCTCCGGCCGGACCCAGCCGCCATCGGTGCAAGTCACCTCGAAGTCGTAGCCATGCATGTGGATCGGGTGATTGGTCATGGTCAAGTTGCCTACACGGACCCTGACCCGGTCGTTTTTCGCCACCGGAAGATGACTGATCCCCGGAAAGACGCGGCTGTTCCAGCCCCAGAGATTGAAATCCGTCATCTCCATGATGCGCGGGACGTACGACCCCGGCTCGATGTCGAAGGCATTCAGCAGGAACACGAAATCGCGGTCCACCCGCATGAATTTCGGGTCCTTGGGATGAATGACGAAGAAGCCCATCATGCCCATGGCCATCTGGACCATTTCATCGGCGTGCGGGTGGTACATGAATGTGCCGCTCTTCACGAGGTCGAACTCGTAGACGAAGGTCTTGCCGGGCGGGATTCCGGGCTGGGTCAGACCGGTCACGCCGTCCATGCCGTTGGGCAGGATCATGCCGTGCCAATGGATCGTCGTGTGCTCCAGCAACTTGTTTGTCACGAAGATGCGGACCCGATCGCCCTCGACCGCCTCTATGGTCGGGCCGGGAGACTGACCGTTGTAGCCCCAGAGATAGGCAGTCGTGCCGGGCGACAACTCGCGCTCGACCGGCTCGGCCACGAGGTGGAACTCCTTCACGCCGTTGTTCATGCGATGCGGAAGGGTCCAGCCGTTGAGCGTCACGACCGGCTGGTAGTCCGGCCCGCTCGTCGGGAAGATCGGCGGCTGCATGTCGGCGGACTCCATGATTGGAGCGTCGGGGAGCCCCATCGCAGACGTTTTGGTCCATGCAGTGGCGCCGGCGAGCAGGGCTCCCGCGCCTAGCAACTGACGTCTTGAAAGCATTTTCTTCTCCTTGCGTTCAGTGGCCTTCAGCGCCCGCTTCGGCCGCGGCCGGTGCGTCGCCGCCCGCGGCCGAGCTTGCGCCGCCGCCGTGGATCGCGGTTCCGAGATTGACGTCGGCCAGCCAGAAATTGCGCTTGGCGTTGAGGGAAAGCATGATCGAGCTGATTTTCGCGCGTGTGTCCGCCAGCAGCTCGAACGTGTTGGTGATCATGCCGTTGTAGGTGAGGACCGATTCCGCCTCGATCTTTGTTCGCAGCGGCACAACATTGTTCCGATAGTGCCGGGCAATGTCGTAGGTCGAACGGTAGGCATCATAGGAGGATCTGGCCTCCGACCGGATATTGACTGCCTTTTCCGCCATCCGATTTGCAGCTTGCATATAGGCAAGCTCGGCCTTGCGCATGCGTGCCTTGCCGGTATCGAAAATCGGAATGACGAACTCGAGCTCCAGAGTGGGTGAGACAGTCTTCTCGGTTCCGCCCTCCTCAGACTCCTCGCGTTCCACCTCCACGCCGGAAAGCAGTTCCAGATCGGTGACGTAGCGCGTCGCCTCGGTCAGACCGTAGGATTTCGCCAGCGCTTCCAACTCAAGCTTCGCGATCTCGAGGTCGACGCGATTTTTTAGCGCCTCCGCCTCGATCGCGCGTTTGGCCTTGGCGCCCTTCGGTAAGGCAGGAAGCATGTTTGGGACGGAGTAACTGACATCCGGTCCCCATAGACCCATCAGCCGGGTGAGTTCCTCCTTGGCGGTCCGTGCGGCGAGCCGCGCCTCCGCCGCCTGACCGGTGATCTCGGCATAAAAGACATGTTCGCGGGCTTGGCCGGTCTTTGTGAAGGCGCCGGTCTCGCCAAGTTTTTGAGCGAGTTCGGAGGCTGCGTCGGCGGCGGCTTGCGCCTTGTTCAGATAGGAAACGCTTTCCCAGGCCGATACCGCATTGATCCAGGCTCTCCGCGTGTCCGCGGCCAGCCGTAGCGTTTCTTCGGCGGCGCGGAGCTGGGCCTGACGGAAACGCGCATCCGCGACCGCGACGCGCCGCTTATGGGTCGCCAGCGCAAGGATGTTGCCGACCACCGCTCCTTCAATCGTCCGCACAGGATCGACGCCGATCATGCCGACCGAGATCGTCGGATTGACGAGCATCGATTCCTGCCACATGTCGGCCGCCGACAGGCCGATCTCGGCGTAGGCGGCCTGCAGGCCCTTGTTGTTGAGCAAGGCAACCTGCACCGCCGTATCTGGACCGATCGTCTTCTTCTGGACGAGGCTCTTCACGCGCTCCGAGACCGTTCGTGCTTCCTCGCTGGACTGCACCCACACTGTTTTCTTGCCGGTCGCGGATTCGGCGCGCGCCGAGACTGTCGTGAAGCCGGCCATGGGTTCTGAAATGCCATCAAGGGCCCCGCCGGTCGCGCATCCGGCGGCGATCAGCGGGATGGTTACGACCACAGCTATGGTCAGGGGCCGGCGCTTCATGATCCGGCTCCCGGGTTCGCAGGGGAGCGTTCCGTATTGCGACGCCGCCAATTCTGCGGATCGACAGGCTCCCGGTGGCGATAGTCGGCGATGACTGGGTGGTAGTGCGCATCACGGACGCCCATTACGGGATCGGCCGGATTGAAGGCGGGAAGGATGTCCGGCGGCGTGGTTGCCGCACATCCGGCAACGAACAGCGATGCGAGCATCGCGAAGCTTGCGATTTTCATTATAGACCCTGAAGCTTGACGTGTGCGTTTGGCCGCGCGGGAACGGATTCCCGACGCTGCGCGCGAACGCCCCGAAAGGGACGCGTCAGTTCAGATGTCTGGGAGGCCTTATGAGCGCGGTGTATTCGCCGAGCGGCAAGGTGACGGCAATGACGGGCGCAAAGCAGCGGGAGACAACATGCTCCATGTCAGGGCAGTCGACCGGCATCGCATTCGCCGGCGCGCAATGGACTTCGCAGCTTTTATCGGCGGATTGCTTGGCGCCGTGATGATGCTCCGGCCTGTCCGTGTCGTCCGCCGTGGCGCCGTGATCGCCCATGTCGTGTGCGGGCATCTCGGCTTGGATATCCATCCTGACCTGGGAACCCTTGGCATTGGCTGTGGCGAACAGACCAGGCTGGAGAGCCGACATGACGAGGAATACGACCGCCAGCAATGCTCTGAGCGGCGTGTTTCCTGGGATCGTGATTCGACCAACAGTCTTCATCGGCCCTTCCGACAATTGTTCGGCTGATTTGTCAAGGCCGCCTGCTGCAGTGCAACCAAAAGTGAAGGCCGTTGCAGGAACGGTATTGCTCGAAGCCGCCATGCGCTACAACATTTTTCATACATTTTTGTAAGGCTTGCTTACGGCTCATGTGCAAATGAATGCAATCGTGCGCTGTGATGTCCGCGATTTAGGTCAGGCCCAGCACTGCTCCGGCGACGACCAGATATCGCGAAACCTTCGCGAGGGCGACGATTGCGACAAAGCTCCATAGCGGCTCGCGTAAAATCCCGGCGACCACCGTCAGCGGATCGCCGACGATCGGCATCCAGCTCAACAGGAGCGACCATCTTCCATAACGGCGATACCAGGTCGTGGCACGGTTGAGTGTTGCGGGGCGCAGCGGAAACCAGGGGCTGTCCCGGAAGCGTTCGACGCCTCGACCGAGTCCCCAGTTCACCGCCGAGCCAAGGACGTTGCCTATGCTGGCGACAAGAACCAGCATTGCGGGCGAGAAGGAACCGGTCGCGAGGAGCCCTGCAAGGGCCGCCTCCGACTGCGCCGGAAGGATGGTTGCCGCGGCGAAGGCAATGAGAAACAAGCCGCCGTATGCGGCAAACATCTCCATTTACCTTTTCGCTTTGCGGAAGGGCTTCAGGGTTGCACATCGATCACGACCATCAGTCCGCCACCGCCCTTCTCTTCGACATTGTTGTTGGTCGTATGATGCCCGATATGGCAGTGGATCAGCCATTTTCCGGGCCGGCGCGCCTGCCAGACGACATCGTAGCGCTGCCCTGGTCCGACGTTGACTGTGTCGGCAAGGAATCGTGCCGACTCCGGGATAGTCTCGCCGTCGCGGGCGACAATCTCGAATGGACCGCCGTGGATGTGCATCGGGTGGATAAACCCATTGTTGGTGCCGATGAAGCGCACTTTCAGAGTTTCGCCGACCTTCATCCTGATCGTGTCCGTTGACGGATAGGCGCGGCCGTTGATGGTGAAATAATTCGGCTGCCCGCCGTCCATCGGCATCGCCGGGAAAGTCAGACCCTCCCGCATCAGCCATTCCTGAAGCTGGATAACATAATCATGGTCGGCCGCAATCTCGTCCTGGGGATTGGCGGGATCGATGATGAGTGCGCCGTAGAGTCCGAGCGCCTGCTGGCGATCGACATGGTCATGTGAGTGATAGAAGTAAGTCCCCGATTGGCCCGCCGTGAATTCATATCGGTAGCTGCCGCCGGGCGCGATTGGCTCCTGCGTGATCTTAGCCGGACCATCCATTTCATTCGGCAGGATCAACCCGTGCCAGTGGATGGTCGTGCTCTCCGGCAGGCGGTTCGTAACGTTGATGCGCACCCGATCGCCTTGCCGGATATGCAGCCGTGGGCCTGGAACCTGGTTGTTGATCGCATAGGCGTCGACTTTCACGTCCGGCAGGATCGCCCAGCGGATGACCGACGTTTCGAGGTCGAACACCTTCACCCCGTTCTCCATCCTGGCTTCCAGTTCCCGGTCGCCGCGAACCTCCAAGCCATGACTGGCCGTGATCAGGCGAGGATGCACGGCGGCCATGTCCAGCATCGCTGCAGCCGGTGTGTCGCGGTCCATGATCATGCCGGGCGGCATGATGGCGCCGCCGACATCGCGCGCGCTGAGGGTGAGATTCACCCAATTGGCCGGAGCGATCATACCGAGTGCCAGCGCAAGCACTGATACTCCGCCAAAGGCCGCGAGTTGCGGCACAGTTGCATCCGGTTCCATTCCGTGACCGCCATGCGGACCACGCGACCCGCCATTGCCGTGAGAGGAGCCGTGGCCGGATCGGGGATGGCCGGTCTCTGGGTTGCCGCCCGGGTTGCCATGTCCGGGGTTGGCGTGCCCGGGGTTGGCGTGCCCGGGGTTGGCGTGCCCGGGGTTGGCGTGTTCGTCGAGGCGCGTATGAGGGTGACGGCGCCTCGCTACCGCCGCTACTGCACCGCCATGCGCGCGCTCGCGCTCCTTCGCCTTGTCGGATTGCGGTTCGCGTTCGGTCATCAGCCCGTGTTTGAGGCCACCCGCCACCATCCATACGTTGGACGGATATGCGATGATGAAGCCAACGACCACGCCGAACGACATGACGCCCCAGAACAGGAGTTCGGCCGGGTCCATGGCCCGCATGTCGCTGCCCATCATCAGGAAGCTCATGACCAGGGCCATGCCCGCCATCATGAAATTCATGCTGATGAATTCCGGCATGAAGCTCTTGCGGACATTCTCCCAATAGGTGCCTCCCATCATCGATTTCATGAACAGCGATTGGAAGATGAACAGGCCGAAAGCGAACCCGGCAACATACTCGACGATGAGATCGATCCACATCGGCAACCCGAGCGCGGCGGTGATCGCTGCCGCGAGAATGATGCCGGTGGCGTCTCCGGCCACGCAATGGATCGTCGAGCCGACGCCTTGCTTCCAGAGTGGCTTGGTGAATGCTTCGTGCTCGCCTGGCCGCGGCTCCTTGTCGGCCAGCACATAGATCAACAGCCCAAGCGGTCCCATGTAGAGGGTGACCAGGATGAAACCCCATTTCATCACCACCGGTTCGGGATTGTTGCGGAACTGGTCCCACGCCACATAAGCCGTGCTAAGACCCGCAAGAATGAACCAGACTGCAAGGAAATAGTCGACGGGCTGTACGAACATTGCGGAACTCCTGTCGGTTTGCCCTCCACTGACCCAGCCAGGCACCGCCTGCCCGGGTCGTCTGTGGACGGTTTCGGCCGCCGCCACGGACGCTGCCGCGTCACAGGCCGGCTTCCCGTCGAAAATCCCGGAGATTGTCCTGGCGGCTTTCGCCACCGCATCGAAGCTGCGGAGAGACAGGACCTTCCAGTTGCTGGAAGGTCAAGAGTTGCCGCTCAGCCAAATCGCCGATCCTTGGTTTCAAAGAAAATCACGGAGAATGAGTTCCATGGGCGTTCTCCGCTCCTTGACACTCCGCTATTTTCGCGGCAGTTTTCGAACAATAGGTCAGACCAATTTACCGATCTTAGATCGGCCCGACGATTCTGCTGAAGTGGAACTGGGTGACAATGCCGATCCATGCCGTTGAGCCGCGTCGACTTTACCGGCAGATCGCCGATCAGCTCCGGCAGTTGATCGACGCGGGCGAGTTCGCCGTCGGCGATCGCCTGCCGACCGAACGCGAACTGGCCGATCAACTGGGCATCTCCCGCCCGACCGTCCGTGAAGCGCTGATCGCGCTTGAGGTCGAGGGGCGGATACGCATTCGCGTCGGCTCCGGTATCTACGTCACCGATCCGCCACGCGCCGACGTTTTGGCGGCAGAGATGGATGAAGGCCCATTCGAACTGTTGCGGGCACGTGAGTTCATCGAAGGAGCGATCGCCGCCGAAGCCGCCCTCCATGTTCGGCCGGTCGATCTCGAACATTTGGACGATGTACTGCGCCGCATGGAAGACATCCCTCATCCAACCAAGATGACGATCGCGCTTGACCGCGAGTTCCATACGACGGTGGCGGGAATTCTGGGAAACGCTGTCCTGGTGCGCTGCATCGGCGAGCTTTTCGACCAGCGCATGAACCCATATTTCGAGCTGCTGTCGAGCTATTTCGAGAACAGGGATTCCTGGCAAGCCGCCGCTAAGGAGCACCGCGCGGTGCGCGACGCGATCGCGTCGCGCGAGCCCGAAAGGGCGAAGGCCGCCATGCAGGAGCATCTGCGCCAGTCGCAACTGAGATTCTCACGCAATTTCGGTGAGAAATCCGTGGCCAGGGAGGTCGCGGAATAGGAGGCGGCCGACCGGGAGGATCCTGTCGGCACAGTCGAAATCCAATCACAGGGAGGAATATGATGCTGAGAAAATACGCCGTTCTGCTCGGCACGATCGCCGCGATCGCTCTGCCCATGGCTTCGGCCTCTGCACAAACCGCGTTGAAATGGGCTCACGTCTATGAAACGTCCGAACCCTTCCACACGGAGTCCGTGTGGGCGGCGGAAGAGATCAAGAAGCGCACCGACGGCCGCTATACGATCGACGTCTTCCCGGCCTCGCAACTCGGCAAGGAATCCGACATCAACCAGGGGCTGACCCTCGGCACGGTCGACATCATTATCTCCGGATCGAGCTTCGCCGCCCGCGAATTCCCGCCGATCGGCGTGACCTACTTCCCGTTCACCTTCCGTGACGCGGATCATCTGCTCGCTTACACCAAGACCGACAAATACAAGGAATTGACCGGCGGCTACGAAGAGGCGTCGGGGCATCACATCACGGCGACCACCTACTACGGCACGCGTCACACGACCTCCAACCGGCCGATCGAGAAATGCGCCGACATGCAGGGCCTGAAGATCCGCGTGCCTGATGTGCCGGCCTATCTCGCAATGCCGCGCGCCTGCGGCGCCAACACCGCGCCGATCGCCTTCGCCGAGGTCTATCTCGCCTTGCAGCAGGGCACGGTGGAAGCGCAGGAAAACCCGCTGACGACGATCGACGCCAAGAAGTTCTACGAAGTGCAAAAGCACATCATCCTGACCGGGCATATCGTCGATCATCTCAACACGATCGTGTCGCAATCGCGCTGGTCGCAATTGTCGGACGAGGACAAGGCGATCTTCACCGAGGTGATGCAGGAAGCCGCCGCACGCGCGACAAAGATCATCGTCGATCGCGAGAAGGCCCTGGTTGAGACCTTCAAGGAGCGCGGCCTCACCGTCACCGAAGTCGATCGCGCCGATTTCGAAAAGAACGTGATGGAGAAGGTAACGTTCGAGGAGTTCGGCTACCGCAAGGAAGACTGGGAGGCGATCCGCGCCGTCAAGTAAACTGCATCAATCCGGGCCCGGCGCGCCAAGCGCGTCGGGTCTGTTGAGCCCGCCGCCCCCAACAGTGTCCGGAGCTTGCCGATGACCCAAGAGGTCCACACCCAGGTTACCCCCGAAGAACTGGCGCATGCATTCGAGGAAGAAACGCTGCCCGTCGATCTGTCGCGATACGCGGTGGAGGACTGGGTCACGCTCGCCGTGTTCTGGGGCATGTCGCTCTGCGTCTTTCTGCAGTTCTTCACGCGCTACGTCATGAACAACAGTCTTGCCTGGACCGAGGAGATCGCGATCAACTGCCTCGTCGTCGTGGTCTTCCTGGGCTCGGTCATGTGCACGCGCACCACGCGCCACATCCATGTCGACGTGCTCTATCATTATCTCCCCCCTGGGGCGGGGCGCTACCTGGCGCTCGCGGTCAATCTGATCACCATTTGCTTCTTTGCCTATATGTCCTGGCTCCTATGGCGCTATGTCGGGATCGTCCACCGCGAGCGCATGGTCACGATCGACCTGCCGCGCAACGTCGTCTTCTACGCCGTCTTCGCCGGTTTCGTGCTGATGATGCTGCGCGCTATCCAGGTATTCGTCGGCAACATCCGCCGTGGCTATTCGGCGCTGGAGCGCCCCGCCGCGTTCGACGGGCTGGGGGAATAGGCCATGCTGCTTCTGATCGGAGCCTTTCTCGTCCTGATGCTGGTCGGCGTGCCCGTCGCTGTGTCGATGGCGGTGGCGTCGCTGCTCTATCTCGTCTTCTACGGCGTGGCGCCCGACATCATCGCCGCGCAGCGCATGATCGCCGGTGTCGAAAGCTTTCCGCTGCTGGCCGTGCCGTTTTTCATCTTCGCCGGCAATCTCATGAACATCGCCGGCGTCACCGGGCGGATCTATTCCTTTGCGCTGGCACTTGTCGGCTGGATGAAGGGTGGCCTCGCGCAGGTGAACATTATCGGATCCGTGGTCTTCGCGGGCATGTCGGGCGCAGCCCTTGCCGACGCCGCCGGTATCGGCACCATCGAGATCAAGGCCATGCGCGACCACGGCTATCCCGTCGAGGCGGCCGTTGGCGTCACCGCCGCCTCCTCGACGCTCGGCCCGATCTTCCCGCCGTCGCTGCCCTTCGTCATCTACGGCATGATGGCCAACGTCTCGATCGGCGCGCTGTTCATGGCCGGCATCCTTCCCGGCGTGGTCATGACCGTGCTGATGATGGTGACGGTCGCGATCTTCGCCCACCGCCGGGGCTGGGGTTCGGATACGCCGTTCAAATTGAACCGGCTCGCCGCCGCCTCGATCGAGGTGGCCGTCGTGTGCTGCTTTCCGCTGGCTGTTTATGTCCTCGTCGAGATGGGACTGTCGCTCAATATTGCCGTTGGCATCGCGCTTGTTATCCTGATCGCCTGCGACTGGTATTTCGACTTCTCCGCCGTCATGGCGCTCATGACACCGATCATTCTGATCGGCGGCATGACGATGGGCTGGTTCACGCCGACCGAAGCGGCCATGGCCGCCGTCATCTGGTCGTTGTTCCTAGGGCTGGTGCGCTACCGCACGATGACGTTCGCAACCCTCGCCAAGGCCAGTTTCGACACGATCGAGACGACCGCGTCGGTTCTCTTCATCGTCACCGCGGCGTCGATCTTCGCCTGGTTGCTCACGGTCAGTCAGGCGGCGCAGCTCTTCTCGGTCTTCATCACATCGCTGACCGAAAACAAATGGGTGTTCCTGATCCTGGTGAACATCCTGATGCTGCTAGTCGGCTGTTTCCTCGACACGATCGCCGCGATCACCATCCTTGTGCCGATCCTCCTGCCGATCGTGGTCCTCTACGGCATCGACCCGGTGCATTTCGGCCTGATCATGACGCTCAATCTGATGATCGGTCTCCTCCATCCGCCGCTCGGCATGGTGCTTTTCGTCCTCTCGCGGGTTGCCAAGCTATCGGTCGAGCGTACGACCATGGCAATCCTGCCCTGGCTCGTCCCATTGGTCGTCGCGCTGATCCTGATCACCTTCATCCCCGCCATCACGCTGTGGCTGCCGACGCAGCTGGGGCTGGTCCGTTGATCGACAACGCAGTCGCCGCGACGCTGTTCGGCCCCGAGGACTTGCGCGTGATCGAGCACCCGCTCGCCCCGCTCGCGCCGGGAATGGTGCGCGTGCGCTTCGGCGCAGGCGGCATCTGCGGTTCCGACCTGCACTATTTCCGCCACGCGCGGACCGGCGACTTTGTCGTCACATCGCCGCTCGTGCTTGGCCACGAGGTCGCCGGAGAGATCGTCGAAATCAGCGCGGACGCGCCCGGACTTGCCGTCGGCGATCGCGTGGCGGTCAACCCGTCGCGCTGGTGCGGACGATGCGCGCGATGCGCGGAGGGCCGCGCCAACCTCTGCGAAAACATCTATTTCATGGGCTCGGCGTCGAAAACGCCGCACATGCAAGGTGGTTTTGCCAGCGTGTTCGACGCCACGCCCGCGCAATGCGTCAAGGTTCCGCCTGATGTCGCCTACCAGGCGGCGGCTCTCGCCGAACCCCTCGCCGTCAGCCTGCACGCTGTGGCACGGGCCGGCGACATCGCCGGCCGCGACGTCATCCTGTTCGGCGCCGGCCCGATCGGGCTTTTGACCATGCTCGCCGCCAAGCTCAAGGGATGTGGCGAGCTCACCGTCGCCGACATAGCCGAGGCGCCGCTAGCCTTCGCCAGCAAACTTGGAGCAGACAGGACGATCGACCTTTCCGGTGGCGACGACGAGCTAAAGGCGCTTGCGGCCGACAGGGCGATCGATGTCGCGTTCGAGATTTCAGGCACCGCAGCGGGCCTAGCGCTGGCGATCGCCAGCGTCCGGCGCGGCGGCACGGTCGTTCAGGTCGGCAATCTTCCGGGTGGTCAGATCCCCGTGGCGGCCAATGCGGTGATGGCCAAGGAAATCAATCTGAACGGCACGTTCCGTTTCGGCACGGAATTCGACCAGGCGGTCGATCTCATCGTCGGCGGGGATATAGACGTGCTGAGGCTGGTGACCGCCGAACGCCCCCTCTCCTCGGCCCGCGATGCGTTTCGGCTGGCCGCCGACCGCTCGCAGAGCGTCAAGGTCGTGCTGACCGCCGACTGAGGAGTTTTTTCGACCGCCTGCAGCGACCTGGTTTCACAAGTGCTGGCCGACTGCTCCAGGCTCAGGCTTCCTTCCTGTCCGCCTGCTTGCGCGCCCGCGCAAATTGCAGTCCGGCGACGCCGGCGGCCGCAGCAAGCGCCAGGCCGATCGGAATGAGGTTCGAGGGCTGATCGGCCTTTTTGAGCACAGCCACCACGTCGTATCCGACGTCCAGCCCGATGCGCTTGGCGTAGGATCCGAAGGCGACACTGCTGATCATCAGCGCGTCGCCGGCTTGCGTGATGGTGAGACCGATGTCGCGCAGCCGCTTCAGCGGTTCACCCGGCTCGCCGAGCGGCACGTTGACGGTCTTGCGTACATCGTCGCCCATGAGGTCGACACCCTCGACGACGAAATTGATGCGGCCATCGGCCGGCGCTTGCCCGACCGCCGACAGGAACTCGCTCGCCGGCAATTCCTCGTAAGGCGGCGACATCTGATTGAGCCACCAGTCCGGCCGAAACAGCGTGAAGCAGATGAGAAGCAGGGCCGCACTTTCCCACAGGCGGCTTTTCGTCACGAACCAGTTCATGGTCGCGGCGGAAAACAGCAGGATGGCGATCAACGAGACCGTCGCCACCCAGATCGTTTCGAGCCAGGTATCGACTCCGATCAGCAGCATCACCGGATTGAAGATGAAGACGAATGGCAGGATCGCCGTACGCAGCGAATAAAACGCGCCCTGGAAGCCGGTGGCGATCGGATCCTCCTTGGAGATCGCCGCCGCCGCGAAGCCCGCCAATCCGACAGGCGGGGTGATATCGGCCATGATGCCGAAGTAAAAGACGAAGAGGTGGACCGCGATCAGCGGGATTGGCAATCCGGCCTGCGCGCCGAGATCGACCACTACCGGCGCCATCAGCGTCGCGACCAGGATATAGTTTGCTGTGGTCGGAATACCCATGCCGAGCACGAGGCTGATCGCGGCGATCAGGATCAGCATCAGGATGACGTTGCCGCCGGAGATGAACTCGACGAGTTCCGTCATCATCAGGCCGAGACCGGTCAGCGTGATCGTGCCGACGACGATGCCGGCGGTGGCCGTGGCGATGCCGATGCCGATCATGTTGCGGGCGCCGAGCGCCAGCCCGTCGATCAGGTCGTCCCAGGCAGCACGCACTGAAGCCGCGAGGTTTTCGTTGCGGAATACCGCCATCAGCGGCTTGCGGGTGGCGACGATACCGAGGATCGACATGGTCGCCCAGAACGCCGAGAGGCCCGGCGACATCTGCTCGACCATCAGGCACCACAGAAGCACCGCGATCGGGATGAGGAAATCGAGCCCGGTCCGCGTGACGTCCCAGGCGCGCGGCAGTTCCAGGATCGGCGCGGTCGGATCGTCGAGTGCGAGGTCCGGGTAGCGGGAGGAGTACCAGACGGAGGCGACGTACAGAGCCACGCCGGCGATTGCGAGCACCGGCGGCGCGGCCCCACCAAAGACAGCCTGGATAGCAATGATGCCGTAATAGACGATGCAGACGGCGAGAATGCTGCCGGACACTCCGAGTCCCATCCGCAGCATCCGTTCTCTTGCCGGCGTCGGACGTTGCGGGATCGTCTTCAGGCCCATCTTTATCGCTTCGAGATGAACCATGTAGAGCAGCGCGATATAGGAGAAGACCGCCGGCAACAGCGCATGCTTGACGATCTCCGAATAGGGAATGCCAACATATTCGACCATCAGGAAGGCGGCCGCGCCCATGACCGGCGGCATGATCTGGCCGTTGATCGAGGCCGAAGCCTCGATGGCGCCTGCCTTGACACCGGAAAGGCCGGTGCGCTTCATCAACGGGATGGTGAAGATGCCGCCTGAAACCACGTTGGAGACGGACGAGCCGGATACGACGCCGTTGAGAGCCGATGAGACCACGGCGACTTTCGCCGGGCCACCGCGCAGATGGCCGAGCAGCGCGATGGAGATCTGCATCATCCAGTTGCCGGCGCCTGCCTTTTCCAGAAGCGTGCCGAACAGGACGAACAGAAAGACGAAGCTCGTCGATACGCCAAGTGCAATCCCGAAGACGCCTTCGGTGGTCAGCCATTGATGGTTGAGAAACTTGTTGAGTGACGCGCCGCGATGCTGAATCACGTCCGGCATGTACTGGCCGGCAAAGGTGTAGAAGATGAAGACACATGCCACCACCACCATCGGAAGGCCGAGTGCGCGGCGCGTCGCCTCGAGGAGCAACAGGATGCCAACGGTGCCGGTGGCGAGATCGAGAGCGGTCGGCTGGCCCGGCCGTCCGGAAAGCTCGGCGTAGAACAGAAAGAGGTAAGCGCCGGCAAACCCGCCGACCACGGCCAGCACCCAGTCGAGCACCGGCACGCGATCGCGGGGAGAGGATTTCAGCGCCGGATAGGCGAGGAACGTCAAAAACAGCGCGAAGCCGAGATGGATGGCGCGCGCTTCCGTGTCGTTGAGGATGCCGAAGCCGAAGACGAACGGTAAAGGCGAAGCGTACCACAGCTGGAAAAGCGACCAGGCAACTGCAACCCAAAGCAGGATTCGAGCGACTGTCCCGCCCGGATGCCGGCCACCCGTATCGGCCTCCGCGACAAGTTGTTCGAGCTCTTCGAGATCGACGCCGGCCGGTTGTTCCTTCACTTCGCTCATGACGCCTCCTGTTGCGGATGGCCGGCGGGGTCCGCTGAACCCGCCGGACTGTCGTCAGGTCACGAGCCTACTTCAGCCAGCCCTTCTCCTTGAAGTATTTTTCAGCGCCCGGATGCAGCGGCGCGGAATTCCCCTCCGACACCATCTTGGCCGGATCGAGATTGGCGAAAGCCGGATGCAGCGACTTGAACTCGTCGAAATTCTCAAACACCGCCCTGGTCAATTGATAGACGCTCTCATCGGGAACCTTGGCCGAAGTGACCAGCGTGGCGAGCACCCCGAAAGTCCCGGTATCGTCTGGATTGTTGGCGTAGAGCCCGCCGGGAATGATCGCCTTGGCGTAATAAGGATTCTCGGCGACAAGCTTATCCACGACCTCTCCGGTCAACGGCACCAGCTTGGCACCGCAGGTGGTCGTCGGATCCTGGATGTTCGCGGAAGGATGGCCTACCCCGTAGAAGAATCCGTCGATCTTGCCGTCGCAGAGTGCCGGGCCGTGCTCGTCAGCCTTCAACTCCGACGCGAGCGAAAAGTCGGCCAGCGTCCAGCCCATCGCACCGAGCAGACGTTCCATGGAGGAGCGCGTTCCGGAACCGGGATTGCCGACGTTGAGGCGTTTGCCCTTGAAGTCCTCGAATTTCGTCACCTTGGCATTCGGATGGGCCAGGACCGTGAACGGCTCCGGATGGATCGAGAACACGGCCCGGAGGTCGGTATGCGCGCCGCCTTCCTTGAAGGATTCCTCACCCTTGAAGGCGTTGTATTGGACATCGGACTGCGCCATGCCGAAGTCGAGTTCGCCTTCCTTGATCGTGTTCACGTTGAATGCCGATCCGCCGGTCGATTCGACCGAACAGCGGATGCCGTGTGTCTTTCGATCCTTGTTGAGCAGGCGGCAGATAGCACCGCCAGCGGCATAGTAGACGCCGGTGACGCCACCGGTGCCGATGGTCACGAAATTCTGCTGCGCCATTGCGCTGGCCGAAAACAGCAGCGCGGCCGACAAGGCGGCGATCTGCGCTCCGTGGCGTGCAGTCCGAGCATGTTTCATCCGATTCTCCCTTGGTGCTTAGCGTGCCGTCGCGGCCGTCCGGTGTTCTTGTATCAAGGCACGTCGATGCATGCTACGATTGTTGCGCTTTATCAATCAAGGGAAATGCTTGTTACATGGATAGGCGGGAGATGGGCTTCGACGCGCTTCTGGCACGCATACTGACCGAACTCCCCCAACTGAGCTCGGAACTGCGCAAAGCGGCACGGTTCCTGGTCGATCATCCCGACGAGGTGGCGCTGGTTTCCATGCGGGTGCTGGCCTCGCGATCGGAGGTGACACCGACGACCTTCGTGCGACTGGCGCGGCGGCTGGGCTTCGGCGACTGGGCGGCGCTGCGCAAGCCGTTCGAGGACCGGTTGCGCTCCGGCAAGGCGCCTTTCGCGGCAAAGGCCGATGCGCTTGTCAGGCGCGGGTCGGAGGCGATCTTCGCGGAATCGCTGAGGACGACGGTGGCCAATCTGGCGGCGGCCGAAACGGTCAACGGCAGCGAAGAAATTGCAAGGGCTTGCGCGATACTGGAGAAGGCGCAGCGCATACGCGTCGCCGGGTTCCGAAGCTGCCGCGCACCCGCGCACGCGCTCGTCTATCTCTGCCGGATGTTTCGGCGCGAGATCACGCTGCTCGGCGGCGACGGCGGTGCGATCGAGGCGGAACTCGCAGCGCTTGGAAAGAGGGAAGCGGTCGTCGCAATCGGCTTTTTGCCCTATTCGCGTGAACTCGGGCCAGTGGTGGAGGCCGCGCTGCGACGCAACGTCCCGATTGTCGCGGTCGCCGACAGCATGGCTGCTCCGATCGCGCGACATGCGAACGTTACCTTGCGTTTCTCTACCGACAGCCCGTCCTTCTTCCCGTCGGTGGCCGCAGCGATGGCCATCGTGGAAGCGCTGGCTGCAACGATGCTGGCGCGCAGCGGGCCGGCAGCCGCGGCCCGTGTCAGGGAGACGGAACTGGAGCTACAGGCGTTCGGCGCCTATCTGCCGGAATGAGAAGCGCTGGCGCTATGCCACCGCCGCGTCTATCGCGTCGCCGAGCCGTTCAACAACAGCGTCGATTGCTGCGGCGTCTATGATGAAGGGCGGTGCAAGCAGCACATGATCGCCGCGCGCGCCGTCGATCGTGCCCCCTGCGGGATAGACGAGCAGCCCTCGCGCCATCGCCTCGCGCTTGATGCGCGCATGTAGTTTGCGGCCCGGATCGAACGGCTCCTTCGACGAACGGTCTTCGACCAGCTCGAGCCCCATGAAGAGGCCACGACCGCGGATGTCACCGACATGGGCGTGGTTGGAAAAGCGCTCACCGAGGCGCCGGGCGAGATGGGCGCCCATCGCCTTGACGTTGTCGAGCAGGTGGTCCCGCTCGATGACCTCCTGGACGGCAAGCGCTGCCGCGCAGGCCATGGGATGGCACATATAGGTGTGGCCGTGCTGGAAGAAGCCGGAGCCTTCGGCGAAAGCGTCGAAGATGCGGCGCGAAAGCAGCACCGCACCAATGGGCTGATAGCCTCCGCCGAGCCCTTTGGCGATTGTCATCAGGTCGGGTGCGACGCCGTCCTGCTCGCAGGCGTGCAGCGTGCCGGTGCGGCCCATGCCGCACATCACCTCGTCGAGGATGAGGAGCACACCGTAGCGGTCGCAGATTTCGCGGATGCGCCTGAAATAGCCGGGAACGGCAGGCACCGCTCCTGCTGTCGCGCCGACGACAGGTTCCGCGACGAAGGCCATGACAGTGTCCGGACCAAGTTCGAGAATCTTGTCCTCGAGCGCCTGGGCGGCGCGCAGGCCGTAGGCCTCCGCGCTCTCGCCGGCTTCCTGGTAGCGGTAGGCATAGCATGGGTCGATGTGATGCGTGTCGATCAGCAACGGGCGGAATTGCGCACGCCGCCACTCGTTACCCCCGGTGGCGAGAGCGCCGAGCGTGTTGCCGTGATAGCTCTGGCGTCGGGCGATGACGTTTCGCCGCTCGGGCCTGCCAGTCTCGACGAAGAATTGCCGTGCCATCTTCAGCGCCGCCTCCACCGCCTCGGAGCCGCCGGACACGAAATAGGCGTGGCTTATGCCTTGCGGCGCGCCGGCGACCAGCCTGTCGGCGAGTGTCTCGGCCGGCCCATTGGTGAAGAAGCTGGTATGGGCGTAGGCCAGCTTGTCGGCCTGGGCATGGAGCGCGGCCGTCACGTCGGGATGGCCGTGGCCGAGGCACGAAACCGCCGCCCCGCCTGACGCGTCGATATAGGCGCGGCCATCGCGATCGAAGAGTTCGATACCTTTGCCGCCAGCCACGACGGGCAGGGTCGCATGGATCTGGCGATGCAGGATGTGTGTCATGCTTTCCTCGATTGACGATGGCGCGATTTGAAGCGAACTTATCATGCAACATATGTTACATAGTGCGCAATACTGCAACAATTGGATTAAGCCTATGACATTCGATGGGGATGTAGCCGGCCCTGGACACATTATGCCGACGGCAATCGCCGTTGCGCCGAACGGTGGGCGGCGTGGCAAGGAAGACCACCCTGCCCTGCCGATCGGCCCCCAGGAACTGGCCCGGACCGCCGCCGCCTGCCTCGAGGCGGGTGCCGCCATGATCCATGCGCATGTCCGCGATCGCGACGGCGGCCATTTGCTCGACGCGCACGCTTATCGCGAGGTGACGAAAGCGATACGTGATGCGGTGGGCGAGCGGTTGATCATCCAGATCACCAGCGAAGCGGTCGGCCGATACCAACCGGCCGAGCAGATGGCGGTGGTGCGCGCTGCCCACCCCGAGGCGGTTTCGCTGGCGCTGCGCGAACTGGTGCCCGGTTCTTCCCATGAAACCGCTTTCGCGGAGTTCCTGTGGTGGTTGAAGAGCGAGCGGATCGCCCCTCAGATGATCCTCTACGCGCCCGAGGAGGCGTCGGCCCTGGCCGCCATGCAGCAGCGCGGGCTAGTGCCTTTTGACGACATCCCGGTGCTTTATGTGCTCGGCCGCTACACGCCGGGACAGGTTTCGCGGCCGGCTGACCTGCTTCCCTTCCTCGCGCATGACCGTCCACGCTTCGCGCACTGGATGGTCTGCGCCTTCGGCCGGGAGGAAACCGCCTGCATTACGGCCGGTGCGCTGCTGGGCGGTCATGCCCGCGTCGGCTTCGAGAACAATTTTACTCTGGCCGACGGCACAACCGCCAAGGACAATGCCGCGCTCGTGGCTGCAACCAAATACGCGTTGACCGCCTGCGGCGTCAGGACCGCCCAAGCCAACGACCTTCGTGCCGCATGGTCGATCCAGCGCTAACGATCGCCAGCGCTTTGATGCAGGTTTCCTTTGCTCATCAACGGCAAGCAAAGCTCGCTGGCGTCTATCGCCTCAGCGCGTAGGCACTGCCCCTATTTTCGCTGTCCATTGGCAGTGCCATATCGTCGTCCAGCAAGCGGGTAATCCGGGCAAAGCCCGTAAACGCCTTTCTTGCTTCCTCGGCAGACATCTTGCCCGCCAGAGCTGCAGCGCAGCAGTTCAGTGCGCATTGATACACCGGCCCGCGCCGCCCCTTTGGCCATTTCCGCAAGAACGCCATCGCTTCCCTAACGCCGTCAATGTCTTCCACCGGCTGCCCGGGCGCGCGCGAAATTCGCACCGGCGAAAAGAATTGCAGACGATCCATTGGTTCCTTCCGGTCGATCGCGATGCATTCGATCAACCTTATTGAATTCACGGCTTAGCCAATTGGTTCCCGGCAAGGGGCCTGCGGCGCTCGATAAATGGCAGCGGACCAGCTGAGTGAACGCCGGCTATGGCCGACTTTTTGCCGTTGCGGGAACGTTCAGGGGGCTGGTGCATTTCGACTTCAGCGATGATCCTTGAGGGAAATGCCAAGCTATGCGAATAGCCCATGTGGCGCCGCTCCATGAATCCGTGCCGCCCCGGCTCTATGGAGGCACGGAGCGCATTATCTCCTATCTGACCGAAGGCTTGGTCGAGCTTGGCCATGATGTAACCTTGTTCGCCAGCGGCGATACAAGGACGTCTGCAAAATTGGTGCCGTGTCGCGAGCGTGCGCTGCGTCTTGATCCGCGTCCGCTAAAATCCGAGACAGCCGCGCATCTCCTGATGCTATCTGAGGTGAAAAAATGCGCTCAACAATTTGATATCATTCACTTCCACCTTAGTCATTTCCTGCACTTTTCTTTCTTCTCACACATATCGGAGCGGACGGTGACAACGCCACATGGCAGGCTCGACTATGTCGATCTGGCACCGGCGTACGAGCGTTTTCCGCGCTTCCCGATGATCTCCGTCTCCCGTAGCCAAAGGATGGGGCTCGCCAATGCCAACTGGCTGGCGACGATCCACCACGGGCTCCCGACCGATATCTACGAACCGACTTTCGAGACGAACCGAGGAGAACCTTACCTTGCCTTCCTTGGCCGGATGTCGCGCGACAAGCGTCCGGATCGTGCCGTCGAGATCGCGCTGCGATCGGGGCTGAAACTGAAGCTTGCCGCAAAGATAGGCGACGACGATCGCGCCTACTTCCACAAGGTGGTCGAGCCGCTGATCGACGGTGACCGTGTCGACTATGTCGGCGAGATCGAGGAGGACAAAAAAGCGGAATTCCTCGGCAAGGCGGCCGGCCTTGTCTTCCCTATCGACTGGCCCGAGCCGTTCGGTCTTGCCGTCATAGAGGCGATGGCCTGCGGCACGCCGGTGATTGCCTGGAACGCCGGCGCCATGCCGGAGATCGTCGATCAAGGCGTGACCGGTTTCATCGTGGATTCCATGGAGGGCGCGGTCGCGTCGGTGCCCGGCTTGCTGCGGCTCGACAGGCGGAAAGTGCGAGCTATCTTCGAAAGGCGGTTTTCCGCCAAGAGAATGGCGCGCGACTACGTGGCCGCCTATGCGTGCCTGATCGGCGCCTCGGCCGAAGCAAGAGCGTCGTGAGCGGCGCTGCCTCGGGCAAAGCGAGAGAGATGTGCAACGAATGACCCAACTCGACGAGCGCAAGCTTGATCCCGCGGTGGCACTTGCCTCCCTGGACCCCACCGCACCTCGAGAGCCGCACCGGCTGTTCGCCCTCAAGCAAGGCGATTGTTTTGCCGTGGCCGACGCTTACGGAGATATCCGCGGCGCCGGCGACGGTTTTTTCCGTGACGACACGCGGGTGCTTTCCGAATTCCGGCTGACCGTCGGCGGCCGACAGACATCACTGCTCGGCGCGTCGCTCAGCCAGGACAATGTCCTCTTCACCTCCAACCTGACCAATCTGCCGATGCAGAGCGTCCGCGGCCGGGACATTCCACAGGGCGCGATCCATATCGAACGCACCAGGCTGCTTTGGCAGGATCGGCTGTTTGAACGCATCACGCTTTCCAATTACAGCCAGGAACACTCCACCATCCGCGTTTCGCTGCATTTTACAGCCGATTTCCGCGACATGTTCGAAGTGCGCGGCTCGACAAGGCCGAAGCGCGGGATGGCCCATGCTGCCGTGACGGATGCGACCTCCGTCCTGTTTCGCTATGACGGGTTGGACGGGCTGGCGCGAATGTCGGCGATATCGTTCTCGCAGGCGCCGGACCATCTGATGGCCGACCATGCGGATTTCCTGATTGCCGTGACGAAGCGCAGCAGCAGGGCGCTGTATGTCGAAGTCGGTTCCGAAGTGGCGGAAGCGCCGAACCGCGATCGTTTCCGCGCCGCCGCGGCCCGGGCTCGCTTTGGTATGCGGGCCAAGCGCCGCCATGGCGGCACGATGCACAGTTCAGGGCGCGTTTTCAACGAATGGATCGAGCGCGCCCGCGCGGATGTGGCGCTGCTGACCACGGAGCTTGCGACGGGACCTTACCCCTATGCGGGCATCCCTTGGTTTTCGACGGCGTTCGGCCGCGACGGCGTGATCTCGGCGCTGCAGATGCTGTGGCTCAACCCGGGCCTCGCGCGAGGCGTGCTGGCCTTCCTTGCCCACCACCAGGCGACAGAAACATCACCGTTCAGCGATTCGCAGCCGGGCAAGATCATGCATGAGACCCGCAAGGGCGAGATGGCGGCGCTGCGGGAGCTCCCCTTCGGCCGCTACTATGGCGGCGTCGATACGACCCCGCTCTACATCCATCTCGCCTGCGCTTATGCGGACCGTACCGGTGACATGGCCTTCATCGACAGCCTGTGGCAGTCGCTCTGCGCCGCGGCCGATTGGACCGAGGAGGCAAGCCGGGCGACCGGTTTCGTCACCTATCAACGTGCCGCCGAGTCCGGCCTCACCAACCAGGGATGGAAAGACAGCATCGATTCCGTCTTCCACGCAGATGGCCGCATCCCTAAGGGACCGATTGCCCTGGTGGAGGTGCAAGGCTATGTCTTTGCCGCATTCCGGGGACTGGCGGCGCTCGCCCGTCGCCGCGGCGAGGACGACAGGGCCGATCATTGGGACAGCCGTGCCGAGGCCATGCGCGCCGCTGTGGAGCGCCATTTCTGGCTGGACGATCTCGGCTTCTATGCCTTGGCGATCGACGGCGCCGGCGAGCCTTGCAAGGTGCGGACGTCTAATGTCGGGCACCTTCTCTATGTCGGTCTCCCCGACCCGGTACGGGCCAAGATGGTCGCCGATCAGCTGCTTTCGGCGTCCTTCCATTCGGGCTGGGGGCTGAGGACGCTCGCCGACGATGCCGTGTTCTTCAACCCGATGTCATACCACAACGGCTCGATCTGGCCGCATGACACCGCCATGTGCGGCGCCGGTCTGGCGCGCTACGGCGAGCGTGAAAGCGTGGTCCGGCTGATGAACAGCACTTTCGAATCAGCGGTCCATTTTAATATGCGGTTGCCCGAGCTGTTCTGCGGTTTTACCCGCGCGCCGGGCGAAGCACCGATCGCCTATCCCGTCGCCTGCTTGCCGCAGGCATGGTCGGCCGGTTCCGCCTTCATGCTGATGCAGGCCTGCCTCGGCATGGAAATCGACGGCTGGGACAGCGAAATCCGCGTCGCCCGTCCCAGGCTGCCGATTGGTATAGACACGTTCACGCTGAGGCATCTGCGCGTGGGCGCGACGGTGGTCGACCTCAACTTCCAGCGTGTCGGCGACAGGGTCGTCGCCTTCCTCTCCGATCGACATGAGGGGTTAGTGCCGCTCGTCGTGCGGACCTAGCCTGGCTTTGCGCATCGAACTGATCGCGACGCTCCAACTGTCGGAACCGCTGGCCCGATCCGTGCGTTGTCGCCAGTGGCCGGCTGCGAATTCGAAAAAGAGAAAAACGGTCACCGACCGGCCGGGAGGAAATCGTCGTTCCAATGTCAGACTATGGCATAGAGGTACTCTGGGTTCTGATCCTTGCAAGCCTCGGCATTTCCGCTGTTGCCGTGGTGTTCTCGGTATCCCGTCGGCGCCAAAGCCACACACCTGCGGTCACGTACGCCGCTGGCGAAGACGCGGCTTCGGAAGCGGCGCATAAAGTGCTGAGGGAGTTTGAAAAGAACGGCCACTCGGCCGATGCAGCGCTGATCGCATGGTCGCCCGACACCTTGCGCAAGATCCTGGCCGACGATCTGCCGGATACGCAGGTGATCGTGGTGTCCAACCGCGAACCCTACATTCACAACATCAAGGATGATGGCGTCGAACTCGTGGTGCCGGCCAGCGGGTTGGTTTCGGCGCTCGAGCCGATCACCCGCGCGTGCGCCGGCACCTGGATCGCCCATGGCGGCGGAACGGCGGACCGTCTCACGGTCGACGAGAACGACCGGATTGAGGTGCCGCCCGACAATCCGTCCTACGCGCTGCGCAGGGTCTGGCTGACGGAGGAAGAATACCAGGGCTATTATCTGGGTTTCGCCAACGAAGGCCTGTGGCCGCTTTGCCATATCGCCTTCACCCGCCCGATCTTTCGCGCCTCGGATTGGGAGGCCTATGAGGCCGTCAACCGGAAGTTCGCCGATACGGTGGTTGCCGAAGCGCGCAACGAGCGGCCGATCGTGCTGGTCCAGGACTACCACTTCGCGCTTTTGCCGCGCATGATCCGCGAGCGCCTGCCAGAGGCGATCGTCATCACGTTCTGGCATATCCCATGGCCCAACTCGGAAGTGTACAGCATCTGTCCATGGCGTGAACGGATCCTGGAAGGCTTGCTCGGCAGCTCCATCGTCGGCTTCCATACCCAGTTCCATGCCAATAATTTCGCCGAAAGCGTCGATCGCTTCCTGGAAAGCCGTATAGAGCGGGCCGATGCGGCGATCTCCTACGGCGGAAGGACGACGCTGGTGCACGCCTATCCCATCTCCATAGGATGGCCGGCCGAACTTTTGGCGAAACTTCCTGATGTCAACGAATGCCGCGCCCGCCTGCGCCAGAGGTTCGGGCTGAAAGCGGATGTCAAACTGTGCGTTGGCGTCGAGCGTCTCGACTACACGAAGGGCATTCTCGACCGGCTTCAGGCGCTGGAAGAATTGTTCACGAGACATCCCGAATGGGTTGGAAAACTGGTTCTCCTGCAGATTGCGGCACCCAGCCGGGGCACGCTCCCGGCTTATAGGCAACTCCACGATGAATGCCGCCGTTACGCCGAAGAGCTCAACCAGCGCTATGGCAGCGAGGACTACAGCCCTGTCCTGTTGGTGATCAGACATCACGCGCAGGAACAGGTCTACGAGATCTATCGCGCCGCCGACATATGTATGGTCACCAGCCTGCATGACGGCATGAACTTGGTGGCTAAGGAATTCGTCGCGGCGCGCGACGACGAACAGGGCGTGCTGTTGCTCAGCACCTTTGCCGGCGCCTCGCGCGAACTCCTGGAGGCGCTGATCGTCAACCCCTACGATACGGCCATGATGAGCGAGGCACTGCTGCGGGCGCTGACCATGACGCCAGACGAACAGCACGAGCGCATGCGGCCCATGCGCGAGATGGTACGCGACAACAATGTCTATCGCTGGGCCGGCAGCATGCTTCTCGATGCGGCCCGCCTTCGCAAGCGCGGCGACCTCGACCGGGTGACGGGTGCCGGCGAGCGGCCATCGAACAACAACAACGTCATTCCGATATTCGACCCGACAAGAAAGGCAGCGTCATAAAAGGCCTTCGACTGCCCCTGGCGTGTCAACGCGCCCTGCCCCATTGCCTTAATGCATGTCGCCCAAAAGTGCGCAGCGGTTTTGGGATAACGACATGCATAAAAACAAGAACTTAAAGCGCGCCGCGTGAATCCTTTCAGACGCGACGCGCTTTAGGTCACCGGAGAAGCCGATCAGCCGACCTTCCCGTCCACGATGTGAATGCGGCGATCCATGCGCGCCGCCATGTCGAGGTCATGCGTAACCGCCACGACAGTCTTGCCGCGCTCGCGCACCAGATTTTCCAGGATTGCGAAGACCTGCTCGGAGCTTGTGCTGTCGAGGCTCCCCGTCGGCTCGTCGGCGAGGATAAGCGGCGGGTCGTTGGCGAGCGAGCGTGCCACCGCGACGCGCTGACGCTGGCCGCCCGAGAGCTGGTCGGGCCGCTTGTCGAGATGTTCGCCGAGCCCCAGGGATGAGAGCAGCTCCCCGGCCCGCTCGCGCATCTCGGGCCGCGCCAGCCGGCCCAGCCTGCGCATCGGGATTTCGACATTTTCGCGCGCCGTGAACTCCGGCAGTAGAAAATGAAACTGGAACACGAAGCCCAGCATCGAAAGGCGGGTCCGCGCACGCTCCTTTTCATTCATCGGCGCGGTGTCGCGGCCGCCTATTCTCAACGTTCCACCGGTCGGCCGGTCGAGCAGCCCGAGCAGATAAAGCAATGAGGATTTGCCGGAGCCGGAGGGACCGGTGACGGCGACGAATTCTTTCTCGTTGATCTCGAGCGTAATGTCCTTGACCAGCGTGACGGGAACCGTCTCGGGCAACACGCGCGTTAGTCTCTCGGTCTCGATGAGCGCGCTCATGATGCGCCTCTGATGATGTCGACGGGGTTCAGCCGCGCTGCACGGCGCGCCGGCAGGTAGCCGGCAACCGCTGCCGAGCCGAGCGCGAAAGCCGACGCGATGATGTAATGCATCACGCTCCAGGTGATCGGCAACCGGGTCATCTCCTGGCCGGTCGCGGCGATCTCGAAACGCACGAGCGACAGCCCATAGGTCATGGCGAAGCCGAGCAGCCCGCCGAGCACGGAGCCGGCAGCGCCGATCGCCACGCCTTCCAGCAGAAAGAGCCGGCGCATGTCCGACTCCGGGAAGCCAAGCGACTTCATGATGGCGATGTCGCGCGCCTTCTCGTGCGTGATGGTGGAGATGATGTTGTAGATGCCGAAGCCAGCGACCAGCATGATCGCGCCGACGACGGTGTACATGATGACGTTGCGCACGACGAGCGCTTCGAGGATCGATTCATTCGCCTCCTGCCACGCTACGGCCTTGTAGCCCAACTCGGCCTCGGCACGGTGCGCCACTGCCGGCGCGCGGTTGGGATCATCTAGCTTGATGCGGATCTCGTTGATGGCGTTCGGACGCGCGGAGAGGATCTGCGCGTTCTTCAGAAGCACATAGGCCTCACCTTCGTCGCGCGCGGTGGTGCCGGTGTGGAACAGGCCAGTGATCTTGAAGTTGCGCGTCAGCCCCTCGGAGGAAACCGCCGTTATCGTGTCGCCGAACCCGGCACCGAGCCGGCTCGCCATCGTGTCGCCGATGAGCACGTTGTTGCCGCCCGCGGCAAGTGCCGAAAAGCTGCCCTCGACGAAGTCTTCGACGATCGGCGACACGCCGGACTCGCGCTCCGGTTCGATCCCGATGATCGCCGCCCCCACTTCGCGGCTGGAATAGCGGATCACACCCTGCGTTCTGAGGCTTGCCGCGAACCGGCCGGGAATCCAGCTCTCGAGCCAGGAGGTCGCGGCGGTCGGATTGATGATGCCGCGGCGATCGTCGCGCGGCCTGAGCCCCGAAATCGCGACTGTCGCGAAGGCATCCTCGGCGGGTTGACGGCGGGCGGTGCGCTGCTCGTCGGTGATGTCGACATGCGGCATCGTGTCGACGAGCTGCCTGACGAAATCGTCCTGCCCGCCCTGCATCAATGCCGCCATGGCTATGGAGAATCCGACACCGACCGCGACGCCGATCACGGCAACCAGCGTCTGGCGACCGCGGCCGGCAATGTGCGTGACGGCGATGTCGAAGATAAGCGGCATCGTTGCTTCTTACCTCTCCTGGGCGACGGTGACGCTCACGCGTCCTCCGTCGGCGAGGTCAACGGGATAGGGCGAGATGACGCGGGCCTTCTCGTCGACGCCTGCCTTCCCATCGACGCTTGACAGAACCTCGATACCATTGGAGCCGCGAATGCCCGTTCGGATTTCACGGCGCCAGGCCTTGTCGCCCTCGACCACGAACACCTTGTTCCCATCCATCGCAACGGACGGGATCAACAGCGCCTTTTTCGAAACGCGGATGACGATGTTCACATCGGTCGACATGCCTATACGAAGTGGGGTGTCGTCCGGCAGGCGGAAGCGGACGCGATAGGTCTTCGTCACCGGATCGCCCTTGGGCGTGATGCTGTCGACCACCGCTTCCAGGTTCTGCCTGAGGAACGCATCGGATTTAAGCAGCGCGCGCTGGCCGACCTCGACCCGGGGTATGTCCTCCTCGTTGACCTCGGCGACCACCAGCAGCGGCTTCGGCTCGCCGACCCAGAACAACACCGTGCCGAGCTCGGCGACCTCACCCACCTCGCCGTCCTGCCTGAGCACGACACCGGCGCTCGGCGCACGTAACACGTAGGTGTCGAGTCGCGCCTCCTGTCCGGCAACCAGCGCTTCGATCTGGCCAAGCTCGCTCTGCGCACGATCAAGCGCCTGCTGGCTCGCCGCACGCCTTTCGGCAAGCACGGTCAGCCGCCGGAGCTCTTCCTGGGCAAGCGCTTGACGCGCTTCGAGCTCGCCAAGCACGGCCCGGGCCTCGCTGTCGTCGAGCTTGGCGAGCACGTCGCCCTGTGCAACCCTCGACCCCTCGCAATTACATTGCTCGACGATCCTCTCGCGGACCACGGGAGTCACCTTGGCCCAGGTTTGCGGCTCGACGGAGCCACTCGCGTAAACGATTTCCGCCGCGTCGCCGCGCTGTGGCGTCACCACAGAAACCTTGGCCGGCTGCCACAGATACCAAGCGCCGAAAGCAGCAGCAGCCGCGACAAGAACAATGCCGACAATCCAGCGTATCCGTCGCAAGACTCTCCCTCCATCATCGAATCCGAACGTCGGGCGGGTGGCAGACATAGCACCAGACCGACCGTCGGTCTATAAAAGTTGCATAAGGAAACGGTTCGTGCTCCTCTGCTCCACCTGGACTTAGCGAGGATCGATTTTGCCCCGAGTGATAAAGCCGCCGGAAATACGATCCGCCGAGCTTCTCGACTGCGCCCAGCGGCTTTTCTTCGAGCATGGCTACGACAACACGACGGTAAACGACATCATTCGCGAGGCCGGTCTGTCGAAAGGGGCGTTCTACCACTATTTCGCATCGAAAGAGGCGCTGCTGGAGGCGCTCGCCGCACGTCTCGCACGCGACAGTTTCACCGAGCTGCAGCCCATGCTCAACGACCCAACACTTGACGGGCTTGGCCGGCTCAATGCGCTCTTTGCGGGCTCGCAGCGGCTGAACGTCGAACTCGCTCCGCAACTGCGCAAGACGTTCTTCGTCGTCTTCCGGCCCGAGAACCTTGCCCTCTTCCATCGGGTTGACCAGGCGGTCAGGGAACTGGCCATGCCGATAATCGCCGATCTCCTCCGGAAGGGAAGCGAGGAAGGCGTGCTCGATGTGCCTGATCCGGAAGCTTTTGCCGAGATGTTTTTGCAGCTCCGGCTGATCTTGCGGGATGTGATGCACCGCGCCTTGCGGCAGGCCGAACGGGGCAATGTCGACGAAGCAGCGCGGCTGCTCGACGACCGGCTGCGGCTCTACGGCATCGCAATCGACCGGCTTTTGAAGTTGCCCGATGGAACCATAGAAGCGGCGCAACCCGGATTTGCCAAGGCTTTCCTCGAAGCAGGCCCTTGAGCCGCCAGAGCCGCGGGGCAGCAATTTACCGCGCAATGGTGGACCGGGCTCACTCCTCGTACTGCCGTGGAGAAGGCTTTACCGACGCTGTCCAAGATCACGGAAGCGTCAGTGAAAGACCTATGCTCGCATTCTCTTCCGGCGTCGCATTCCAGTAGCCTTATGCCGCGGAGGTCTTCAGGAAATGCTGGATCTCATCGGCTGAGGGAGGATCCGAATGCCTGTTTTCCTCGATGATCGGCTTGCCGACTTCTCGGAAGAACCGGCCTATCCGTGACGTGCTGACGAGATTCATGACTGCCGCTTCGGCCGACAGGTTTCGAAAGGTGCTTCGCCCCGCCCGGCACATGGAAAATGTCGCCCGGCCGGATGGATACCCAGACGAAGCCTTCCGGCGACTGCGAAAGCCCTTCGATCTCGCCGGAAATCTGGATGAAGGTCTCCGGGTCGGCGTGGCTGTGCAGCGGCACTGTAACACCCGGCGGGACGGTGCCGCCCATGACGCAAGGCTCGCCATTGTGCGGGTCGACGGGATGTCCCGCGCGCCCGCTGATGGTAGTGTCGAACATCCGATGCTCCCTTCGTTCGTCATCCCGGCGTATTTGCCCATGCGCCGACAAAGGGCGGCAGCATGATGCACATCCGCTGTTCGACAGCCTCGTTGCGCAGTCGATCGGCGAGCGTATCGACCTTTATTTCGGCGGCGGTCGCGACACCGACGGCCTCGGCCATCGGCAATAGGCTGCGTAAGGTTCCGGCAATGTGGTCATAGATCGGCGAGCGGGGCTTGCTGCCGGCCAGGCCGGCGGAATTCATCTGCGGCGCCGGCAGCCCTGCACCGGCGAAGACCATGGGCAGCCTGCCACCCATGTCGACCTCGAAACCCGCCCGCTCGATCGTCTCGATGATCCAGCCGCGGCATTTGCTGAACAGCGGCGCCTCTGGAAAACTACGGGCGAGCGGCATCGCCATTTCCTGGAAGGCGATGATGCCGCCCGGCCGAAGAAAACCGGCAAGCCTGCGCAGGGTTGCGGCCGGATCAGGCAGGTACATCAGCACGAGCCTGCCGATCACCGCATCGAAAGTCTCCTCGGGCGAGAACGTATCGAGCTCGCCCATGGTGAAACGTGTCCAGTAGCACTGGCCGGATTCGGTGGCGCGCCGCTCGGCAATGTCCACAACCTCTGCCGAGCGATCGACGCCGAGCACTCTTCCGGTCGGCCCGACCAGCTTCCCAGCCAGCAAGGAGACGTCGCCAACGCCGGAGCCGATGTCGAGCACGCGCATGCCCGGCCCTATCCCCGCGCTTTGCAGGACATGCTCCGTAAGGTCGTGAATGAGCGCTCCTTGCAGCTCCAGGCGCTTGAATTCGCCTTCCGTGTAACCCAAGGCATAGGGACGCGGATCTGTGGTGCTCTGATCGCGGTGGATCTTAGGTGCGTGTTCGGCAAGCAGATTGTACATTGTTTGACTCCATGATCGATCTATCTGGATTAGACCTCCCGATTACCTCGCCAATGGGCAGCCATATGGGAGGAACATCGAAGAGCCCGGCTACGGGTAGATTTCAGCCAGGTGGAATTTTGGTTACAGTTGTAACGAAGAACCCAGCCGACCTGATCAGCCTCAATGCAGATGGCGGGCAATGCATTGTGCGACGGCGGACGACAGCAGCGGCTTCTTGATGACTTCGCTTATGCCGGCCGCCGTTAGTTGACGCGACCGAAGCGGGCGGCCGTAACCGGTCATCAGCACTATCGGAAGATCCGGCCGGATCTCATGCACCTGGCCGGAGAGCTCGATCCCTGTCATCTCAGGCATGACCTCGTCCGTCAGCACCATGTCGAAGCGCCCGGGGTCGGTACGGAATGCGCTGAGAGCCGCAGGGCTGCGGTCGAAGCCGACCGGCTCGTAGCTGAGCGCAGCGAGCATTTCCTCGGCAAGCTGCATCAGCGACGCGTCGTCGTCCACGACCAGGATCGTCTCGCCGTTGCCATACTGGACAGGAACCTCGGTGACCGCACCCTCGCCCTCGTCCGCATCGGTTGCAGCGGGTTCGATCCACGGAAAATAGATCTCGAAGGTCGTGCCCTCGCCAGGTTGGCTCTTCACGTCCACCGCACCTCTATGCGCCGCAACAATGCCGTGTACCGTCGACAGGCCGAGCCCGGTGCCTTGCCCCGCCGGCTTGGTCGTGAAGAACGGCTCGAAGATGCGCTCGAGCGTCGCCTGATCCATGCCGCTGCCGGTGTCCCTGACGGCAAGGCCGACATAGCGGCCGGGAGACAGGTTGCCGTGCGACAGCATCCTGGCCTCCGCGAATTCCGCCGTATCGAGACCGATCTCCAATATGCCGCGGCTGTTCATCGCTTGCGCCGCGTTCGTGCCGAGGTTCATGATCACTTGCTGAAGTTCGGTCGGATCGCCCATCATCGCGGCATCCGCAGCTACAAGATGCGTCTTCACCGAAAGCGTGGCGGGGAACGAGGCGCGCAGCAAGTCAACCGCCTCCGCAACCACGGGCTCCGCCCGCAGCGCGTGGTGCTGCCGCTCGCGGCGACGGCCGAAGGCAAGGATCTGCTCCGTGACGTCCTGCGCCCGCTTGCCGGCTTTCATGATCTGCTGGACGTAACGCCGCGCGCGAGACTCCTTCAGTAACACGGCCAGCGCCATCTCGCCATAGCCGAGGACGGCGCCGAGGATGTTGTTGAACTCATGCGCTATGCCGCCGGCGAGCGTTCCGATTGCTTCCAGCCGCTGCGACTGGTCGAGTCGGGCCTGAAGCGTCTCGCGTTCGTGTTCGCTGTGCTCGCGCGCGATGGCGTTGGCGAAAATCTCGGCGGCGGTGCGCAGCAGAGCGATGTCGTCGTCGGCCCAGCGCTTTTCGCGCGTGACGGTATCGAGAGCCAGAAAACCCAGCCGCTCGCCGGCATGCCACAATGGTATGCACAGCCAGGATCGAACCTGATACGCTTGGAGACATGCCTTCTCTGGACCCTCTGGGAGCTCGCCGACACTAGGAATGTGAATGCAGCCTTGCCGCTCGCGGTCCTTGAGCGTCCAACGTGAAGCCAGCTCGATCATGTCCTTCGGCAGGTGCGCCGGCGTGCTTACGTTCGGACGGCGATAGAAGTAGCTGCCGGAAGAGCCGGCATCGCTGGTGCGGCTGACGAAAATCTGGGCGCCGTCGAGGCCGGCATGTTCCACCAGGCGCGCAAGACCCTTGCTGATGCCGGCCCTGATGCGGTCACGCGACAGATTGATGAACTGCGTGGAGATCGAGGCGATCAGACCCTCGAATTCCAGCCGCTCGCGCAGGGTCCGCGCATTGTGGCGCAGGCGGGCAAACAGGTAGGCCACATAGCCCGCGAGGACTAGCGCGGCGATGTAGAGCAGCGCCTGGAATCGCGCCGCCCGCGCTGCGGCCCGCCCATGCGCGTCGAGATACACGTCCTGCAGCGCGCGCGCCTGTTCGCTCGTTGACGCTGTCTGTAGACGGGCGACGAGATCGTCGACCGCCGGAAGCCTGGTGACGATAAGCCGGCCATGGGAGACGAGCGAGAGCACATCGCTTCCGGGCACGGTATTAACGGACGGCCTGGCCAGCCGGTCGAGTGCGGCGGTCACCGCCTTTGCCGCTTCCGGCTGGGGATCGCTGATGAACTGCGACATTGCGATCATCAGGGCTCCTATCTCGATCGCTCGAAGGCCGTCGCCCTCGGTTGTGAGCCGGCTACTCATGTAGTTGAAATAGTTCAGCGAGTTCCGCAGCAGCGCGTTGTCGGACTTGAACGCCTCGACGAGCGCTTCCTCCTCGCGCACCGCGGCGACGACCGCGGCGACCCGCCGGTCGATGTCCGCCCGTGCTTCGCCGCTTGCGATGTCTCGGGCGGCCGGCAGCGTCCGCGTCGCCCTATCCAGGCTCTCGATCGACCGCACAAGCGGATCATAGCTGCGCAGGAGCCCCGCGCGTGCCCGCAACACGTCGCGCTGAAGGGCGGCGTTATAGAGGATCACGGTCCTGAGAGCATCGAGCGCGCGTTCGTGGCGCGCAGCATCAGGAGCCGCGCCTTGCACCAGGAGGTAGGTCAGGACGATGAGCAGGCACGCGATGACCGGGGCCAGGATGCGTAGCGACTTCATTGCTGCAGACGATCGGCTGCACTGGTTAACGGCCGGCCGCGATACTCGCCCGTCAGCGTCCCGAGGAATTTGACGATGAGATCGGCATCGCGCTGGTCGAGCTCCCGGCCAAGCTGACTCCGCGCCATGATCTTCACGGCGTCTGCGAGCGATGCGGTACGGCCGTCGTGAAAATACGGCGCCGTCACCGCGACATTGCGCAGGCTGGGAACGCGGAACACATGGCGGTCGCTCTCGGTGCCGGTAACAGTGATGCGGCCGAGATCCGCCTCGGTGAGGGTCTTCTGGCTGGCGAAGGGGTCCAGGAAGATGCCGAACTTCTGAAACAGGTTGCCGCCCACATTGGCGCCTTGATGGCAGGCGATGCAGCCATACGCCTTGAACAGCTGATAGCCATGTTCCTCGTCCGCCGTGATGGCGTCGCGCTCTCCCTTGAGATATCGGTCGAAACGGGCATTGGGCGTGATCAGCGATCGTTGAAAGTTGGCCAGGGCATCGAGCACATCCGTCCGGCTGGGGGCGGCGCCGTAGACCGTCACGAATCGCTGCGAATAGTCCGGGTCGGAGCGCAGTTTCGGCAGCAATTCCTCCCAGTTCGTGTTCATTAGCCTGCCATCGAGCAGAGCTGCCTCATTCTGCTCCTCGACAGTGCGGAAATTGCCGCGCCAGTTCAGCCGGAAATCGAGTGCTGCGTTGAAGACGGTCGGCGCGTTGAAATCGAGCGGCTCGCCATCCGCCGCCGTGGAACGAGCCCTCCCATCGTCGCCGCTGAGATCGAGCCTGTGGCAGCCGCTGCAGGCGACGACATCGTCATGCGACAGCCGGACATCGTCGAACAGGCGCTCGCCAAGTGCGATCTTCGCCTGATCGGAAGGACCGCTGCCGGTTATCGGAGCAATCGGCTCGCCGATCGGAACTGCCGGCTGATTGACCAAAGCCAACGCAAATGGTGCCGCCACTGCCAGGCAAAGCGGAACAAAAAGCCCGGTCCAAATCTTACCAATCTGCTCATGCGCCATAGAGCAAGCCTGTGGTATCGACAACGAAGATCGTCGGCGCCCACCAACAAATCGCCGAAAATCAACGTTAAGTCTAATAAAGCAACGGCTCGATCATGGGTTCCATACGTGCGGACGGTCTGAGATGTTAGCCGAACAGAACACTCGCCACGAAGAGCAGTCGAAAGGTAGAATCGAACAGGCGGCGAAGCATATCCTGGTCGTCGATGACGACCTCGACGTTCGCGATATGCTCACCAATTACCTGGAGAGCGAGAACTTCAGGGTCAGCGCTGTCGCCGATAGCCAGGCCATGTCGCGCGTCCTCGATGAAAGACCTGTGGACCTGATGATCCTCGACATGCGGCTTGCAGATGAGGACGGGTTTGACATCATGCGGCAACTCGGCAGTCCGCCGGAAGCGCCCATCATCGTCATCACCGGCCACAAGCGCGACGAGGTGGATCGCGTCGTCGGCCTGGAGCTCGGAGCCGACGACTACATCACCAAGCCCTTCAGCCTCAGGGAACTGGTTGCGCGCGTTCGCGCAGTGCTGCGGCGATCGGGGTCAACGCGTCAGCGTTCGCGTGGCAAGAAGCACATGCGCTATCGCTTTGCCGGCTGGGAACTCGACATGCGGATGCGGCGCCTGAAGTCGCCCGCGGGCGAAGCAACGCCGCTGACCGCCGGGGAGTTCAATCTGCTGGCGGCGTTCCTGCAATCGCCGCAGCAGATCTTGAGCCGCGAGCAGCTTCTCGCTGCCAGCAGGGTTCACGACGAAGAGGTGTTTGACCGCAGTATCGACGTGCAGATATTGCGACTGCGCCGCAAGCTCGAGGTTAACCCGAGCGAGCCAAAGCTCGTTGTCACCGAGCGGGGGGTTGGCTACGTGTTCACTGCCTCCGTCGAGGTGCTGTGACCTTGCCGAAAGGCGCCACGTTCAAGGCAGAGTGCAAATATGAACGTTCATCGCCTCAGCGCATGTACGCTATCGATATTTTCGCCACCCAACGGCAGCGCCATGTCGTCGTCGAGCAAGCGCGTGATGCGGGCGAAGCCGGTAAAAGCCTTCCTTGCCTCCTCTGCCGACATCCGGCCCACCAGAGCCGCGGAGCAGCAATTCACCGCACATTGGTAGACTGGCCCACGCCGGCCTGTTGGCCATTTACGCAAGAACTCCATCGCTTCGGCTACGCTATCAATTTCTTCGGCAGGGTTTTTCTGCCCACGCGAAATCCGCACAGGCGTAAAGAACTGCAAGCGATCCATCGTTTCCTCCCGGTTTGATCGCAATATGCTTGATCGAACCTTGTTGAACTTGCGGCTGGCCATTAGTTTCCGGCAAACAGAGCCCGGCGCTGAAAAAGGTAGGCCCAAAAAACAAGTGTCTCACATCATTCGACTGAAATCGAATCACCAAACGTGACAAACGAAGCGAACAACGTTGCGCGCCGATAAGCGCGGTTCTCATTGAACAATTATTGAACTTCTCGAGGGGAAGCTCCGCTTCCAAGGCGATTGGCGCGTCAATGCCGCCCGCCCTACCCACCGACCAGCTCGGCCAACTTGCGCACTGTGTTCCAGTTGCGCGAAGTGCCGACGCCGAGACGTTTATGGCTCGTCGCCGCAAGCAACCGCGAACTTGGTGTTTCGCGGGAAAAGACGATCCAGATGTCGCCGCCGACCGCCTGCATCTTTTCGTTCTTGCCGACATAGGCCTCCAGCGCCGCGACCGCCTCATCGGGAACGGGCCTGCGCATCACGCGCACCGCCACCTGGTCTGCCGCGGCAGCTGATTCGGCGGGAAACGGATTGCCGGCCGCAAGCGTCAGCCAGTCTCCCGCACGGCGCACGATGATGTCGACGTGGCGGCTGAAGGTTGTCTCGAACGCTGCTTCGAGCCGCCCTTCCAGCGCTGCAATTTCGGTTTCTTGCGCCTCGAACACCAGATTGCCAGTCGCCACCAGAGTGCGCGGGTTGTTCAGCTCCAGGCCTTCCGCCATGGCCCTGAGATCGGACATGACGACCCGCCGCCCCTCGCCAAGGACGATGCTGTAAAGCAGAGCGACATAGGTTTGCATGGCGGCCGGTGGCCAGCCTAAACCAGTCGCGACTGTTCCACTGCGGCCTCGATGAAGCTGGCAAACAGCGGGTGCGGGTCGAGTGGCCGGCTTTTCAGCTCGGGATGATACTGCACGCCGATAAACCAGGGATGGTCGGGGTATTCGACCGTTTCCGGCAGCACGCCGTCCGGCGACATGCCGGCAAAGACCAGGCCGCAATCCTCGAGCCGCTCCTTGTAGTCGATATTGACTTCGTAGCGGTGGCGGTGGCGCTCGGAAATCTGCGTGTCACCGTAGATGTCGGCGATTTTCGAGCCCTTGGCGAGGTCCGCCTGATAGGCGCCGAGCCGCATGGTGCCGCCGAGGTCGCCGGTTTCCCTGCGCTTTTCCAGCATGTTGCCTTTCAGCCACTCGGTCATCAGGCCGACGACTGGTTCCTCGGTGGGGCCGAATTCGGTCGATGAGGCATGTTCGACGCCGGCCAGCGAACGCGCCGCCTCGATGCAGGCCATCTGCATGCCGAAGCAGATGCCGAAATACGGCACCTTCCGTTCACGCGCAAACTTTGCCGCCAGGATCTTGCCTTCCGCGCCGCGCTCGCCGAAACCACCAGGGACCAGAATGCCATGGACCTTTTCCAGCCACGGCGCCGGATCTTCCTTCTCGAATATCTCGCTCTCGATCCAGTCGAGCTTGACCTTGACGTGGTTGGCGAGGCCGCCATGTGACAGCGCCTCGATCAGCGATTTGTAGGCGTCCTTGAGGCCGGTGTATTTGCCGACGACGGCGATGGTCACCTCGCCTTCCGGGTTGTGGATGCGGTTGGACACCGCTTGCCAGGGCTCCATGCGCGGCTTCGGCGCCGGATCGATGCCGAAGGCGGCCAGCACTTCCGAATCCAGCCCTTCATTGTGATAGGCCATCGGCACGTCGTAGATGTGCGGCACGTCGAGTGCCTGGATGACCGCGCTCTCGCGCACATTGCAGAACAGCGACAGTTTACGGCGCTCTTCCCTGGGGATGGGGCGGTCGGCGCGGACCAGCAGAATGTCGGGCGCAATGCCGATGCCCCGCAATTCCTTGACCGAATGCTGGGTCGGCTTGGTCTTCAATTCCCCCGCCGTTGGAATGTAGGGCATAAGCGTCAGGTGCACGTAGACGGCGTTGTTGCGCGGCAGATCGTTGCCGAGCTGGCGTATCGCCTCCAGGAACGGCATCGCCTCGATGTCACCGACGGTACCGCCGATCTCGCACAGGACGAAATCATAGTCGTCATTGCCGTTGAGAATGAAATTCTTGATCTCGTCGGTGACGTGCGGAATGACCTGCACGGTGGCGCCAAGATAGTCACCGCGCCGCTCGCGCTCGATGATGTTCTTGTAGATGCGGCCGGTGGTGATGTTGTCCTGCTGGTTGGCCGAGCGGCCGGTGAAGCGCTCGTAATGGCCAAGATCGAGATCGGTCTCGGCGCCGTCGTCGGTGACGAAGACTTCGCCATGCTGGTATGGCGACATCGTGCCGGGATCGACATTGAGATAGGGATCGAGCTTTTTTATGCGCGCGCGATAGCCTCGCGCCTGCAAGAGAGCCCCAAGGGCGGCCGCAGCAATGCCTTTTCCAAGTGAGGAAACCACGCCGCCTGTGATGAATACATATCGCGCCATGGGAGTCATCGCTTAACGCGGCCGAATTGATTCCGCCAGAGAAAAAACCGCCGCGAAGGATTTTTCCCAAGAATGCGCTGATGGTGGACGAGCCAAAAATGAAAGGGCCGGCTGAGCCGGCCCTTTCGGCAGTATCCGTTAAAACGTCAGATAATGACGACCTTGGTGCCTACTTTCACCCGGCGATAAAGGTCCATGACGTGCTCGTTGATCATGCGGAAGCAGCCGTTGGAGGCGCTCGTTCCGATCGACTGCGGCGCGATGGTGCCGTGAATGCGCAGATGGGTGTCCTTCTTGCCGTCATAAAGGTAAATGGCGCGCGCGCCGAGCGGATTTTCGCCGCCGCCGGGCATGCCGTCCTTGTATTGGCCGTAGTGCTTCGGCTCGCGCTTCTGCATATCGAGCGTCGGAATCCAGCGGGGCCATTCCTGCTTGTCGCCGACCGCGACCGTGCCCTTGAACTGCAGGCCCTCACGACCGACGGCGATCGCATAACGGCGGGCGGTCCACGAGGATTCGACGAGATAGAGACGGCGCGCGCTGGTATCGATGACGATGGTGCCGGGACTGTAGCCGGTGAATTCGACCTCTTGCGGCACGAACTCCGGCTTCACCTTGAACTGCCGCTTGGCTTCCTTCCTGGCGAGTGCGGCATCGAGGGCGCGGGTCTCGGGGAGCAGCGACATCGAAGAGGACGTGCCGCCGAACAGGCCGGCGAAGAGCCCGACGCTCTGCGGCTTCTGTCCAACCGGCTCGCTGCGCAATTCGCCGTTGTTGCCGGTCAGCGCGACGTTCATCGCCTCGGCGGAAACCGGCTCGGCCGACTGGATCGGTGCGATGGGTTGAACCGGTTCGATGATCTTGACGGCCTTCCTAGCCGGCTTGGCGTCGGCCAGCGCAGCGGGCTTATTCTTCTTGGCAAGAAACGCCTGCCGTTCCGCGTCGGCCTTGGCTTTGGCCGCCGCGCGCATCGCCAGCTTCCTGGACTCGACCGCCTTGGCTCGAGCGGCCTCCTTGTCGGCCGCGATCTTTGCTTCGATCTTCCTGATCTGGGCAAGATCGTCCGGGGTCGGGTCTTTCTTCTTCTTGAGGAGCTTCAGTTGCGCCGCATCGCTTTTGGCGGCGACGTAGACGACGTCAGTTGTTACTGCGGCTTTAGAAGCCGAATTACCGGCCGGCATGGCCGCGTAAGCGGGCGCACCCAGGCTGAGCGCGGCACATAGGCCGGCTAAAATGAAGCTGCGAAGCTGCATGGCGAAGATCCGATCGTTCTATGCTTGTTGCCCACGGCGTCGCCCGGCGTCCCCCAAGGACCCCGATAGTGCCGCGCGCAACCTATAATCGATTAGCCGGAGACGCCTCAAGCGCCCTGTCATGCCGCGCCCGGTCGAATCTTCGTGATCGTGCGGCATTTGCCGCGACTGTGTTCAAACAACAACAGATCGCGGCGCCGAACGCTGCCGATTACTGGTTTGGAACTTGCGGCGTTACTGGCAGAGTGACGCCGTTTGTGGCCGGCGGCGTGGTCGAGCCCGCCGCTGGCGGCGCAGCGGGAGCCGGGGCCGCGGCATCATCGCCGGAAGGCGGTGTTGGTGCCGTATTGCCGGAAGGTGGCGTCGGCGCGGTATTGCCAGAAGGTGGCGTCGGCGTCGTGGTGCCGGGCAACTGGTCGAGCACGCCGCCGCTCGCGCCGTTCGCCGCGGGCACACGATCGAGAATATCGATCGGCTTCTCGCCGTAACGGGCGACGATCGACAATGTCAGCGAAGTGGCGAAGAACGCCGCAGCCAGGATCGCCGTCGCCCGCGTTAGCGCGTTGGCGGCGCCGCGCGCGGTCATGAAGCCCGACCCGCCGCCGATGCCAAGGCCGCCGCCTTCGGAGCGCTGCAGCAGCACCACGCCGACAAGAGCGAGCACGACCATGAGGTGGACGACGATCAGTATGGTTTCCATAATTTATCCTGGCAAAGCCCTGCACGGCCGCGGATACGGCCGGTTATTTGGAGGCGGCTCAATACAATGCTTTGACGGCATTTCCAAGCCCGTGGCCGGAATATGGGAAGCGATGCGCCCTTTGCAACGATTTCCGCCTCGGCACAGCTCGTCCGAAGCCGCTGACGGGCTTCGGATTCTACGAGATATTTCGATAGGCTTCGGCAATACCGAGAAAGTCCGCCGCCTTCAGGCTGGCACCACCGACCAGCGCGCCGTCGACATTTTTCACGCCAAGCAGTTCGACCGCGTTCGACGGCTTGACCGAGCCGCCATAGAGGATGCGCATCTTCGCCGCCGCGCTGCCAAGCTTCTCCGACAGTTTTTCGCGAATATGCGCATGCGCTTCGGCCACGTCGGCGGCGGTCGGCGTCAGCCCGGTGCCGATCGCCCACACCGGTTCGTAGGCTATGACGGTGTTCGACGCCGTGGCATTGGGCGGCACCGAGCCGGCCACCTGGCGCGACAGCACGTCGAGCGTAGCGCCCGCCTCGCGTTCGGCTCTCGTCTCACCGATGCAGATGATGGCCACCAGCCCGGCACGCCATGCGGCGGATGCCTTGGCCTGCACAATGGCGTCGTCCTCGTGGTGGTCGGCGCGGCGTTCGGAATGACCGACGATGACGTGACTGGCACCTGCATCTTTCAGCATCTCGGCCGAAATACAGCCGGTATGGGCGCCGTTCTCCTTGGCGTGGCAGTCCTCGCCCCCTGCCCGGACCGGCGTGCGCGATAATATCTCCGCGGCATGCGCAAGCAGCGTCGCCGGAACGCAGACCAGTGCTTCGGTCTCCGCATCGAGCCCGCTCATGAAGCCATTGCCGATCATCCTGAGTTCGTTGAGCGAGGCGCTGGTACCGTTCATTTTCCAGTTGCCTGCGACCAGCGGGCGGATTCCTGGTGTCATGGGATTTGCTTCTCCGGGCAATATTCGGCTGCGTCCTCACTACCAAACTCAGCCCACAAAGCAATCGACAGTGGCCCGGAAGGACGCTATTGCGCTTGTTTCAGACTCGGCGCATGCGAAAATGCGCAAAAATCGGAATTGGGCATGCTTAGTATCTTGAGAAGCGCAGCAGGGACCTGGGTCGCGAAGGCGCTGCTGATATTGCTGGTGTTGAGCTTCCTCGTCTGGGGCATTTCCGGGCAGCTGGTGGGCGGTTTCGCGGGCCACGACGCCGCGATCACGGCCGGAGGCACCAAAGTGTCGATCAACGAGTACCGCCTCGCCTATGACCGCCAGATCAGCGTAATGTCACAGCAATTCGGCCAGCGCATCAGCCGCGAGCAGGCGACGGCGCTCGGCCTAGACAACCAGGTGCTGGCGCAACTCGTGTCGGGTGCAGTCCTCGATGAGCAGGCCCGCAAGCTCGGGCTTGGGCTGTCCAAGGACCGGCTCGCCCAACTCACCCATGAAGATCCGGCCTTCAAAGGCCCCGGCGGCAAATTCGACAGAAGAACTTTCGAATACATACTGCAACAGGTCGGTATGCGGCCGGAAGACTATCTGAGGAATCGCGCCCAGGTGGCTGTGCGCCAGCAGATCGTCGAGGCGGTTTCGGATGGCCTCAAGACTCCGGACACCTTCTTCAAGGCGGTCGCGCTCTATCGTGGCGAAGACCGCACCATCGACTATCTGATCCTGCCGAAATCGCTGGTGGAGCCGATTGAAGCACCATCAGACAGTGCGCTTTCGGCCTATTTCGAGGAAAACAAGAAGACCTATGCGGCGCCTGAGTACCGCAAATTCTCCTATGTCAGGCTCGAGCCCGAAGATATCATGGATTTGAGTGCCGTATCCGACCAACAGGTCAGCGACGACTACAACAAGAACAAGGGACGTTACACCACGCCGGAATTGCGCACCATCGAACAGCTCGTGTTCAAGACGCCAGATGCCGCGAAGGCCGCGCTCGATTCACTCAAGACCGGCGCGACCTTCGACAAGATCGTGGCCGCCGAGGGCAAGACGCCAGCCGACACGCTGCTCGGCACGCTGGCCAAGGACAAGATTGCCGACAAGGCGGTGGCGGACGCGGCGTTTGCGCTCAACGTCAACGAGGTCAGCCCGGTCGTGCAGGGCGCCTTCGGTTCGGTGCTGCTGCGCGTCACCGACATCAAGCCCGAAGTGGTGAAGCCACTGGCCGAGGTGTCCGCCGAGATCCGCAAGAATCTGGCGCTGGGCGAGGCAAACCGCATTCTGCTGGACGTGCATGACAACTACGAAGATATCCGCGCTTCGGGCAGCACGCTTGCGCAAGCAGCCGAAAAATTGAAGCTGAAGGTCGTCACCATCGACGCGATCGATCGCACCGGCCAGAGGCCGGACGGCACCATCGTCGAGGATCTGCCGGAATCGCCGGAGCTCATCAAGGCGGCGTTCGACGCCGAGCCCGGCACCGAAAATCCCGACCTCACCACAGCCAACAACGGCTTCGTGTTCTACGAAGTGGATTCGATCACGCCGGCCCGCGACCGCACGCTGGATGAAGTCCGCCAGAAGGTGGTGACCGACTGGACGGCGGCGGAAACGACCAAGCGGCTCACCGCAAAAGCGGACGAACTCGAAAAACGCCTCGAGGCCGGCACCACGCTCGATGTGATCGCGGGCGAGCTCAAGCTCGAGAAGCAGACCAAGCGCGGCGTCAAGCGCGAGGCGGACGACGTCGATTTCGGCAAGGAAGGAGCCGCGGCGATGTTCGGCGAAGGCGAAGGCGGGACCGGGCTGATCCCCTCGCCCACCGGCGACGGACAGATTCTGTTCAAGATCGCCGAAGTCTTCGAACCTGCCGGAGCTGACGCCAGTTTGGTGCCGGACGACGCGCAGAAGTCCTTTACGTCAGGTATGTCCGACGACCTGCTCGGCCAGCTGGTGGCGCAGCTGCAGACGCAATACGACGTTCGCGTCGACCAGACCGCCATTGCCCAAGCCCTGACCAGATGAGCACGCTCAAGCCCCATATCGCCAAGGTCGCCGCCGGCACCGCCCTTTCCTTCGAGGAGGCGCGCGAAGCCTTCGACATCATCATGTCGGGCGACGCTACCCCCGGCCAGATCGGCGGCTTCCTGATGGCGCTGCGCGTGCGCGGCGAGACGGTGAGCGAGATTTCCGGCGCCGTCGCCACCATGCGCGCCAAGATGCTGCGGGTCGACGCCCCCGCTGGCGCGGTCGACATCGTCGGCACCGGCGGCGACAATTCGCACTCGGTCAACATCTCGACCGCATCCGCCGTCGTCATCGCCGCCTGCGGCGTGCCGGTCGCCAAGCACGGCAACCGCGGACTGTCCTCGCAGACCGGCTCCGCCGACGTGCTGACGGCGCTCGGCGTCAAGATCGATATCCCGCCCGAAACGATCGGCCGCTGCATCCACGACGCAGGCGTCGGTTTCATGTTCGCACCGGCGCATCATCCGGCGATGAAGCATGTCGGCCCGACCCGCGTTGAACTCGGCACCCGCACCATCTTCAACCTGCTCGGCCCGCTCTCCAATCCGGCTGGTGTAAGCCGGCAGATGGTCGGCGTGTTCTTGCCGGAATGGATCATGCCGGTGGCCGAGACGCTGAAGGCGCTGGGCGCCGACCATGCCTGGGTCGCCCATGGCGACGGCTATGATGAAATCACCACCACCGGCGAGACTGAGGTGGCCGAGCTGGTCGGCGACGAGATCCGAAGCTTTACGCTGACCCCGGAAGCGGTCGGGCTGAAGCGTCATACCAAGGAGGAGTTGCGCGGCGGCGACGCTGCCTACAACGCCCAGGCGCTGCGTGACATGCTGGGCGGCGCTGCCGGCGCCTATCGCGACACAGTGCTGATGAATGCCGGCGCCGGACTGGTGGTGGCGGGCAAGGCGACGACGCTTGCCGACGGCGTGGCGACGGCGGCGCAAGCCATCGACAGCGGCCGCGCGCTGAAGGTGCTCGACCGACTGGTCGAGATTTCGAACGGATAGAGCCGTGTCTGATATCCTGCGCAAGATCGAAGCTTACAAGCGCGAGGAGATCGCGGCGGCGAAGACGCGCGTGCCGCTTGCTGAGATCAAAGCGCGGGCGAAGGATGCAGAGGCGCCACGCGGCTTTCTCTCGGCCCTTGAAGCCAAACGCAAATCCGGCAGTTTCGCGCTGATCGCCGAGATCAAGAAGGCGAGCCCGTCCAAGGGCCTGATCCGCGCCGATTTCGATCCGCCGGCGCTGGCCAGAGCCTATGCGAAAGGTGGTGCCGCCTGCCTTTCGGTGCTAACCGACGCGCCGTCCTTCCAGGGTGCGCCTGAATTCCTTACCGATGCGCGCGGCGCCGTGACATTGCCCGCTTTGCGCAAGGATTTTCTGTTCGAGCCTTATCAGGTGTTCGAAGCCCGTGCGTGGGGCGCGGACGCCATCCTGATCATCATGGCGAGCGTCGATGACGCCGTGGCCAGGGACCTCGAAGCGACGGCTTTCGAGCTCGGCATGGACGCGCTGGTCGAGGTGCATGACGAGGCCGAGACGGAACGCGCGCTGAAACTGTCGTCGCGGCTGATCGGCATCAACAACCGCAACCTCCGGACGTTCGAAACCAGTCTCGATACCTCGGAGCGGTTGGCGACGATGGTGCCGGCCGACCGCCTGCTGGTCAGCGAGAGTGGTATTTTCTCGCATGACGACTGCCGCAAGCTGGAAAAAAGCGGCATCGGCACCTTCCTCGTCGGCGAGAGCCTGATGCGGCAACAGGATGTGGCCGCCGCAACGCGCCTGCTTTTGACGGGCAAGGCGCCGGCAGAGGCGATCTGATATGACGCCTGCCCTCACCCATCTTGGCGCACAGGGTGAAGCCAATATGGTCGATGTAGGTGACAAGGCTGAGACGACGCGCACGGCGGTCGCCGAGGGCTTTGTCTCGATGCTGCCAGAGACGCTCAAGATGATCGTCGACGGCGATGCCAAGAAAGGCGACGTGCTGGGCACGGCGCGCATCGCCGGCATCATGGCGGCCAAGAGGACGCATGAGCTGATCCCGCTCTGTCATCCGCTGCTGTTGACCAAGATATCCGTCGAGATCGAACCGGACGCGACGCTGCCCGGCCTGAGGGTCACGGCACTGGCCCGTGTCACCGGCAAGACCGGCGTCGAGATGGAGGCGCTGACCGCCGTCTCGGTCGCTTGCCTGACCATCTACGATATGGCCAAGGCGGTCGACCGGGCCATGGTGATCTCCGGCATCAGGCTGGTGGAAAAGACCGGCGGCAAATCCGGCGACTACAAGGTGGGCGCCCAAGGGGCTGGGCAATAATGGCGCTGCTTCCGGTCACCGAGGCGCTCGAGCGCCTGCTTGAAGGTGCTGCGCCCTCGCAAGCCGAAAGCGTCGCCCTGATAGCCGCCGCCGACCGCGTGCTGGCGGAGCCGCTCGTGGCGCTCCGCACCCAGCCGCCCTTCAACGCGTCCGCCATGGACGGCTATGCCGCGCGGGCCGCCGATGTCGCGTCCGTACCCGCAAGGCTTTCGGTGATCGGCATGGCGCCGGCCGGCCGCGGCTTCGCCGGGACGGTCGGTGAGAAGCAGGCCGTGCGCATCTTCACCGGCGCGCCGCTTCCCGCAGGCGCTGACACCATCGTCATCCAGGAGAATGTCCGCGACCTTGGCGGCGGCAGCATCGAAGTGACCGCATCGACGGTTGAAGGCCGCAACATCCGCCGCCTCGGGCTCGATTTCTCAAAGGGCGACGTTCTGCTGGGGAAAGGCCGCCTGCTCGATCCGGCGGCCTTGTCACTGGCGGCGTCAGCCAACCATCCGCAGGTCAGCGTGGTGAAACGGCCGCTGGTCGCCATCATCGCCACCGGCGACGAATTGCTGCCGCCGGGCAGCGACCTCGGCCCAGACCAGATCATCTCGTCCAATGCCTATGGCGTCGCCGCCGCGGCCCGCTCGGTCGGCGCGCGTGTGCTCGATCTCGGCATCGCCGCAGACCGCAAGGAGGCGATCGCCGCGCTGGTGAAAAAAGCGGTCGACGCAGGAGCCGACGTCATCGTCACGTTGGGCGGCGCCTCGGTCGGCGACCACGACCTCGTTCATGACGTGCTGACCGGCGAAGGCATGACGCTCGATTTCTGGAAGATCGCCATGCGGCCCGGCAAACCGCTGATGTTCGGCCGGCTGGGCGGCATCCGCTGCATCGGCCTGCCCGGCAATCCGGTGGCGAGCCTGGTCTGCACGCAGCTCTTCCTGAAGCCGCTGCTTGCACGGCTCGGCGGCCGTGCCTACCGGCAGGACATCCGTGAGGCGCGGCTGGGTGCTGCGATGCCGGCCAACGATCTCAGGCAGGACTATGTACGCGCCATGGTGAAGGAAGAAGCCGGCTTGCTTGAGGCGACGCCGTTCGGCATCCAGGATTCCTCGATGCTCAGAATGCTGGCCGACGCCAACGGGCTGATCGTGCGCGAGCCATTCGCTCCCGCAGCCACGACGGGCGCTGCCTGCAGCGTGCTGATGCTACGCTGAACAAAACGTCAACAGATTCATTAAACTTTAAACGGTTGCGGAACACAACTGGAACAGATAGTGTTTGTTCTGGGTTTGTTTTTTGATTCTGTTGGGGGTCGCGATGCTGACACGCAAACAACATGAACTGCTTATGTTCATCCACGAACGGCTGAAGGAAAGCGGCATTCCGCCTTCCTTCGACGAGATGAAGGAAGCGCTCGACCTCGCCTCCAAGTCGGGAATCCATCGGCTGATCACGGCGCTGGAGGAGCGCGGCTTCATTCGCCGCTTGCCCAACCGCGCCCGCGCGCTGGAGGTGCTGCGCCTGCCCGATTCGATCGCGCCCGGTCTCAATGCGGCGCGCAAATTCTCGCCGAGCGTCATTCAAGGCAGTCTTGGTCAGGGCAACCTCGGACGACAGGTCAAGCCAGCGCCTTCACGCATGCCTGCGGCCGGCAATGACGACGACGTCATTGCCACCGTATCCATCCCGGTGATGGGCCGCATCGCTGCCGGTGTGCCGATCGATGCCATCCAGCACCAGACGCATTCGATCTCGGTGCCGCCGGACATGATCATGGGCGGCGAGCATTATGCCTTGGAGGTCAAGGGTGATTCGATGATCGAGGCCGGCATTTTCGACGGCGACACGGTCATTATTCGCAACGCCAACACCGCCCAGCCCGGCGAGATCATCGTGGCCCTGGTCGACGAGGAGGAAGCGACGCTGAAGCGGTTCCGCCGCAAAGGCGCCTCGATCGCCCTGGAAGCCGCCAATCCGGCCTATGAGACGCGCATTTTCGGGCCTGACCGGGTCAAGGTGCAGGGCAAGCTCGTCGGATTGATTCGGCGTTACTGAGCGGCGGCTTTTTTGGGTTTTTCGGCCTCGCGGTATGGCGGCAGCCCCCTCGCCTCTCGAGAAAACTGTCGCTGTACATGCCAGGGCCGGTACGGTTCTTCGACGGCGAAACGAATTTTTGCGCGCGTCGTCGCCGATTGCGGATCGAAGAAGACGGCGGCACTGCCCATGCGAGCGAGTTGCCGTTTGGTCACGACGAGGACCAGCGGATTGCGGCAGGGATCATAATAGGCTGTCGCATCGTCGATGACGATCAAGTCCGCAAAGGCACAGGCTGGCCGCGCGGTTTTGCGGTCGTCGGCGAGCGCGACGATCGCACCGGACGGATGCCGGGCAAGGCACAGGCCGGCGGTGCAGTAGAAAGGCGCGCCCGGCGGCAGGTCTGCCGGATCGGTGATGTCGAATTGTATATCCGTCTTGGCGAATGTCTCCGGCATGATGATCGTCTCGGCCTTCAGGGCGTGTTTCCAGTTGTCGATGGTAAATTCGTTCGGGCGCGCCCGGTTGACGGCAAGCTCACCGCCGCCGACCGGCAGAGCGACCAGTCGCGCATTCTCCGAGATCAGCACGTCGGGCGTGCGTGTGTCGGAAATCGTCAGCAGGCCGGCAAGCGCAAAAGGAAGCGCCGCGAGCCGCAGCCAGGTCGTCGCCATGGTCGCGATGACAAGAGCGATCGTCGCCAGCAGGACCGACTGCATCGAAATCAGCCCGACCGCGTCGATGGGCGAGCGCTCCGAGATCCATCCGGATAGGACGATCATCGCTGACAGCCCCTTGCCCATCACATAGAGGAAAGGCCCGTCGGCACCGAACGGCATCGCCAGAGCGCTAAGAACGCCGAAAGGCATGACCACCAGCGAAACAACAGGCATGATCGCCAGATTGGCGAACAGGCTGAGTGGCGAGACCCGCTGGAAATGCCATATGGCAAAAAGCGCCGTCGCGCTTCCCGCGATGATGGAGGTCATGGCAAGGCCGCCCATCGCCACCAGGAATTTTCGCGTGACGAAGCCGAGCGGCGATCGTCGCGGCGGTGGCGCGGTGGCCCTGCCTGCTCGGTAGTCGGACCAGCCGGCATAGGCGCCGACGAGCGCCGCGGTCGCGGCGAAGGACATTTGAAAACTCGGCCCGACAACCTCATGCGGCGATACGACGATGACGGCAATCGCCGAGATCGCCAGATTGCGCATGGTGAGCGCCGCCCGGTCGAACAGCACGGCGATCAGCATCACCGCCAGCATGATAAAGCTGCGTTCGGCCGCGACCACGACGCCCGAAATGATGAGATAGGCTGCAATCGAAAAAAGCGCGGCCGCGGCCGCGTATTTCTTGACCGGCCGTCGCGAGGAGAAATCGGGAAACAGCGAAAAGGCGCCGCGCAGCAGCGCCATGACCGTGCCGGCAACCAGCGCCATGTGCAGGCCGGAGATGGAGATGATGTGATAGATGCCGGTGCGCCGCATCGCCTCGTTGATCTCTTCGGGAATGCCAGCGCGCACGCCGACAATCAGCGCGGCGGCAATCTCGCCTTCGGCACCGCCAACTTGACTGCGAACATGGACTGCGATGCTCTCCCGCGCGTTCTCGACTGCGGAAGAAAGACGCGCAGCAAGCGGTGTCCCATCTGGTGAACCATTCGGGGGAATGACCTTTGGCGTGCCAAGGAAAAAGCCGCTGGCGCCGATGCCGGCAAAATAGCTGTCGAACGAGTAATCATAGCCGTCCGGCCGCACCGGGCCGGTTGGTGGCAGCAGCCTGACATAGCCGGTCACTTTTGATCCGGCGGTCATCTCAGGCGGTATCTTCATCGCCGAAGCGCGAATCCGAGCCGGCATGTAGCGCAGCGTTGGCCGGGCGGTCGAGATCACATCGATGGTCAGCCGGATGCGACCGTTCGCCATCCGGTCGAGGCTAACGACACGGCCGGTCAGCCGGGTCGGGATTTCCGAGCCGAGCATCTGCGTTCCCGCGCGCCATGTCTCGACCTTGGCGGCGAGCACGCCGAGCGCGCACAGCAGCGTCACCACGAAGCACAGATGCGTTTTGCGCCATGAGCGCGAGGCGGCCGCACACAATGCCGTGAGGACGACGACGGCGATGGGTTGCGAAAAGTCCGGTTCGCTCGCCAATGAAAAATAGAAGATCACCCCGCATGCCAGGAAAACCGGCACCAGCAAGAAGGCGACGCCACGGTCGATTTCCAGGCTGGCCGCGGAGACCACGCTGTTGCGGATGCCGGACGGCGAAAGACGGCGAAGGTGTCCGCGCAGGCGAAGGGCAGGGCCGATCTTCGGGCTCGGGACCGTTGCAAGCCCCTGAGGGGGCCAGGGGCTGACATCAAGGCGTGGCAGCGAATCCGGCGCCGGTATGACAGGCACCGATGTGGCAAACAGCGACCGTTCGCTGACGCTGCTGACCGCGCCGTCGCTCTCGTCCGCATCGCGGCCTGGTCCAGCCATCGGGTCTGCCCCTTGCGCCCTTGACCTCCTATGCTACATGAACGCGCGACGCGCGAAAGTCCGCACCGCCACATCCGTTTCCTGCGCTTGCCCCGAGAGTTCCATGTCCGACAAGGTCGTCACCCGTTTTGCCCCCTCGCCCACCGGCTTCCTGCATATTGGCGGGGCGCGCACGGCGCTGTTCAACTGGCTGTATGCGAAACACACCGGCGGCACGATGCTGCTGCGCATCGAGGACACCGATCGCGAGCGTTCGACCGACGCGGCAACCGCCGCCATTCTCGATGGGCTCTCCTGGCTCGGCCTCACTTGGGACGGCGAGCCGGTATCGCAGTTCGAGCGCGCGCCGCGCCATCGCGCGGTCGCCGAGGAGCTGGTGCGCCTCGGCAAGGCCTATTACTGCTATGCGACGCCGGCCGAGCTGGAGGCGATGCGCGAGAGCGCACGGGCCAAGGGGCTGCCGCCCCGCTATGACGGCCGCTGGCGCGACCGCGACCCGTCGGAGGCGCCGGCCGGCGCCAAGGGTGCCATCCGCATCAAGGCGCCGACCGACGGCGAGACGGTGGTGCATGACCGAGTGCAGGGCGAGGTGCGCTTCCCCAACAAGGATCTCGACGATTTCATCATCCTGCGCTCGGACGGCAATCCGACCTATATGCATGCCGTCGTCGTCGACGACCATGACATGGGCATCACCCACATCATCCGCGGCGACGACCATCTGACCAACGCCGCCCGCCAGACGGTGATCTATCGGGCCATGGGCTGGGAGGTGCCGTCGATGTCGCATATCCCGCTGATACATGGCGCCGACGGCGCCAAGCTGTCGAAGCGGCATGGCGCCCTCGGAGTCGAAGCCTATCGCGCCATGGGCTACCTGCCCGAGGCACTGCTCAACTACCTGGCGCGGCTCGGCTGGAGCCACGGCGACGACGAGATCATGTCGATCGCCGACATGGTTGCGTGGTTCGACATAGGCGACGTCAACAAGGGAGCCGCCCGCTTCGACTTCGCCAAGCTCGAGGCGCTGAACGGCGTGCACATGCGTCGGATGAACGACGCCGAATTGCTCGATATCTTCATCGCCACCTTGCCCTATCTCGAAGGCGGACCAGCGATCGCCGCGCGGCTCGACGACAAGAGCAAGGCGCAGTTGCTTGCCGCCCTGCCCGGCTTGAAGGAGCGCGCCAAGACGCTGGTCGAGCTGGCCGACGGTGCCGCCTTCCTGTTCGCCCAGCGGCCGCTACCGATCGAGGAGAAGGCGGCGGCGCTGCTCGGTGGTGAAGCGCGTGAGATCCTGCGGGGCGCCCACGCGGCACTGAAGGCGGTTTCAGGCGACTGGACGGCCGCTGCGGCGGAGGCTGCGATCCGCGAATATGCGCTGGCCGGCGACCGGAAACTCGGCGCCGTGGCCCAACCTATGCGGGCCGCGCTCACCGGCAAAAGCACCTCGCCGGGCGTGTTCGATGTGCTTGCCGTGCTTGGCCGCGAGGAAAGCCTGGCGCGCATCGCCGATCAAATCGATTAGGAGAACTGGCCCAAAAAGATTGGCATTGAAAGGCGGCTTTCGCAGTGCAACATTAGGTTCTGGCCCAATTTGGCACGCAAATCCAATTGCGGGCGCAAACACGAGCATTCGAATGCTTTCGACGTGTTGCGTTGCGGATATTTCGCCTTTGCCGGCATGAAGAAACAAAAAAGGAGTTTGCAATGTCCGAAGCTGCGACAAGACTGGAATTTGGCGGCAAAACCCACGCGTCGACTGCAAAACTGGAACTCGGTGGTAAAACTCACGAGTTGAAGGTGCGAAGCGGCTCGGTCGGACCTGATGTCATCGACATTGGCTCGCTTTATAGCACCACCGGGGCCTTCACCTACGATCCCGGCTTCACGTCGACGGCAAGCTGCGAGTCGGAAATCACCTTCATCGATGGCGATGCCGGCATCCTTTTGCATCGCGGCTATCCGATCGACCAGCTGGCCGAGCATGGCGACTTCCTCGAAGTCTGCTATCTCTTGCTTTACGGCGAATTGCCGACCAAGGCGCAAAAGGACGACTTCGACTACCGCGTGACGCGCCACACCATGGTGCATGAGCAGATGTCGCGCTTCTTCACCGGCTTTCGCCGCGACGCGCACCCGATGGCCGTGATGTGCGGCGTGGTCGGCGCGCTGTCGGCCTTCTATCACGATTCCACCGACATTTCGGACCCGTATCAGCGTATGGTCGCATCGATGCGGCTGATCGCCAAGATGCCGACGATCGCGGCGATGGCCTACAAATACCATATCGGCCAGCCCTTCATTTACCCGAAGAACGAGCTGAATTTCGCGGCCAACTTCCTGCATATGTGCTTTGCCGTGCCGTGCGAGGAATACAAGATCAACCCGGTGCTGGCGCGTGCGATGGAGCGCATCTTCATCCTGCACGCCGATCACGAGCAGAACGCCTCGACCTCGACCGTCCGCCTCGCCGGCTCGTCGGGCGCCAATCCCTTTGCCTGCATCGCCGCCGGCATCGCCTGTCTGTGGGGGCCGGCCCATGGCGGCGCCAACGAGGCGGCCTTGAACATGCTGGGCGAGATCGGCCATGTCGACCATATCCCGGAATTCATAGCCCGCGCCAAGGACAAGAACGATCCGTTCCGATTGATGGGCTTTGGCCACCGCGTCTACAAGAATTACGATCCGCGCGCCAAGATCATGCAGAAGACCGCGCATGAGGTTCTGGGCGAACTCGGCATCAAGGACGATCCGCTGCTCGACATCGCCATGGAGCTGGAAAAGATCGCGCTGACCGACCCTTATTTCATCGAGAAGAAGCTTTATCCGAATGTCGATTTCTATTCCGGCATCACGCTGAAGGCGCTGGGCTTCCCCACCACCATGTTTACCGTGCTGTTCGCGGTCGCCCGCACCGTCGGCTGGATCGCGCAGTGGAAAGAGATGATCGAGGATCCGCATCAGAAGATCGGCCGCCCGCGCCAGCTCTATACAGGCGCGCCGGAACGCGACTACGTGCCGATCGCCAAGCGGTGAATGGTGAATGGTGAATGGTGAATGGAAGTAACGGCGCGCCACTCAGGCGTCCATAGCCAGGCTATTCACCATTCACTATTTACCATTCACCATGCCCATCACCACCTCCGCCGCGATATCGCCAGAAGCTCTGTCGACGGCCATGCGTCTGGCCACCTCGGCAAAACCGTCCTTCTGCCATGCCCGATAGGGGGTATCGGCAAATAGCGCCTCCAACTGCCGCGCCAGATAGTGCGGCCGCACATATTCGTTGTAGCTTTCCGGCACGACCGGGCGGTCGGCGATAAGATTGGGCAAGGCGGCGCTCCATACGGTGATCAGGCTCTGGGCCATCCGCATGACCGGATCGAAGCGGTAGCAGGAGACCATCGGCACACCCGACAGCGCCAGTTCCAGCGACACCGTTCCCGACGCGATCAACGCCGCATCGGCCTTGCCGAAAGCCTGCCATTTGCGTTCGGGATCAAGGATGATCTCCGGCTTCTCGTCCCAGCTTGCCACCGAAGCCCTGACCAGGTCGGCAACATGCGGCACCGTCGGCAACAGCAGGCGCAAGCGATGCCCGCGCGCGCGCAGGATCGAGACCGTCTTGCCGAACGGGTCGACCAGGCGTCGCACCTCGCCGCGACGCGAGCCGGGCAGCACAAGCAGTGTCTTTACGCGATCTTCGGACAGGTCGCGCGGCGAGCTTTGCGCCTTGGCTGCGCCGAGCACGCCAGGATCATGCGCAAGGCGATGACCGACATAAGTTCCGGGCGGTCCGCCGAGGCGGGCGAGTTCCTTCACCTCGAAAGGCAGGATACAAAGGATATGGTCGACATATGGCTTCATCGCCACCGCCCTGCCCGGCCGCCACGCCCAGACGCTCGGGCAGACATAGTGGACGATCGGGATTGCGGGATCGGCGGCGCGAACCTTCTTCGCCACGCGCAGCGAAAAATCCGGACTGTCGATGGTGATGAGGCAGTCGGGCTTTTCGCCGGCGACCGCACTGGCTGTCTGGCTGATCCGCCGCATCAGGCGCGGCAGGTCACGCAGGATGGCGCTCAATCCCGTAAGCGCGATCTCGGCGCCGTCGAAGAGCGGAGCGAGGCCGAGCGCCTGCAAATGGCGGCCACCAATGCCGACGAGCCGAACCTCGCGTCCGGTCGCGCGCTTGAGCGCCTCCACGATGTCGGCGCCAAGCAGGTCGCCGGACTCCTCGCCGGCGACGATGGCGATCTTCAGCGGTTTCTCATTTGCCATGCGCCGGCTCCGCAGCAGGCAGGCCGACCACGAACAGGCCGAGCGCATTGGCGCGGGCGACGACGGCGGGGCCTTCCAGAATTAGCGAGCGGCCGGCTTCGACGGCAATACCGGCAAGTCCGGCGGCATGCGCCGCATCTACCGTCTGCGGCCCGATGGAAGGCAGATCGGCGCGCAGCTCCTGGCCGGGCTTGGCGCATTTGACCAGGACGCCGCGCGTTCTGCCAGCCAACCTGCCATGACCGCGCAACTGCCTTGTTCGCTCGAGCAATCCGTCGGTTCCCTCGACGCCTTCCAGCGCGATGGCGCGGCCACCGACCGCAACAGCCGCCTGGCCGATATCCAGCGCGCCGATGGCCTTTGCCGCAGCATGCGCCGCTTCGATGTCGCGCCAGTCGGATTTTCGCGGCGCCGCCTTGGTCAGCGCCCCTTCGGCTGCGACCAGTTCCGGCACGATCTCATGGGCGCCGACGACCTTGATGCCGCTGCGCTCGATCCTTCGCACGAACAGTTTCAGCACGGTGTCGTCGCCTTGGGTTACACCGACAAGAAGGCTGGGCACCCAAGCGAGCAGGCCGAAATTAAGGCGCATGGCGCTCAGCCTAGGGCGGCGTGTGATATGGCCCGCGGTCACCAGATGGGTAACATGATGACTTTTGAGCGTCGGCAGCAATGAGCCGACATCCTCCAGCCTCAAGGTCGCCTGCTCATAGTCGTCGAAGTCTGATATGCGGTCGACCTCGCCCGCCGCCATCACCACGAAGGGAGACTTGCCTTGCCGGGCAAGGGCCCTGGCAACTTCGACCGGCAGACTGCCGCCGCCGGCGATGATGCCGACCTTGGCGTCCGGCGCGAGATCAAGGCCCATCCGGGTGGCCTCAGTCTTCGTCATCTGCCCCTAATCTTCGTCATCGGCATTCTCGCCGTCGCCAGCCTTGAGCGACGGGACGGCGTAGTGCCGCTTGCCGCGACTGGCGATGAAATCGATGATTTTCATGGCGGTCGGCGACGAGGCGAATTCCGCCTTGGCGAACTCGATGTTCTCGCCGACGGTTCGGGAGCGATCGAAGATCGTCCTGTAGGCCTTGCGCAGCATATGGATCTCGGAGCGCGGCAGCCCGGCGCGCTTCAGGCCGATGATGTTGAGGCCGCGAAGGCTCGCCCGATTGCCGACCGCGATGGCATAGGGGATGACATCGCCAACGATTGCCGAGCAACCACCGAGAAACGCATTGTCGCCGACGCGGACAAATTGATGAACAGCGGTGAGGCCGCCGATATAGACGTTGTCGCCGATCTCGCAATGGCCGCCCAGCGTCGCCTGATTGGCGAAGGTGGCGTTCTTGCCGACGACGCAGTCATGGGCGATGTGAGCGTAGGCAAGGAAGTTGCCGTTATCGCCGATCGTCGTCTCGCCGCGGCTGGAATCGGTGCCGAGATGCATGGTCACGCCTTCGCGGATCGTGCAGTTCTCCCCGATAACCAGCGTGGTGCGGCCGCCCTTGTGCTTGGTGTTCTGCGGCGGCCCGCCCAGTATCGCCATCGGATAGACCTTGGTCGACGCACCGATGGTGGTCGCGCCCAACACCGAGACGTGGCTGACCAGTTCGACGCGGTCGCCGATCACCGCGTCGGCACTGATGTGGCAGAACGGCCCGATGCGGACGCCTACGCCGATTTTAGCGCCTGCCTCGATGACCGACGATGGATGGATGACTGTCTGAATTTTCATGAGCATTCGATCGTCAGGCGCTCGCCACCATCATCGCCGAGATCTCCGCTTCCGCGGCCTTGACGCCGTCGACCAGAGCCTCGCAGCCGAATTTGAGAAGATTGCCGCGTTTCTTGATTTTCTTGACATGGATTTTCAACTGATCGCCCGGAACGACCGGTTTACGGAATTTGGCGTTGTCGATGGTCAGGAAATAGACCAGCGATGGTTTTTCGGTGCCAAGACTGCGGATGCAGATGGCGCCGGCCGTCTGCGCCATCGCCTCGACGATCAGCACGCCGGGCATGACCGGCTGATCCGGGAAATGACCCTGAAAATGCGGCTCGTTTATGGTCACGTTCTTGACGCCGATAGCGGACTCGTCGCCGTCGATGTCGATGATGCGGTCGATCATCAGGAACGGATAGCGATGCGGCAGGAGCTTCATCAGCCCCAATATGTCGACCGCTTCGAGCGTTGTCGCCGCCATCTCAGCTATTTCCCCCGTTGCTCGATTTCCGCGCCCTGGCCAGTCTTCGCAAAGCGGCAATCTCCCGCATGGCTTCCGCCATCGGCTGTGCCGGATACCCTCCCCAAATCTCGCCTGCGGGGACGTTGCTCATGAACCCACTTCTTGCGGCAAGCTTGGCCCCCGTCCCGATGGTCAGGTGATCGGCAAGGCCGACACCGCCACCCATGGTGACGTTGTCGCCCACCGTTACGGAACCGGAAATACCCGAAAGGCCGGCGATTATGCAATTGCGGCCGATGCGGACGTTATGAGCGATCTGCACCAGATTGTCGATCTTGGTGCCTTGACCGATGATCGTGTCGGACATGGCGCCACGATCGACCGTGGTGTTCGAGCCGATCTCGACATCGTCCTGGATAATGACCCGGCCGATTTGCGGAACGCGTTCCGGGCCCTTGGCGCCGGCCACGAAGCCAAAACCGTCCTGACCGATGCGGGCGCCGCCATGCACGATGACGCGGTTGCCGATCAGCGCGTACTGGATGCTGGCGCCCGGGCCGACATAGCCGTCGCGGCCGAACTGGCAGGAAGGACCGATAACGGCATGAGGAGCAATGACGGTTCCGCTGCCGACAGAAGCGCGGGGGCCGATGACCGCGCCGGCCTCGACGATCGCGCCGGCTTCGATATGCGCCGATGGATCGATATGCGCATGCGGCGAGATGCCGGTTTCACCGGTCAGCGGCGCCGGTGTCGCGGCCGCCGGGAAAAGAAGGCGTCCAACCATCGCGAAAGCCTGTTGCGGGCGCGGATGGACCAGGACGGCAATGCCTGCCGGGGCCTTGCCGGCAAACTCGGCGGGGCAGAGAACCGCCGCTGCCCGCAGCGATTGCATCAGCGCGAAGTTGCGTCTGCCATCGACGAAGACAAGCGCATGCTCGCCGCCTTCGCTTGCCGGCGCCAAGGCTTCGATCGATATATCGGACTGGCCGGCATCGACGAGCACCGAGCCGGTCAGATTCGCGACTTCGCCTGCCGTATACCGGCGTGATGGCGCGAAGAACACCGGATCGGTCATTCCAGAAGCTATATCCAGCTAGGTCGGATCACTCTCTTCCGGACCACAATGGCCCGGAAGCATCGATGTCCGCCAATCAGAAGCGGGTCGATATGCCGAAGTTGAATTCCTGCACGTCGTCGTCGTCTTCCTTCTTGACCGGGACCGCATAGTCGATGCGAATCGGACCGAAGGGCGACGCCCACATGAGACCGACACCGACCGAGGCACGCCATTCCATGCCGGTGCCCGCAATGGTTATATCGTTGGCCGGATTGCCATCGTTAAGGTGCCGGTTGATCTTGCTGCCATAAAGCGTTGCCGCATCAGCGAAGACCGCGCCGCGCAAACCGAAGCTCTCCGGAATGACCGGCATCGGGAATTGAGCCTCCGCCGAGGCATGGAAATAAGTAGTACCGCCGAGGTGATCGCCAGTCGTCGGATCCACAGGACCGATACCGCCATAGGCAAAGCCGCGAATCATGCGATCGTTGCTCTGGAAATGATCGAAGATGCGCAGGTCTTCGCTGCCATAGCCTTGGACATGGCCGGCACCGCCCGAAATCAGGCCCACCAGATCGAGCTGCTCCGACAATGTCTGGTAGACGCTGGTGCGCCCCGTCACCTTGACGAATTGGGCATCACCGCCGAGGCCGGCCACTTCCGTGGTCACATTGGCGTAGATGCCTTCATGCGGGTTCTTCATATCGTCGATGGTGTTATAGACCAAGCCGAGGCTGACCGATGACTTGAGCCACGGGCTTTCGTCAATACCTTCAAGGATTGCCTGAGAAACGTCGCATTTGAGGGGATCGTAATCGCCGGCGGTCTCGCAGCCTTCATCGAGCTTATACTTCTCCTGCGAGATATTATACGCGAGCTGCGTCGAGATGTTGTCGGTGATCGGCAGGCCGAAGCGCACCGTCGCGCCTGTCGTCTCGCTCTCGTAGTCGTCGTATTGCCTGGTCCGGTGGAAGACGTCGAAGCCGGCGGCAATACGACGCCCGAGGAAATAGGGCTCGGTGAAGGAGAACGCATAGTCGCGCGAATTCTTGCCGCCGCCCGCGGATAGCCTGATGAACTGGCCGCGCCCGAGGAAGTTGCGCTCGGTGATCGATCCTTCGACGGACGGGCCCGCCGTGTCGCCGCCGGTCGAATAGCCGGCGCCGACCGAGAACTCGCCGGTCGATTTCTCGACCACATCGACCACGAGCACGACCTGATCCGGCTCGGAGCCGGGCACAGTGGAAACCTCGACTTTTTCAAAATAATCGAGCGCTTCCAGCCGCTTCTTCGCGCGCTGGATGAGCACCTGGTTGAAGGCATCGCCCTCACTCACGTCGAATTCGCGGCGAATGACATAGTCACGTGTCCGGTCGTTGCCGCGAATCTCGATGCGCTCGACATAGGCCTTGGTGCCCTGGTCGATCGTATAGACAACCGAAATCGTGTGGTTCTCGAAATTGCGGTCGCCGCGCGGCGTCACCTGGGCGAAGGCGTACCCAGAACCGGCGACCTTCTCGGTCAGCGCGATGATGGTGTCCTCGACGTTCTTGGCGTTGTAGACATCGCCCTTGTGGGTCTCGACCACCGACTGCAGCGACGCGCCGTCGACCTCGGGAATCGTGCTCTCGACGCTGACGTCGCCAAATGTGTAGCGGTCGCCCTCCTGCACGGTGATGGTCACCGTGTATTTGTTGGTGGTTTCGTCGAGTTCGCCGACCGCCGAAATCACCTGGAAGTCGGCATAGCCGTGATTGTAGTAAAAACGGCGCAGCAGTTCCTGGTCGGCGCGCAGCTTGTCTTCGTCATAGACGTCGTCACGCAGCACGAACGAAAGGACGGACGAGCGCTTGGTAGAGATGACGTCGGACAGACGACGGCTCGAATAGGCGCTGTTGCCGACGAAATTGATCGCGGCGATCTGGGTACGGCCACCTTCGTTGATGTTGAAGACCACGTTCACGCGGTTGTCGCCAAGATCCATGATCTGGGTGGTCACGGCGGCGTCGTCGCGACCGATACGCCTGTAGGCGGCCTTGACCGCCTCGACATCAGCATCGAGCGCCTGCTGCGAGAACGTTCCGCGCGGCTTCAGCTGGACCGCAGCCGTCAGGGCGTTGTCCTTGAGCTTCTTGTTGCCCTGGAACAGCACCTGGTTCACGACCTGATATTCGGAAACCTTGATGACCAGCGTCGAACCGACCTGGTTGATCTGGACGTCCGAGAACAGCCCGGTGCCGAACAGCGCCTTGACCGCATCGTCGACATCGGAGCTGGAAAAGGCCTTGCCGGGCTTGATCGTGACATAGTTTCGGATCGTGTCGGCGTCGACACGCTGATTGCCGCTGACCTCAACCCTTGAAACAACAGCGGCCTCGGCCGCCGATGTGGCAACGAATTGTACTGCGAGCGCGCCTGGCACGACCAGGGCGGCGGACAGGGCCACCGCGGACGCGGCGCTCAGAAACTTGGATGTTGCCTTCATCGGGCTTTTGTACCTTTTCTCGAAGTCCCCACGGCGAGAAAACCGGACGTGCGGTAATTTCCCCTACCGTATTAACCGGATTTTCCCTACACGCAAGGCTCCTGGTTAATTTGTATTTACTTAACTCTGTTGCGTGGCTTTCGCGTCACGCATATCCCCACGCATGGTAAACGGCGTCTCAACGCTGGGTGTATCGAAGCCAAATTTCTTCATGATTTCAGCACCCAAACAGATCGTTCCAGAAAACAAACCCCATGAAGCCCAAGACGAGAAGCAGGCCGGCTCTATAGCCCATCTCCATCATCCGTTCCGACACCGGTCGCCGAATGACGGCCTCCACGCCGTAGAACAGGAGATGGCCGCCGTCGAGGGGGGGAATCGGCAAAAGGTTGAGAATACCGATCCCGACCGACAGCAAGGCAACGAGCTGCACAAGCCACTCGAAGCCCAGCTTTGCCGCCTGTCCCGACATCTTTGCGATCTTGATTGGGCCGCCCAGCTGGCATTTGTCCTCGCGACCGACGACGAAACGCTGCAGGAACTGACCGGTGCGCTGAATGATATATCCCGTCTCCTCGACCGCCGCCCCTACCGCTCCGACCGGGCTGTAGGTGATCAGCTTGGGTTGACCGAATTCCTGGTTGTTGACGACGCCGATTACGGCCACCTTGACCTTGTTGCCCAGCCCATCTTGCTGCTCCATCAGTTCCGGCGCCGCCGTAACGGTGACCTCCTTGCCGTCGCGCAGCATGACGAAGGTGATGGTATCCCCGCCGCGGCCTGAAACCAGACGCTGGACGTCGGAGAAGGTCTGGACCTTGCTGCCGTCGACGCTAACGAATCGGTCGCCAGGCAGAATGCCGGCCCTGGCCGCAGGACTGCCGGCGGTGACTTCAGCCACCATTGGCTCCATGACGGGTCGGCCGTAGGCGGAAAACAGCACCGCAAAGACGGCGATCGTCAGCAGGAAGTTGAATAGCGGCCCGGCCACCACGGTTGCCGCGCGCTTCCAGACCGGCTGCGTGTGAAAAGCGACCTTGCGTTCGGCATCGGTCAGCGTCTCGATCTCCTCCGAGCTGGGCTGGCTCGAGGTGGCGTTCATGTCGCCAACGAATTTGACGTAACCGCCGAGCGGTATGGCGCAGAGTTTCCAGCGCGTTCCGTGGCTGTCATTGAAGCCGAAGAGTTCCGGCCCGAAGCCGATCGAAAAGACTTTCACGCCGATGCCGCACCAGCGCCCGACGAGGTAATGGCCCATCTCGTGGACGAACACCACCACGGTCAGCACGAACAGGAAAGGCACCAGCGTGCCGAGCAAAAAGCCCTCCGTGCTGAAAACCGATTGAAGAATCCCGTTCAATTCATGCCCTCAAATTCATCCGCAGCATGTTCTTCCGCAACCAGTCTTCCGCAGCAATGATTGTGCCGCGACTGTGACATCAATCCAGGCGAATCCATGGCGCATCCTGCGCCAGCCAAGAACAATGCCGATCAAGCTGGAAACAGCCCCTGTGCCGGATGGTCGGCGGTCGCCGAAATCCAGCCGATGACGTACAGGGCGAAAGCCGCCGCGACAAGCCCGTCGACCCGGTCCATGACGCCGCCATGGCCAGGTATCAGCGTGCCCGAATCCTTGCGGTCATGGCGGCGCTTCACCCATGATTCGAAAAGGTCGCCGGCTTGGGCGACGATCGAAAGCACGAGCGCGACGGCACCGAGCACTGCGAGATTGCCGGCTCCGGCCGCAGCAGCCAAAAGCAACCCGGCGACCACGCCGCCGACGGCGCCGCCGAGTGCTCCGCTCTGCGTCTTGCCGGGCGAGATCGACGGCGCCAGTTTCGGGCCACCGACGGCGCGACCGACGAAATAGGCCGATATGTCGGTCGCCCAGACCACGGCGAACAGGAAGAGAATGGCAACGAGGCCGGGATGGTCGCCGTCGCGCAAAAGAGCAAGTGACAGGCCGGAAACGGCGGCATAGGCAAGGCCGGAGGCGTCCCATTGCCCCGTCTGGCGTATCGAGCTCTGGCGTATCGAGCTCTGGCGCATCGAGCTCTGGCGCATCGAAGCCGCGACCAGCGTGACAACGACCAGCACAGCCACAAGCAACAGCAGCCAGGGCGCCGGCAAGCCGGCGATCAAGGCGCCGATGAAGACCAGAAGCAGCGCTTCCGGCAGAAAACCAAGACTGGTGGCGGGGACCGGGCGGCACATCCGCGTCCATTCGTAAAAGATCAGGATCGTCATGGCGGCGCAAAGCAACCGGAAGGGCAGTCCGCCGAGCCAGGTCAGGCCAAGCGTGAAGACGGCAAGCACCACGGCAGAAATGACGCGAAGCTGGAGGTTGCTCATCCCTTGGCCGTCACAGCGACGTCTTGAGCGCCAAGCCCGCCGAAACGGCGCTCGCGGCCGGCGAAATCGCGCAATGCGTCGGCCAAATGCTCGCGGCTGAAATCGGGCCAGTAGCAAGGCAGGAAGACAAGCTCGCTATAGGCCGCCTGCCACAGAAGGAAATTCGACAGCCTGAGCTCGCCGCTGGTGCGGATGACCAGTTCCGGATCCGGAATGCCCTGGGTATCGAGAGAACCGGCGAAGGACTCGGCCGTGATCGCCTCGCTGTCGAGCTCGCCACGCGCCACGGCCGAGGCGAGCTTGCGCGCCGTGCGCACGATCTCGTCGCGCCCGCCATAGTTGAAAGCGATGACCAGAGTGAGCGCCTCGTTGCGAACGGTCAGCGCTTCGGCCTCTTCGAGCAGGGTCCTGATGTCAGGCTGCAGCCCTGCCCTGTCGCCGATGATCCTGACCCGTACGCCGTTCTGGTGCAGGTCGGCGAGATCGCGGCGGATAAAGAGTTTCAACAGGCCCATCAGGTCGCTGACTTCGGACTTCGGCCGCGACCAGTTTTCCGACGAGAAGGCGTAGACGGTCAGGAAGGAGATGCCGAGGCCAGGCGCGGCGCGCACCGTGTTGCGCAACGCCTCGACGCCGGCACGATGGCCGGCAAGCCGCGGCATGCCGCGCGCCTTGGCCCAGCGTCCGTTTCCGTCCATGATGATCGCGACATGCGCAGGGCTTGTCATAGTTTCGCTTTCGGATCGGACACCGACCCTAAACCTGCATGATTTCAGCTTCCTTATCGGAAAGCAGATGGTCGATGGTGCTGATCATCTCATCGGTGAGTTTCTGTACCTGGTCGGACCGCTTGCGATGGTCGTCCTCGCTGATGTCGCCGTCCTTTTCCGCCTTTTTGAGAAAGTCCATGCCATCCCGGCGCACGTGGCGCACCGCGACGCGCGCATTCTCGGCATAACCATGCGAGATCTTCACCAGTTCCTTGCGGCGCTGTTCGTTGAGCTCGGGCAGCGGAATTCTGAGATTGGTGCCGTCGACGATCGGATTGAAGCCGAGATTGGATTCACGGATGGCGCGATCGACCGCGCCGACCATCGACTTGTCCCAGACCGAAACCGAAATCATGCGCGGCTCCGGCACCGACACGTTTGCCACCTGGTTGATCGGCATGGTGGTGCCATAGGCTTGCACCTGGATCGCGTCGAGCAGGTTGCTCGACGCACGGCCAGTCCGCAGCGAAGCCAGATCGTGCTTGAACGCGGCTATCGCCCCGTCCATGCGCCGCTTGAGATCATCGTATTCGCCACTCATCGTCATCTCCTCGACCCGTTGGCCCGGGTTCACTGTTTCAGGGGTAAATCCCGTGTTCGAGCCCTCAATCCAGAAAACCGGCGCCCGCTTTTCGCTTACGCGGACCTTCGGTTCGGGATCTGTCTCTCCGATCAATCGTCCGCGACGACCGTGCAACGGCCGCCGCCCCTCAGAATATCGCCGAACCCACCCCTCTCGTGGATCGAATAGACGATTATCGGAATGTTGTTTTCCCGCGCAAGTGCAATCGCAGCCGTGTCCATGATCGAAAGGCCTCGTTCTATGACTTCGGCATGGCTGATGCGTTCGAAGCGCGTCGCGTTCGGCTCCTTCTTGGGATCGGCCGAATAGACGCCGTCGACCTGGGTGCCCTTGAACAGCGCATCGGCGCCGATTTCCGCAGCGCGAAGCGCTGCCGCCGAATCGGTGGTGAAGAACGGATTGCCGGTGCCGCCGGCGAAGATGACGACCTTTCCCTGGTTCATGTAGGCGGTGGCCTGGCGCTGCGAAAAGCTCTCGCAAAGCTCAGGCATGGCGATTGCCGACAGTACCACCGCGTCGACGCCGATCTTGTTCAGCGAGGTGCGCAGCGCCAGCGAGTTGATGACCGTGGCGAGCATGCCCATGTGGTCGCCGGTGACACGGTCTCCGCCCTTCGATGCAACGGCGACGCCGCGAAAGATGTTACCGCCGCCGATGACGACGCCGACCTCAATGCCCATGGCGCGGGCCTCGGCGATGTCGGCGGCGATGCGATCGACGACCGACACGTCGATGCCGAAATGCTGTTCACCCATCAGCGCTTCGCCCGACGCTTTCAGCAAGACACGTCGGTAGAGGGGCTTCACCGTCATCTGGTCCTCATCGTTAAGCCTACGAGCGTTCGGGGTGGCTGCCCTCGCGCAGGCGCTGCCCCAAGACATTGGCGTTCCGATACACGAAGGGCGCCTCGATGTCACGCGGCGCCCGAGCCGTAAAACGCTCTTCCAATCCTTAGCCTACGCCGGCAAAAGCACGTTGCATGAGCAGGTCCGGCAGCGAGCCGGACGGCTTGTCGTCGCCTGCCTGGCCTCATCGATACCACACAGAAAATCGGCCGGGCATCCCCTCGCGGACGCCCGGCCGTTAAAATCTTATGGTGATGGCGAGACGTAAGCTGCCGTGCTGGCAGCTTACTTCTTGACCGCCGCCGCGACTTCCGCCGCGAAATCGGTCTCTTCCTTCTCGATGCCCTCGCCGAGCGCGAACCGCAGATAGGCAGTGATCTTGGCCGGTGCGCCGATTTCTGTCTCGGCATCCTTCAGTGCTTTCTCGACGGTGATGTCGGGATTGAGCACGAAAGCCTGCTTGAGCAGCACGACCTCTTCGTAGAACTTGCGCAGGCGGCCCTCGACCATCTTCTCGATGATCGCTTCCGGCTTGCCGGACTGGCGCGCCTGGTCGGCGAAGATCGCCTTCTCGCGCTCGACCGCGGCTGCATCGAGCTGCTCCGTCGTCAGCGCCATCGGGTTGGTGGCGGCGACGTGCATGGCGACCTGACGGGCAAAGGCGTTGGCTGCCTGCGCGTTGCCTGTCGTTTCGATGGCGACCAGCACGCCGAGCTTGCCAAGGCCGTCGGCAACCGCGTTGTGGACGTAGGTTGCGACGGCGCCATGCTCGACAGCGAGCTTGGCCGAACGGCGAAAGCCAAGGTTCTCGCCGATCGTGCCGACGGCGTCCTTGATGGTGTCGGTGACCGACTTGTCCGAACCCGGATACGGGGCGGCCGCGACGGCCTCGGTCTTGCCGCCATAGGCAAGCGCGACCTTGGCAACGTTGGCGACGATCTCCTGGAACGCGGCGTTGCGGGCAACGAAGTCCGTCTCGGAATTGACCTCGACGACCGCTGCTTCACGGATACCGGAATCGACGCCGATGAGACCCTCGGCCGCGGTGCGGCCGGCCTTTTTGTCGGCCTTGGAAATGCCCTTCTTGCGCAGCCAGTCGACGGCTTCTTCCATGTTGCCGTTGGTTTCGTTCAACGCCGCCTTGCAGTCCATCATGCCCGCGCCGGTCAAGTCGCGGAGTTCTTTGACCTGTGCAGCCGAAATGCTCATTGTCGCCTCTTCGTTTAAAATGCACCGACGCACCACCGACTCGGTGATGCGCCTGGCGCCAGCGCTTAGCGCGCCAAAATATGAGAAAGATGAAGGCCGAAACCGGCCTTCGCTGTTACGCTTCCGGTGTCTCGGCAGCCGGTGTCTCAGCGGCCGGGGTCGTATCGAGTGCCGGCTCGACCGGAGCCTCGGCCAAGGCGCCGACGTCGACGCCGAGCGCGCCCTGCTGGCGGGCGATGCCGTCGATTGCAGCCTTGGCGATCAGATCGCAATAGAGCTGGATAGCGCGGGCCGCATCGTCATTGCCCGGGATCGGGAAGTCGATCTTGTCCGGGTCGCAGTTGGAATCGATGATGGCGACGACCGGGATGCCGAGACGCTTGGCCTCGAGGATGGCGATCGCTTCCTTGTTGGTGTCGATCACGAACATCAGGTCGGGCGTCGAGCCCATGTCCTTGATGCCGCCGAGCGCCTTGTCGAGCTTCTCGCGCTCGCGATCGAGGTTGAGGCGCTCCTTCTTGGTGAGCCCCTGGGCCTCGCCGGCCAGCATCTCGTCGAGCTTGCGCAGGCGCTGGATGGAATTCGAGATCGTCTTCCAGTTGGTCAGCATGCCGCCGAGCCAGCGGGAGTTGACATAATACTGGGCCGAGCGCTGCGCGGCATCGGCGACGATGTCGGACGCCTGGCGCTTGGTGCCGACGAACAGCACGCGGCCACCCTTGGCGACGGTGTCGGAAACCTGCTTCAGCGCCTGGTGCAGCAGCGGCACCGTCTGCGAAAGGTCGATGATGTGGATGTTGTTGCGGGCGCCATAGATGTAGGGCGCCATCTTCGGGTTCCAGCGGTGGGTCTGGTGGCCGAAGTGAATGCCAGCTTCCAAAAGCTGGCGCATGCTGAAATCAGGCAGAGCCATTCTTGAGTATCCTTTCCGGTTAGCCTCCACGGACACAGGCATTTTTGGACTTTGTCCTCGAACGCCACCGGAGGTTTCAGCCGGATTTCTCCCGGGCAGACACCAAAGTCCGTGTGTGGAATGAGCGCGCATATAGAGGGGATGCGCGACAAACGCAAGCGCTGCGGCGTCTTGCGGTTCAGCGTGCGGCGATCAGCGCACCGGTGCCGATCATGGCACCGCCCGCAAACCTGTTCATCAGATGCACGCGCCTCGGCGTCCTGAACCAGCCCGACGCCCGCCCGGCGAGCGCCGCATAGACACCCATGGTGAGAATGTTGACGCTGATCACCACTGCAACCACGAGCAGTCCGTCAGCGACGGTCATCGTGTCGAGGTCGAGGATCAGTGGCATGATGGAAGCGTGGAACAGGATCGCCTTGGGGTTGCCCAGCGCGATGGAAGCGCCGAGGAAAAACGATCGGGACAGCCTTGGCTGCACCGCCTGCAGGCCGTCCGGTTGCGCGGTGGCCGATCGCCACATCCTGATGCCGAGGAAGACCAGGTAGGCGGCACCTGCATATTTCAGGGCGAGAAACACCCATTCGAAGGTCTGTGCCAACGCCACGAGGCCGAGCAGCGCCAAAGTGACCAGCACCGCGTCGCCGGCGGCGATGCCAATGCCGGCCATGAAGGCGCGAACGAACCCGCGTGAGATGCCGTTGGTGATGACCGCAAACATCGCCGGGCCAGGCGTGGCGGCGGCAAGCGTGATAGCTGCGCAGTAAGCCAGAAATGCCGTCAAAGTCATGGCCGTATCTTCCCTTTCGGTATCTTCACCCGCCGGAAGACCGCAACGATCTCCTCGCGGCTGCATTCGATGGCGCCAAGCCGCACCGCGCGGTCGCGCTCGAAGCCGGTTATGTCATAGTGCGGCGCCGATGTCTTCGGCGGCCCCTGATAGGACGAGCGCTTGACGCCGAGCTGTGCTGCAAAACGGTGCAGCTCTTCGGTATCGTCGGCCAGCAGATGACACCAGCGGTGGCCGACCCATTTCCAGATCGCCGCGTCGACATAGACCGCCATGGGGCTTGCCGTACTCCTTCATCTTGCGCCGACATCTTGTGCCGAACCGGGCTGCGTTGATCAGGAATCGCGATGATAGAAGGGATTCGGATAGAAAATGAAGCCGCCGCCGGCCTCGACGTCGGCGACGATTGCGGTGATGGTGTCCTGCATGCGGTGACGCAATTGCGCAAGCGCGTCTTCGATCGAGCCGCGACAGGTGTGCAGCCCCAACGGCTCCGGCACCCGGATGTGGGCGCGGCGCGGCCCAGCCGGTTGCGGCACGAAGCGGTTGATCGTGTCGCGCAGCTTACCCTTGCAGTAGTCGTTGCGAATACGCTTCAGATGCTCGGCGATCTCCTCCTGGGTGATGCGCGGGTTGGCCGAGGCCCATGGTCCGACGCGTTGGAGACGCTGGATCGTGTCCGCCAGCGCACGGACCTGCTTTTGCCCTTCGGCGTTTCCCGTATTGTCCCGCAGCCAGCGGCGCGACCGGCGCAAAAGCTCGGCGATCTCATTGGCGCCGGGATCGACCGAAATACGCTCCCCGAGGCGCCGGCTCAGATCGAGCAGCAGTTGCTTCTGACGCGTGGCATACGAAGCCTGCTCGTCGGGCACCTTGCCGCAGGCAATCTCATCGCGCGACAGCAGCGTTGCATAGATGTGGTGAACGCGCTCCGGCAGCGTATCGGCGGGATTGCGTTCGATCGTCAGGCTTTTCTCGACATAGGCGCATTCCTGCGCCAGCGCCGGCTCGACATTTTTGGTGAAAGCGAGCTTCCAGACAACCGGCGCGATCCAGACCTTGAAGTCCTGGTCCGCAGCCCGGCCGCGCTTGAGCGCTTCGGACGCCATCTCGACCGCGCCCGGAAGCAGCGGACCGACGACATTGGCATGCCAGCCGACGCCGCCTTCGGGATGGAGGAGCACGCCATGCCCTTTCAGCGCCCAGGCGACCGAGTGTTTCTTGGCAGCAGTGCTGTTGCCGGGAATCTGGGCGATCAGATTGTTGGCCAGCCAGAATTTCTGCATGATCCGGCCGAGGCCGTTGACGACGCCATGCGTGGCCCAGGATGCAGCAAGCGGGCTTGACCGCGAGACGATCTCCTTGTCGATCATCCAGTCGGTAAAGAATTCCGGATGGTTGGGCGTGATGAACGTCGCCTTGCCTGCGCCGCAACAGGCCTTCAGCCGCTGCCGGTCGTCGACCGGAAAGTCGATGTGGCGGACATTGGCGACGCCGCGCAATCCGGCCAGGCGGTTGAACGGCAACAGGTCGCGAAACCCGGGAATGCCGTGCAGCATGACAACCCGGTTGATGATCGTCATGATTCTGATCAGCGCCGGATTGGGCTTCGGCGCCACGAACACATCGATTCTGCTCACCCTGCTTCCCCGCTGGATTGACGCCGGCGGAAAAGGTGAGACGCAATTGCGGCGTGTTCAAGTCGTTTGCCGCCCTGCGGCGCGCATGGATAACTCGAGCGGTAGTTTGCGGCAGCTGAGCCCTATTTCGGCGGACAGGTTTTCGGCTGATCGAACAACGACAGATTGACCAGCTTGCCGGTCATCGAGAAGTCGTTGTAGTCCATGACGAGGTCGCGCGTGAGGCCGTTCTCATGCAGCTTGAAGCTGATCCGGTATTCCGGCACCTCCTCGCCTGACTTGTCGGTGTCGTCGAAGTAGGCGATGTCGACCGGCCAATATTGGTCGGTGGCGAGTTTAGCCAGTGCCGACGCTTCCGGGTCGGTCTTGTCGGCATCGGTCTTCTTGCCGACGACGACGGTGGTGGTCATTACCTTGTTGGCATCTTCCGAGCCGTCGAACAGGTTGGTTTCATAGAAATTTTCGCCCTTTTCGGCCTTGTCGATCAGTTCGACCAGATGCTGGGTCGGAAACTGGGTGGCCGCCAATTCGAGGCTGCTCTTCTCCGGCTTGTCGATATCGACCTTGAGGCCCTTCGCCTCCTTCGTCGCGGTGCCCTTGACCTCCTTTTCGAGGTTCTGGTCGACGAAGGATTTTGTCACGAACGAGAAGGTCTTGCCTTCGGCGTCCTCGAAAGTGGTCGTTTGCTGATCGGTCAGCCTTGTATTGTCGTTGGTGACAATCTGGGTGACGAAGCGGAACTTCACCGTGTAGCCTTCGCAAGGCGAGCCGTTGAACTCGTAGACCATGCGGCCGGTGATGCCGGAGATGCCGGAGCGATCGGAGGCCTTGTCCAGGCTGAGGTCATAGACAGCGCGATGCGCCTGCAGCGTCGGCACGGCGAAAGCAGGAGCCACCGCGAATAGCGTGGGCAGCAGGACAGCGTGGAATGCGAGGCGCGTCGCGCTCATACGGGGCTCCGATCATAGCGGCTGATGGCAGGCCGCAGGGAAAGATGGTCCAGCTTAAAAAAAGTCGTGGCGGAAGCGAGGCAAAAATAGCAATTTCGGCCCGGCCTGCGCGGCGTCTTCAAGCAATAAGGAAATACCATGGGTGAAACAATCGAAAAGCGGCTAAGCGATCTCGGCGTGACGCTTCCTGTCGCCGCCGCGCCCGCCGCCAACTACGTGCCCTATTGCAGGTCAGGCAATCTGCTGTTCACCGCCGGGCAATTACCGCTCAAGGAGGGCAAGCTGCAGGCCAGCGGACTGCTCGGCCGCGATGTCGACACCGCAGGCGGCAAGGAGGCGGCAAAATACTGCGCGATCAACATATTGGCGCAGGCCAAGGCGGCGCTTGGCAGCCTCGAGAAAATCCGTCGGCTGGTGAAGATCACCGTCTTTGTCGCATCAGTGCCGGATTTCGTCGAGCAGCACCTGGTTGCCAACGGCGCCTCCGATTTTCTGGTCGCGGTGCTTGGCGATCGCGGCAAACACGCCCGCGCCGCCGTCGGGAGCGCCTCGCTGCCGCTTAATGCCGCAGTGGAAATCGAAGCCGTCTTCGAAGTCGAATGAACCTGACATGACCGATCTTTCCTGGCTGACCGCCCGGCCCATTGCCCATCGCGGCCTTCACGACATGAACAAGGCGCGTTGGGAGAACACGCTTTCGGCCTTCGCCGCGGCGGCCGAACGCGGCTATGCGATCGAATGCGACGTGCATATATCGTCTGACCGGATCCCGGTCGTTATCCACGACGGCGATCTGAAGCGGCTGACCGGCCAGGACGGTTTCGTCTGGCAGCGCACGGCGGCGGAGATGACGGCGCTCAAGATCGGCGGCACATCAGACCATCTGCCGACGCTGCAGCAGGTGCTCGATCTGGTCGACGGCCGCGTGCCGATGATCGTCGAGTTGAAAGGGGTTCCCGGCCACGACGAGGGCCTGGTGGAAAGCGTCGGCAAAATGCTCAAGCGCTACAAGGGCAAGGCGGCGATCATGTCGTTCGACCACTGGCTGATCCGTGATTTCGCGAAACACGCACCCGGCATTCCGGGGGGGCTGACCGCCTACGGCAAAGACGTCAAGCTGATCGAGGCGCATTTCGCCATGCTGGCGCACGACATCGCCTTCACCTCCTATGCCGCCGGTGACCTGCCGAACCGGTTCGTCAGTTTCGTGCGCGAAAAGCTCAAAATGCCTGTCATCACCTGGACCGTGCTCGACCAGCCGGCGATTGACCTGACCTTCAAATATGCCGACCAGATGACGTTCGAAGGGTTCGAACCCGATCTGGTACAGGTCGCTTGAAAACCGAGCTTGCACAAGCCCTGATGGAGTCTACATAAGCCTCATGGATCAAGGCGATGACGGTGACGGGCAAACGGTGAATGCGGAGTACTCGATCCGCGTCGCAGCCGGCATCGGCGCCTTCACCTGCGCGGAATGGGATGGGCTCGGCGGCACCGCGCGCGACGATACAGAAAACGGCTACAACCCTCTCGTTTCATTCGCTTTTCTGAGCGCACTCGAGGATTCCGGCTGCGCCGTGCGGCGCACCGGCTGGCAGGGCCATCACCTCAGACTGGAGACGACGCAAGGCAAGTTCCTCGGGGCCGTTCCCTGCTACCTGAAATCGCACAGCCAGGGCGAATATGTGTTCGATCACGGCTGGTCGGACGCATTCGAGCGCGCCGGCGGGCGCTACTATCCAAAGCTGCAATGCGCGGTGCCGTTCACACCCGCCACCGGCCCTCGCCTGCTGGTCAACAAGGGCGAGGACAGTTGGGCCGTGAAGGCCGGCTTGGCAGCAGGTCTGAAGGCCGTGACGGAAAAGCTCGGCGTGTCTTCCGCGCACGTGACCTTCGCGCAGCAGAAAGATGTCGCGGCGCTGGAAGCGGCGGGCTTCCTGCACCGCACTGACCAGCAGTTCCACTTCTTCAATGAAGGGTTTTCGACCTACGACGACTTTCTCGCCACGCTGGCCTCGCGCAAGCGCAAGGCGATGAAGAAGGAGCGGCGCGAGGCGCTCGCTCACGGCATCTCGATCGATTGGCTGACCGGCAAGGACCTGACCGAAAGAGCCTGGGACGACTTCTTTGCCTTCTACATGGATACCGGCAGCAGGAAATGGGGGCGGCCTTACCTCAACCGCGAGTTCTTCTCGATGATCGGCGAGCGCATGGCCGACGACATCCTGCTTGTGATGGCCAGGCGCAATGGACGCTACATTGCCGGCGCCATTAATTTCATCGGTTCCGATGCGCTCTACGGGCGCAACTGGGGCTGCATCGAGGACCATCCCTTCCTGCATTTCGAAGTCTGCTATCACCAGGCGATCGACTTCGCGATCGACCGCAAGCTGAAAGTGGTCGAAGCGGGCGCGCAAGGCGAGCATAAGCTGGCGCGCGGCTACAGGCCGGTGACCATGCATTCGGCGCATTACATCGCGCATCCCGGCTTGCGCAATGCGGTCGCCGACTACCTCAACCGCGAGCGGCGCGAAGTCGAGCGGATGGGTGACTATCTCGAAGGGCACACTCCGTTCCGCAAGGATCTGGCGGACGATTAGAGCGACGTGCGTCCAATTGGACGCACAAAGTAGGCTCTAACACTTTGAATCTCCGCATCGTACTTTCCGAACATCGATTCCGATTTTCGGGTCGATGCGGCAGAACAAGGCATAATCGGGAGCGCACGCCATGGCCGAAGCCATCTACGACAGCGACAATATCTTCGCGAAAATCCTACGCGGTGAAATCCCATCGCATCGCGTCTATGAAGATGACGCGGTTGTCGCCTTCATGGATGTGATGCCGCAAGGCCCGGGTCATACGCTGGTTGTGCCGAAGGCGCCGTCGCGCAACCTGCTAGACGCGGATCCGGCAACGTTCGGCCCACTTTTCGCAATTGTTCAGAAGGTTGCGTTGGCGGTGAAGAAGGCCTTCGGCGCCGATGGTGTCACCGTCCTGCAGTTCAACGAGCCCGCTTCGGGCCAGACCGTCTATCATCTCCATGTCCATGTCATTCCGCGCTTTGAGGGCATTCCGTTGAAGCCGCATAGTGGGCAGATGGAGAAGCCCGAGGTACTGGCTGAGAACGCCGGCAAGATACGGACTGCGCTGGAAAACTGAAGCCGGGCATCCGGCTTCGGCCATCATCCAACGAAAAAAGCCCCGTCTCCGGGGCTTTTTTTGGCTTTCAGGCCTTTACCCCTTGCGAGGCAGTTGCGGGACCAGACTGCGTTTGCTGCCGCCATCCTTGCCCTTGGGCTCAGCCTTCTGCGCGATCGCCTTCTTCGCGGCGGGCTTCTTGACGGCCGCTTTCCTGGGCTTCGGCGCGTCGTCCGGTTCTTCCTTCTTCGGCTTGACCGGCGCCTCGTCGGCGAGCGATTCGAGCTTCAGGCCGGTTTCGCCGGTCTCCTTCTTCTCGACGGTAACACGCACCGTGCCGCCCCTCTTGAGCTTGCCGAACAGCACCTCGTCGGCCAGCGGCTTCTTGATGTGCTCCTGGATGACGCGGCCGAGCGGCCGAGCGCCCATGCGCTCGTCATAACCCTTGTCGGCCAGCCACGCGATTGCCTCCTGCGACAGGTCGAAGGTGACGCCACGCTCGGAAAGCTGGGCCTCGAGCTGCATGACGAACTTCTGCACCACCTGATGGATGACCGGAACCGGCAGCGAGCCGAACGGGATGATCGCATCGAGACGGTTGCGGAACTCCGGCGTGAACAGCCGGTTGATCGCCTCGACATCGTCGCCTTCACGCTTGGTCGAGCCGAAACCGATCGCCGCGCGCTGCGCATCCGAGGCGCCCGCATTGGTGGTCATGATCAGGATGACATTGCGGAAGTCGATCTGCTTGCCGTTGTGGTCGGTCAGCTTGCCGTGGTCCATGACCTGCAACAGGATGTTGAACAGGTCCGGATGCGCCTTCTCGACCTCGTCGAGCAACAGCACGCAATGCGGATGCTGGTCGACGCCGTCGGTCAACAGGCCGCCCTGGTCGAAGCCGACATAGCCGGGAGGCGCGCCGATCAGCCGCGAGACGGTGTGGCGCTCCATATATTCGGACATGTCGAAGCGGATCAGTTCGACACCGAGCGAGGCGGCGAGCTGCTTTGCCACTTCGGTCTTGCCGACGCCGGTCGGGCCCGAGAACAGATAGGAGCCGATCGGCTTCTCCGGTTCGCGCAGGCCGGCCCTCGCCAGCTTGATCGCCGAGGTCAACGCCGTGATCGCGGTGTCCTGACCGTAGACGACGCGCTTCAGCTCGACGTCCAGACCGGCCAGCACCTTCTCGTCGTCAGCGGAAACCGTCTTCGGCGGAATGCGGGCGATGGTGGCGATCGTCGCTTCGATCTCCTTGATGCCAATGGTCTTCTTGCGCTTGGCCTCCGGCACCAGCATCTGCGAGGCGCCGGTCTCGTCGATCACGTCGATCGCCTTGTCCGGCAGCTTGCGGTCATTGATGTAGCGCGCCGACAGTTCGACCGAAGCCTTGATCGCCTCAGCCGTGTAGCGAACCTTGTGGAACTCCTCGAAATAGGGCTTCAGGCCCTTCATGATCTCGATGGCGTCCTCGATGGTCGGCTCGTTGACGTCGATCTTCTGGAAGCGCCGCACCAAAGCACGGTCCTTCTCGAAGAACTGGCGGAACTCCTTGTAGGTGGTCGAGCCGATGCAGCGGATCGTTCCGGACGACAGCGCCGGCTTCAACAGGTTCGACGCATCCATGGCGCCGCCCGACGTCGCCCCTGCCCCGATCACGGTGTGGATCTCGTCGATGAACAGCACCGCGCCCGGATAATCCTCGAGTTCCTTGACGACCTGCTTCAGCCGCTCCTCGAAATCGCCGCGATAGCGGGTTCCGGCCAGCAATGTTCCCATGTCGAGCGCGAAGACGGTGGCATTGTGCAACACTTCCGGCACGTCGCCTTCGACGATGCGCTTGGCCAAGCCTTCGGCGATCGCCGTCTTGCCGACGCCGGGGTCGCCGACATAGAGCGGATTGTTCTTGGAGCGGCGGCACAGCACCTGGATGGTGCGGTTGATCTCGGACTCGCGGCCGATCAGCGGATCGATCTTGCCGGCCTTGGCCTTGTTGTTCAGATTGACGCAATAGGCGGTCAGCGCGTCCTGCTGCTGCTTTTTCTTGCCGCCCTCCTCCTGCGGCTCTGCGCCGTTCTGGCCGCCCTGCTCGTCGTCGGCGCCGCGCGGCGACCGCGTCTCGGATGCGCCGGGGCGCTTGGCGATGCCATGCGAGATGTAGTTGACCGCGTCGTAGCGGGTCATCTGCTGTTCCTGCAGGAAATAGGCGGCATGGCTCTCGCGCTCGGCGAAGATGGCAACGAGCACGTTGGCGCCGGAGACTTCCTCGCGGCCGGACGACTGCACATGGATCACCGCGCGCTGGATGACGCGCTGGAAACCAGCCGTCGGCTTGGAATCCTCGTCGTAGCCGGTGACGAGATTGTCGAGCTCGGTGTCGATATAGGTGAGAACCGTATGCTTCAGCTCGTCGAGATCGACGTTGCAGGCGCGCATGACCGCGGCCGCCTCGGTGTCGTCGATGAGAGCGAGCAGCAAATGTTCAAGGGTTGCATATTCGTGGTGCCGCTCGTTGGCGAACGTCAGCGCCTGGTGAAGCGCCTTTTCCAGGCCTTGGGAGAAAGCCGGCATGTTACCTCACTTCTTCTCCATCACGCATTGCAGCGGATGCTGATTTTGTCGGGCGAAATCCATGACCTGGGACACTTTGGTCTCGGCCACCTCGAATGTATAGACCCCGCACTCGCCCACTCCATGATTGTGAACATGAAGCATGATGCGTGTGGCGGCTTCACGGTCCTTCTGGAAAAAACGCTCCAGCACGTGAACCACGAATTCCATGGGCGTGTAGTCGTCGTTGAGAATGAGGACCCGATAAAGGCTAGGCTTCTTGGTCTTGGTTTTGGTGCGCGTAATGACAGCCGTGCCGCGACCGGCCTCGTTGCCGTCGCTGCCGTTTTGCATACGCACCACATCTCTTGTGGCAGTCAAACCTGTAGTCACGTAGTCCTGCCTTTTTCGAATCCCCAAGCGAGTTCGACATGTAGGTGTTCGATGAACGATTTTAAGCCCTTCTGTTTAGCTGACAATATGGCTAGATGGCCAAACTTGGCCGATTTTTGAAATCGTGAAGGCAGTAAGAGCCCCTGATTTCAAATTGCCATGAAAAAACCCGGCCGCGCGTGCGCGACCGGGTCTGCCTTGCAGGCCCGAGAGCCATCCTTCACATGCTAAAGCGAGATTATTTCGCTTTTGCGACGATTGATTCGAACGGCTTGTAGGCTTCCTTGGCGAGTTCGGCATAGAGATCGCCGATCTTGGTGGCTTCGGTGACGAAGGATTCGTAGGACTGCTTGGCAAAGTCGGACTGGATCTCGAACGCCTTCTCCAGCGACTTGGCCGACAAAAGTTTCTCTGCTGCTGCGCTGCCGGCTTCGAAGCTCTTCTTGGTGTACTCGCTCGCCTCGGTGGCGATTGCCTGCGCACCCTTGGAAAGGGATGCGAAGCTCTTCAATCCGGAGTCGGCAAACTCCTTGCCGTATTTGCTGAAATCTTCATAGGTCTGGGTCATTTCACGCATTCCCTTGACGGTTGCCCTGAGGGTGGACGCGCCCTGTCCTGGCCGCGTTGTGCAATGCAAGTAAGATATTGTGCAATGCACAAAAAGTCAATGTCTCGCCGAATGCGGCGACAGCCGTCAGCACACCGGCCAAGCACTGGCAGCGGCTAAAATTCGAATAAAGAAAAGCTCAAGCTCGAAGAAAATGGTGAACGCGGCGGTTACCATAAACGGATTGGTAACGCTGGCCGCGTTAGCTTGGCCGGAAGTGAGGCAGGATCCCTTTGCCCGCCTCCAGCGCAACAAAAAATTTCAAAGGAACCATCGGTGCGTCAGGCGTTGTCGGGCATTCTCTCCAAATCCGCGTCCTCTCTAAAAACGATCATGATCTTCGCTTTGGCGATGACATTCGTCGTTGCCGACGCTGCTCCGTCCATGGCGGCCAAGTCGGCGGCCATCGTCATGGACGCAAAGACCGGCAAGGTGCTCTATTCTTCGAATGCCGACGGTCGGCGCTATCCCGCCTCGCTCACCAAGATGATGACGCTTTACCTGGCTTTCGAGGCCATGGCGAAAGGCAAGATCAGCAAGAGTTCCCGGGTCGTCTTCTCGGCCAACGCTGCTGCCGAACCGCCGACGAAACTCGGTGTCAGGCCGGGCGGCGCGATCACGGTCGAGACCGCGATCCTGTCGATGGTGACCAAGTCGGCAAACGACTCGGCAACGGCACTCGGCGAACTTCTCGGCGGTAATGAAGCCAATTTCGCCCACATGATGACGGCCAAAGCGCGGGCACTGGGTATGAAGGGGACCGTTTTCCGCAACGCCCACGGCTTGCCAAACCCCGGTCAGTTCACCACTGCGCGCGACATGGCCGTGCTCGGCATCGCGCTGCGGGAGCATTTTCCCCAATATTACGGCTACTTCTCGCAGCGATCCTTCCTCTATGGCCGTAAGCGCATCAACGGCCATAACCGCCTGCTCGGGCGCATCAAGGGCGTCGACGGCATCAAGACGGGCTATACCCGCGCCTCCGGCTACAATCTCGTCTCCTCGGTCTCCGACGGCGACCGCCGCATCGTCGCAGTGGTCATAGGTGGGAAATCCGGCGGCAGCCGCGACAACCAGATGGCCGGGTTGATCAACACCTACATGCCGAAGGCGTCGTCGCGCGGCAGCGGCATGCTGGTCGCCAAAGCCAGCGGCGGCAACCCGATCACCGCGCTGGCAAAAGTGTTCCTGCCCAAGGACGACGCGCCGACACCGGACAGCAAGCCGGACGACGACGCCATAGCCTCTCTTGTTGAGGAGGCCGAGCCTGTCGTTGAAGAAACCGCCCCGGCCGTTCAGACCAGGAAGGTCAAGGCAGTGGCTGCGGCCGCCGCGGACGACGTGGCGACCGCGCGGGTCATGGCAGCCTACGCCGAGCCAGCTGACGTCGATCCCGTCAAAACGGCATCGGTGCCGTCCGGTTGGGCGGTGCAGGTCGCCTCTTCGCCAAAACAGTCCGAAGCCCAGGCCCTCCTCGACAAGACGATCAAGCAGGCGCCTTCGGTCCTGGCCGACGCCTCGGGCTTCACCGTCGCCTTCGAAAAGGACGGCGTCACCTACTACCGCGCCCGGTTCGGCTTTGGTTCGAAGACCGCCGCCTGGAAAGCCTGCAACGCCCTGAAGAAAAAGAAAATCGAATGCTACGCCGTCCAGCAGTAGGCAGCGTGGAAAGACACCCTCCCGGAAAATTCTGCGTCGAAGGAGACTAATGGTGATTGGAGAGCAAGACGTCCTTGGCTTCGTTGATCCGCGCCGCCAGGAAAGACGTGCCACCGATATCGGGGTGCAGGCGCTGCATCAGGCGGCGGTGCGCCTTGCGGACATCCGCCGCGGCGGCCCCCGCTTCAAGACCAAGGATCTTGTAGGCCTCCTCCTTAGTCATGGAGCCAGAACCTGGCGAAACACCCAGCCCTTCGCCACCATCCGCCTCAGCGTCTTTGCGCCAGACGGGAAATCTGCCGTCAAGATACGTCTCTAGCAGCTGGCGGCTCTCCGGGTCGCCGAAGAGCTCGCGATAAAGCTGCTGCAATTCCGCAAGGCCCATCGTGCCAAGCATCTTGCCTTCATGGCGGCCGGCGAGCACGAGCCCCTCCAGGCTGCCGGTATCGTGATCAAGCTCCATTTCGAGTGCCGCGGTGCGCACCGTCGAATGCTTGCCCGGCTCCAGTTTCGCTGTCGGCCGCTTCATCCGCATCGAGCCATACCAGGCGAGCGCAACCGACAGGATCAGGCCGCCAATGCCTCCGCGTCCGACCAAGAGCACGGCGACGCCGATCAGCGCCAGCAGGACGGGCCCAAGCGTTCTCATCGCGCTTGCTAGTCTCGCGGGGTCGGCGCGGAGGAAAACCATGGCCGTGCCGAGCAGCACCAGAAGCAACGCCACAAATAGAAGAAGCGCGCCCATTATTTCCTGCCGCCCCGCAGATGCTCGATCATCAGCTGGTCTTCCGGCCTGCCCCTGGCCTCCAGTGCCTTCAGCCCGCCCGTCGCAAACACGGCGACCGCCGAAAGCAAGCTGGCCAAGGTTGCGGCAGCCTGCCGATCAAATCGGAACCAGGCCCCCTTGGACAGCCGCGCAATTTCCTTGAACGCCTTTTCCGCGCCGGAATCATGGCCTTCCTGAAAGACGAAGACAGGAACGCCGTGCAGGCCGAGGCTGCCGGCCTTTTCGGCTAGGTCGTCGATATTTTCTTCCATCGCATCGCCGATATAGACCAGCGCGTTGACCTTGGCCGCCGCCGTCTGTTTCAGCGCATGGGCGAGCACCTTGCCGATCTGGGTGTGGCCGCTGCGGCATTCGATCCGCGTCATCAACTGCTTCAAGGCATTCGTGTCGGTAACGAAGCCAGACGAACGGCATTCACCAAGACCGCGAAAATAGACCAGTTGGACGCTGAGCGCTCCAGCCTTGCCGACGGCGTCAAACATCTCGCCCTGCAGTGCACAGGCGAGATCCCAGGTCGGCTGGCGGCTCATCGTCGCGTCGAGTGAGAGAATCAGCCTGCCGGAGCCGGTCGCGGACGCGGCGAGCGTCCTTGCCTGACGGATAAAGGCGTCGATCTCACCGGCACTCGATTGGGACTCGACCGGCGCGGGACTGGTCTTCGCAGGCACGGGCTGCTTCTTGTCGCTCATGAGATTGAAGATGTGGCGTTGTCGCCCAGCTTGCAAGCCCGCCATGAGGCGGCCTGGAGCAGCGATCGCGGCAGCTTTGAATTCAGGCCTTCTTAGAGAAGGCCGAGATCGGCAAGCTCGCGCCTGAGTTTCGGCGGCATCTCGAACAGCCCGGCCCTGCCCTTGCCGAGATCGGCCGGCGCATCGGAAGGTTTCAGGTAGCGCCAGCCCTGAAAGGCGCGGCGCGGCTGCCAGTCGGTGCGCACGACCTCGGGGGCGAGGATCAGGTGACAACGTCCAATGCCTTCACTGTCGGTGAAAGGACGGATTTCGGTGATCAACTGGCGGCACTGCACATTGCCCTTGATTACCCAGTAGAGGGAACCGCCGTCGGTGACTTCGGCGCCGCGCGTCGGCACCATGCGTGTGGTGTGGTAGTGCTCGGCCGGCTCACCGGCGCGCCGCCGTTCATCGAGGCGGAAGGCGATCCACTCTTCGAGGTCCTCGACGCTGTCGCAGCCGACACAGAGCTTTATGAGATTGAGAGACATGGATTAAGGTTTAGTCCGGCACACGAAGGCGTCAACGGCCTGGCCGACTTTCTCCACAGTGCCAATCTCCGTGGTGCAAGGTTGGCTCAGCACTCGACGATGTTGACGGCCAGTCCGCCGAGGCTGGTTTCCTTGTATTTCTCATTCATGTCGAGGCCGGTCTGGCGCATAGTCTCGATCGCGGCATCGAGCGGCACGAAATGAACGCCGTCGCCCTTGATGGCGAGCGAAGCGGCAGTCACCGCCTTGACGGCGCCGAGCGCATTGCGTTCGATGCAAGGCACCTGCACCAGCCCGCCGACCGGATCGCAGGTCATGCCGAGATGATGTTCGAGCGCGATCTCGGCGGCGTTCTCGACCTGCTCGGGCGTGCCGCCCATGACGGCGCACAATCCCGCCGCCGCCATCGCCGAAGCCGAGCCGACCTCGCCCTGGCAGCCGACTTCGGCACCCGAGATCGAGGCGTTGGTCTTGATGATGCCGCCGATCGCCGCCGCGGTCAGCAGAAAATCGCGGATGCTTGGCTGGTCAGCCTCGGGATGGAAATGCAGCCAGTAGCGCAGCACCGCGGGCAGCGTGCCCGCGGCACCATTGGTCGGCGCGGTGACAACGCGCCCGCCGGCGGCGTTCTCCTCGTTCACCGCCATGGCATAGATCGACAGCCAGTCATTGGCGAGCAGCGGGTTGGGCCGGTTCTGTTGCCATTGTTCCTGCAGCTTGTCATGCAATTGCCGCGCCCTGCGGCGCACCTTCAACCCGCCCGGCATGATACCGTCCTGCGACAGCCCGCGCTCGATGCAGCTCTTCATGGCGCTCCATATGCCGTCGAGGCCGGCGTCGAGCTCTTCGCGCGGCATCTGCGTTTCCTCGTTGACGCGCTTCATGTCGGCGATGGAAAGACCGCTTTTTGCCGCCATCGACAGCATCTCGACAGCGTTCTTGAAGGGGTATGGAACTTTCTTGGCTTCGGTCGTCACCGAGCCCTTGGCCTTCATCCGCTGCAGCTCCTCCTCGGAAACCACGAAGCCGCCGCCGATCGAATAGTAGATGCGCCTTAGCAGCAGGTGGCCGTCGGCATCATAGGCGCAGAAAGCCATGCCGTTGGCGTGGCCGGAGAGCGGCGTCTTGCGATCCAGCACCAGATCCGTGGCCGGATCGAATCGATAGGACGGATGGCCGGGTGGTGAAATTCGCTTGTCGGCGGCGATGCGGTCAATGATACCATCGGCCTGATCGGGGTCGACCGTTTGCGGCATCTGGCCGGCAAGGCCGAGCACCACGGCGCGGTCGCTGCCATGGCCGATGCCTGTGTAGGCCAGCGAGCCATGCAGGCTGGCGGCGATGCGGTCGACCTTGGCGCCGGCCGGGCGCGGCCAGTCATCTCCCGCGATCTCGTCGAGAAAACGCCGCGCAGCCGTCATCGGTCCCATCGTGTGCGAACTCGAGGGCCCGATGCCGATCTTGAACAGGTCGAAAACCGAAAGGAACACGCGCCGCTCTCTCCTATTGGAACTTACATATAGGAATTCTTGTGATGTTTCCGCTCTTTCGAGGATCGCGGCGCTGCACCTGCCGACCTTGTTTGCTCCGGCAGCGACATCCGCCATCGAAGCGGCGCCACGGCTTGTGGTAAAAGGGTCGCATGGGCGATTCCTTCCATCTGTCGACGGCAGACCTCGCGGCGCTGGCCTTCTTCCTCTTCGTATGGGTGCTGCATACGCTCGCCTCCGACGGAAAGCTGGTCAGCCGCATGTCGCTGACGACGGCCATGAACGCCCAGCGTGAAGCCTGGATGCGGACCATGGCCGAACGCGAGATCCGCATCGTCGACACCGCCATCATGGCAGGTCTTCAACAGGGAACCGCCTTCTTCGCCTCCAGTTCGCTGATCGCGATCGGCGGCTGTTTTGCCCTGCTCGGCGCCTCCGATCAGGTTCTTTCGGTGCTGAGCGACCTGCCGCTCGGCGCGACATCATCCCGCTCCGCCTTTCAGATGAAGGTGTTCGGATTGGTGCTGATCCTTGCTTATTCCTTCTTCAAGTTCGGCTGGGCCTATCGGCTGTTCAACTATTGCTCGATCCTGATCGGCGCGGTCCCGATCCCGCATGGCGAAGCCTCACGCAACCCGGTTAGCGAGACGGCGGTATGGCGTGCGGCGCGCATGAACATGCTGGCCGGAAAGCATTTCAATTCGGGCCTGCGCGGCGTGTTCTTCTCGATCGGCTATCTCGGCTGGTTCGTCGACCCAAAGGTGTTCGTGCTGTCGACGCTGCTGTTGCTAGCGGTTCTGGTGCGTCGCCAGTTCTTCTCGGCAGCGCGGCAAGCCGTGATCGGTCAGCCGCCCGAGCCAACACCCGGTTCGGGGAACGGCCGGTCTATGCGGCCCGACAGCCAGTAGGCGACGAGCCCGATCCATTCACGGACCGCCATGGTGGTGGTCTGCAGCGAAGCGACAGGATCGTCGCGGAACAGGCCGATGCGCTCCTTGCCTGGGGTTCGGTAGTCTACCGGCCACGGGACCGTTGGAAAGCCGGCCTTGTCGAACAGCCCCTTGGCGCGCGGCATGTGAAAAGCCGAGGTCACCAGCAGCCAGGTCTCGCCCGGTTTCGGGGTGACCAGTTCCCGGGTGAAGACGGCGTTCTCATAGGTGTTGCGGGATTTGCTCTCTAGTGTCAGCCGGTCGGCTGTCACGCCGAGGGCCATGAGCAGGCGCGGCGCCGTCGTCCCGTCACCCTCGTCATCCAGCATCAGCCCGCTAGGGCCGCCGGAGACGACCAGCTTCGCCATCGGAAAGCGCCGCGCAAGGATCGCGGCTTCCACGAAACGATCGCCGCTTCCATTCAGCTCATAGCCGCCGCGCACCAGATTGACTGCGCCCTCCAGGCCACCGCCGAGCACGACGATTCCGTCAACTTTTTCCGGCAGCAACGGCCGCGGAAAGCGCTCTTCCAACGGATTGAGAATCATTGCGCCAAGCGGGGTCCAGGCCGACAGCCCGAGAATCAGGAAGGCGAGCATGCTGCCGGTGGCCGCCAGCCGCCGCCGGCCAACCATTGCCGCAAGCAGCCCGGCCAACAGCAGGATAATTGATAGATTCAGAGGCTGGACGAGGAGCCAAAATACCTTGGAAAGATAATAGAACATCCCTCACCCCTTCAGATGGGAGACGACACTACCACCACCACTTTTCCGGCTGGAACGTACCCGCCGCCTGTTCGATGACATGGGCGGTCTGGAACAGGGTTTCCTCGTCGAAGGGCCGGCCGATGAGCTGCAGGCCGAGCGGCAGGCCCTTGGCGTCAAGCCCTGCGGGCACGGCGATGCCTGGCAGCCCGGCCATGTTCACGGTCACCGTGAAGATGTCGTTGAGGTACATCTTGACCGGGTCGGCGGCCATGTCCTCGTCGGCGATGCCGAAGGCCGCCGACGGTGTCGCCGGTGTCAGGATGACGTCGACGCCCGCCGCGAATGCATTTTCGAAATCCCGCTTGATGAGATTGCGAACCTTCTGCGCCTGCAGATAGTAGGCGTCGTAGTAGCCGGCGGAGAGCACGTAGGTGCCGATCATGATGCGGCGCTTTACCTCGCGGCCGAAGCCAGCGGCGCGGGTCTTCTCGTACATGTCGACGATGTCCTTGCCCGGCGCGCGCAATCCGTAGCGGACGCCGTCATAGCGAGCGAGGTTCGACGAGGCTTCGGCAGGCGCCACGATGTAATAGGCTGGCAGCGCGTATTTGGTATGCGGAAGCGAAATGTCGACGATCTCGGCACCGGCATCTCTGAGCCAGGCAATGCCCTTCTGCCACAGCGCCTCGATCTCCTCGGGCATGCCGTCGACGCGATACTCCCTGGGGATGCCGACCTTCATGCCCTTGACCGGCTTGCCGATCGCCGCCTCGTAGTCCGGCACCGGCCGGTCGACCGAGGTGGTGTCCTTCGGATCGACCGACGCCATGGATTTCAAGAGGATCGCGGCATCACGCACATCGCGGGCTATCGGTCCGGCCTGGTCGAGCGACGAGGCGAAGGCGACGATGCCCCAGCGCGAGCAGCGGCCGTAGGTCGGCTTGATGCCGACCGTGCCGGTGAAGGCGGCGGGCTGGCGGATCGAGCCGCCGGTGTCGGTGGCGGTAGCGCCGGCACACAGGAGCGCCGAAACGGCGGAGGCCGAGCCGCCCGACGAACCGCCCGGCACGAGCTGGGCGTTGTCCAGCGTGCGCGCGATCCTGGCGCCGCCGGCCGAGACGAAACCGCCATCGCCCTGGTGCGTGGTCGGCATCACCACCGTGTCCACGCGCGAACGCCGCCACGGATTGACGACAGGGCCGTAGTAGGAGGTCTCGTTGGACGAGCCCATGGCGAACTCGTCCATGTTGAGCTTGCCGAGCATGATGGCGCCGTCGGCCCACAGATTGGCGGTGACGGTCGATTCGTAATGCGGCTTGAACCCGTCCAGCACATGGCTGCAGGCCTGGGTGTGGACGCCTTCGGTGCCGAACAGGTCCTTGATCCCGAGCGGAATGCCTTCGAGCGATCCGCCCTCGCCCTTCGACAGCTTCGCCTCCGAGGCCTTGGCCATGTCGCGCGCCTTGTCGTCGGTGACGACGACATAGGCGTTGAGCGCCGGATTGGCCCGCTCGATCGCCGACAGGTAAGCTTCGGTGATCTCGGTTGCCGTGATTTCCTTGGCGCGCAGCTTGGCGCGGGCCTGCGAAATCGTCAGGTGGGTCAGGTCGCTCATCAGACAAGGCTCTTTTCGTAAAACACCGACCACTCGGAATCGGGATAGTCCAGCACCGGGCCACAGCGCAAAAATCCGACGCGTTCATAAACGGTCCACGCAGCCGGATGGCGGTCGCCCGTCTCCAGCACCAGGCGCTTCAACCCTTCGCTGCGCGCCAGCGCCTCGACCCGCTCGACGATCGTCGCGCCGATCTTGCGGCCGCGATGCGAGGGCCGCGTGTACATGCGCTTGACCTCGCCAATGGCGCCATCGTGACGCTTCAGCGCGCCGCAGCCTATGGCAAGGCCATTGTCGCGAGCGATGAAGACAGTCGTTTCCTTGTCGGCCATCTGCTCGACGGTCATGTGGTAACAGTGCTCCGGCGGCGTCAATTCCAGCAGCGTGTCGTTGAGTTCCTCGACCAGCCCGCGGACATCGTCCTGCAGCGGTGTCTCGATGGCGATCTCGATTGCCATCGGCCCGCTACTCCACGACCTTCGGAACGAGGAAGAAATTCTCTTCGGTCGCCGGTGCGTTGGCGACAATGTCGGCGGCCTTGCTGCCGTCGGTGACGACATCCTGGCGCTTCTTCATCTCCATCGGTATCACCGAGGTCATCGGCTCTACGTCGGAAACGTCGACCTCGTTCAACTGCTCGACAAAGCCAAGAATGGCGTTCAACTCGCCGGTCATGCGCTCGGCATCCTGCTCGCTCACCGCGATACGGGCGAGATGCGCGACGCGCTTCACAGTCTTGACATCAACGGACATATTTATCTGTGCCTCGGGAAAACCAGTCCGCGCTATAGCGGCGCGGCGTGTGCCGCGCAACATGCATCATGCCAAGAACCGGGCCAGAAGGTCTATGGCAGGGCCACGCCGTCGCAGAGGAAATAGCTGCCGCCGTTGCCGCTCGCCTCGTTTTCGTCGTTCGCGGGCCGAACCGATACCAGATCGATCTCCTTCGGGCTCAATTGCGTGACGGACAGGACGTCCGGAAAGACGTGGCCCGGCTCCTGACATATGGCCGTCACTGCCCAGCTCGGCGAGAGCGTTGCCTTGGTGATTTGAAGGAACTCGCAATCGTATTCGACGCTTTGCAGGCCACGCGCCGTCAGCACGGTGTTGCCGGCCTCGATCACCGTATCCAGCGTGTCCTTCTTGGCCTGCGCACAGAGGTCCTCTGACTCGAGATAGACGCCCTCGATGAAGTCGTCCGCGGCGGGCGCCGGGGAGGCCACAGCCAGAATGGAAATGCAAAGAAGGCCCCTCAAAATCATGTTCTCATTCCATTCTGGCTTCTACCTGGCGTCTTCTACAAACTAATCGTCTCGCCGATCTTCGGCAATGCCACGTTCACGCCGGAACCCTCCAAGCCCGCCACGAACTTGTCGGCCGTCTGATCAATGATCGGGAACGTGCCGAAGTGACTGGGGATGACGGTCTCGAACTGAAAGAAGCGCCGGCAGGCAAGGGCTGCCACCGCGCCACCCATGGTGAAGCGGTCGCCGACCGGCACGATGCCGATCTTCGGCTCGTGCAATTCGTTGATCAGCGCCATGTCGGAAAAGATGTCGGTGTCGCCCATATGATAGAGCGTCTTGTCTTCCGAAAAATGCAGGACGAGCCCGCCCGGATTGCCGAGATAGGTGTTCTGGCCATTGTCACCCGGGAACGACGACGAATGCAGTGCCTGGACGAAGGTGGTGGTGAAACCGCCGCAATCGACCGTGCCGCCGATATTGCCGGGATTGATCTTCTTGTCGCTGGCGCCCTTGCCGACCAGGTACATGCAGACCTCGAAATTGGCGACCAGCATGGCGCCGCTTTTCCCAAGGACTTCGAGCGCACCGCTGATGTGATCGCTATGGCCGTGGGTCAAAAGGACATGAGTGACCCCTTCCGCCGGTCCTTCCCAGCCGCCCGTCCACGACGGGTTGCCAACCAGATAGGGATCGATGAGGATTTTCGCATCAGCGGTTTCGATGCGGAATGCGGAATGTCCGTACCAGGTCAGTTTCATGAATGCCTTCCTCGATTTATGCTGCGGCAAAGGATAGAACGCCGGCAGCAAAATTAAAGTGCCGCAGCGTCCTTTGCGGGGTGCAGTCGAAGGAAAGCCGTTTGAGCATCATCACAATCGAAGAGCTGCCGGCGCGGCTCGGCGGCGGCAAGACGCTGGCCGGGCTCGACCTCGGCGACAAGACGATTGGCGTCGCGGTTTCCGACCGGGGCTTTGCCTTCGCCCATCCGCGCCCCGTCATCATGCGCAGGAAATTCTCGCTGGATGCCGCAGCGCTGCTTGCCTTGCTGCAGAAAGAGAATGCCGGCGCCGTGGTGCTCGGCCTGCCGGTCAACATGGACGGATCGGAAGGCCCGCGCGCCCAGAAATCCCGCGCTTTCGCTCGCAACATGGCTGGTGTGACTGACCTGCCCTTCGTTTTGTGGGACGAGCGGCTATCGACGGTAGCGGCCGAGCGGACGTTGATCGAGATGGATTTTTCGCGCCGCAAACGCGCCGGCAAGATCGATTCGGCCGCGGCGGCCTTTATTTTGCAGGGCGTTCTCGACCGGCTTCAGGCGCTCGGCGTCGATGCCTGGTCGAAATAGCGGTCGCGCATTATCCTGATCCAGCGGCCGATCACCCGGCGGCGGCGAAACGCCCAAAATGCCAGGAGCAGCAGACTATCGAGGATGCAGGCCTTTGCCACCATGCCGGGAATGAGCGCGGGATCAACGCCAAGCATATCCCCATAGAGCTGGAAGACGAGGTCATGCAATTGACGGCTCAGCATGACATAGCCGAAATTGATGTTGTTGAGCGACAGAAAGAACCAGCCCCAGAATAGAGCGAGCGGAGCCGCCCACAGCGCGAGCAAGATGCGCATCAGCGGCCATCCCTCAAGTTTGTGTCCGGCCGGCCGGAAATGCGCGAGAGCGACGAGTTGTGCGCCGCCGCCTTCGCCATCACATGCGCGGCGGCACGGGTTTCGCCCATGTCCGGAACCGCTGCGGCAAAGGCCGGCCGCCGCTCCGCGAGCATCGCGACATAGGAAGCCAGCAGTGCCGCCAGTTGCACCGCGACAGCCATGAACAGCCCGTTGACGCCTTGCGCGGCGCCGCCGACAACGATTAGCGACAGCACGCCGGAGGCGCAGATGAAGGCGATCCGTGTGACGCTGTCATCCGGATTTGCCGGGTCGCTGGTCAGCGTTTCGATTAAGGCCCAGCAGAACAGCACCGCGACGACAAGCAGCGCTACGGCAAGCGGCGCCACGACGATCGCGTTTTCGAGGTCGACGAAGCGGGTGTTCTGCACGGCGACGCCGAGCACGCCAAGCGCTGCCGCAACGCCACGATTTCCATCGATGCAGATGAACGCCAGCAGGGCGAAAACGACCGCCCAGTGCAAGGCCAGAAAGGAGCTCAGTATGTACCGCATGGCGTTCCTGCTTCGGTAGACAGGACAGTGGGCTTTGCGGCCCGCCGCCGCAACGGAAACCATTTGTTAAGGTTAACGGCCATCCACAGGCACACGGTAGCGCCGGTCGTGGCGCTTTACACGCCGGCAATGCCTGCTATGGCACGGTCTCCCTCCGAGACGCCTCCATGCAAGCCACGTTCGAAAGCATTCTACCGATCTTCCTGCTTATCCTGTGCGGGAACATTCTTCGGCGCGTCAACGTGGTCGATCTGGCCGGCTGGGACGGCATCAACCAGCTGGGCTATTGGTTCTTTTATCCGACACTGATCTTCGTGACGATCGTAAACGCCGATTTCGCCGGCCTGCGGCTGGATAGCATGATGCTGGCACTGGCAATCACCTTGCCGCTGATGTTCATATTCGTGCTGTCGCTGTGGCCGTTTCTGCGCAAGGCCGGTCTTGCCGGTGCAGCGGAATTCTCGTCGATTTTCCAAACGTCGATCCGCTGGAACGGTTTCATGGCGCTGGCCATTGCCCAAAAACTGTTTCCGCCCGCCGGCATGGCTGTCGTCGCTCTGGCGATGGCGATCATCATCCTGCCAATCAATCTTGTGACGGTTTTCGTGGTCACACGCTTTGCCGACAGGACGGCCAACTGGCTGACGCTGATCCGCCGCATGGCGACCAATCCAATGGTGATCGCGGCTGCCGGCGGTCTTCTGCTTCGCGCGCTGCCCTTCGAACTTTTTGCGCCGGTCAACAAGACGCTTCAGTTGATCGGCCAGGCCGCGCTCGGGCTTGGTCTCGTCGGCATAGGTGCGGGCCTGAGGCTCGACAGCCTGGTCAAGCCCAAGACGGCCATCCTCGTCCCGGTCGCGGTCAAACTGGTGATTTTTCCGGCGCTGCTGTTGGCCGTTTCCCTCTCGCTTGGCATCACTGGCGAGGAATTGTTGTTTCTCGTCCTGTGCGGCGCCGTGCCGACCGCCATGAACGGCTATGTGCTGGCCAAGCAGATGGGCGGCGACGCCGAGCTTTATGCCACGGTAACGACGCTGCAGACGCTTTTGTCCTTCGCGACCGTCCCGGCTGCACTGCTGTCGGCAGCTCAGTTAGTCGGCGGATAGAGCGTGTCGATGATCATGCGCGCGTCATGGCGCGAATCGAGCATGCCGTAGGTGTTGCGCCACTGGCCGGCGAGGCGCGTCTCGACGAAGGCGTCGGCGATCCGCCCTGCCCCCAGCCTGCGCAGTTCCGCCGCCGCCGCCGACAGTGCCAGTTGCTCGGTGAGCAGACGGGCCGAGCCCTCGTCGGTTGCCGCGACCTGCATTGCCGCCTTGAGCACGCCGACGGTGCCGCGCCCGCCGTCGCCGAGGTCGCGATCGATGCCGGCCAGCACCTCCTCGAACAGGCTGGGTGCACGCCCCAGCACGCGCAGCACGTCAAGCGCCATGACGTTGCCGGACCCCTCCCAGATCGCATTGACCGGAGCTTCGCGATAGTAGCGCGCGAGCGGCGCCTCCTCGACATAGCCGTTACCGCCGAGACACTCCATCGCCTCGTAGAGCAGCGGCGGCGCGATCTTGCAGACCCAGTATTTGACGACCGGCGTCATGGCGCGAGCGAAAGCCGCCTCGCCACGGTCACTGGCCGCCTCGTCGAAGGAACGCGCCAGCCGGAACGACAGCGCGGTGGCAGCGGCGACGTCGAGCGCCATGTCGGCCAGCACGCGCTGCATCAGCGGCTGTTCGACCAGATTGGTTCCGAACACCTGGCGATGGCGGGTGTGGTGGACGGCCTCGGCCAGCCCGGCACGCATGATCGCCGACGAGGCGATCGCGCAGTCGAGCCGGGTCAGCGTCACCATGTCCATGATCGTCTTCACGCCCGCCCCCGGCTCGCCGACCATCTCGCCGATGGCGTTGACGAACTCCACTTCGGACGAGGCGTTGGAACGGTTGCCGAGCTTGTCCTTCAGCCGCTGAAAGCGGAAGCCGTTGCCCGAGCCATCGCCGAGAATGCGGGGAACGAGAAAGCACGAAAGCCCCTCCGGCACTTGTCCAAGCACCAAGAACGCATCCGACATCGGCGCCGACATGAACCATTTGTGGCCGGTCAGCCGATAGAAGCCGCTGCCGACGCGCTCGGCCTTGGTGACGTTGGCGCGGACATCGGTGCCGCCCTGCTTCTCGGTCATGCCCATGCCGAGCGTCAGCCCGGTTTTTTCGACCGGCGGCTTCTGGCTCTGGTCGTATTTGCGTGTTGTCACACGCGGCGCCCATTCGCGAAACAGTTTTGGGTTGGCCATCAGCGCCGCCAGCGATGCGCTGGTCATGGTGATGGGACAGAGATGCCCGGTTTCGAGCTCGGCCGTCAGATAGAAACGGGCGGCGCGCACTTGATGACGGCGGCCGATCTCGGCGTCGCCGTTTTCCCAGACCGACGAATGCAGCCCATTCGCCACCGAGCGGCGCATCAGCGCATGATAGGCGGGATGGAACTCGACCAGATCGATGCGCCTGCCCTGCCGGTCATGCGTCCTGAGCTTCGACGTCTCGACATTGGCGAGGCGGGCCAGCTCCTGCGCCTCCTGCGTCAGCACGAAACGGCCCAGCCCATCGAGATCCTTGCGCACCGGATCGGAAAAACGCTCGGCAAGCTGGATCAGCAACGGATCGCCCCGCCAGGCGTTGCCGCCTGCCAGCGGCGGCGGCTGGTTCGTCACGTCGTCGGTCACGCATCGTCCTTATCATCACAAGGCCACGAATCCGAAGCCATCAGCGGTTTATAACCCAAGCGTTGCTGCGCGCGCGACGAAAATACCGGGGAGAAAGGCGGCAATCCAAAGCTGGTGCTTGCAGCCAAAGGTCCTCCACCCTATAGCAGCCCCTTGTGATGACCGACGCTTCGTCCCTGCCACTGTATCCCCACAGCCATCTTCTGGGCATCCGCGATCTTTCCCCCGCCGATATCGAGCTTTTGCTGGACAAGGCCGATCAGGCGGTCGCCATCTCGCGGCAGTCGGAGAAGAAGACGTCGACGCTGCGCGGCCGCACCCAGATCAATCTCTTCTACGAGGCCTCGACCCGCACGCAGTCGTCGTTCGAGCTTGCCGGAAAGCGGCTCGGCGCCGACGTCATGAACATGTCGGTGGCAAGCTCTTCGGTGAAGAAGGGCGAGACGCTGATCGATACCGCGATGACGCTGAACGCCATGCGCCCCGACATCCTGATCATCCGCCACCAATCGGCGGGTGCCGCGGCACTGCTGGCGCAAAAGGTCGGCTGCTCGGTGATCAATGCCGGCGACGGCGCCCATGAGCACCCGACGCAGGCGCTGCTCGACGCGCTGACCATCCGCCGAGCCAAGGGTCCGCTGTCGAAGCTGATCGTGGCGATCTGCGGCGACATTCTGCATTCGCGCGTGGCGCGCTCCAACATCATGCTGCTCAACGCGCTTGGCGCCCAGGTTCGCGTCGTGGCGCCGTCGACGCTCCTGCCCGCCGGCATCGAGAAAATGGGCGTGATCGTCTCCCGCTCGATGGCCGAGGGTCTCAAGGACGCGGACGTGGTGATGATGCTGCGGCTGCAGCGCGAGCGGATGGAAGGCGCCTTCGTGCCTTCGGTGCGTGAATATTTCCGCTATTTCGGCCTCGATGCCGAGAAGCTGAAGGCGGCCAAGGATGACGCGCTTGTCATGCATCCCGGCCCGATGAACCGTGGTGTCGAAATCGCCTCGGAAATCGCCGACGGTCCGCAGAGCGTCATCCAGGAACAGGTGGAAATGGGTGTCGCCGTGCGCATGGCGGTGATGGAAGCGCTGCTCGACCCCCGTCGCAACCATGAGGGCCGCGGCGCATGAGCACGACGGTCTTCGAGCGCGCCCGCATCATCGATCCGTCGCGCGGGATCGACGAGGTCGGCGCGGTCATCGTCGAGGGCAGGAAGATCGTCGCTGCCGGCAAGGCGGCCTTGAACCAGGGCGCTCCGGAAGGCGCCATGATCATCGATGGCGCCGGCAAGGCTGTTATCCCCGGCCTGATCGATGCGCGCGTCTTCATCGGCGAACCCGGCGGCGAGCACCGCGAAACCATCGCCTCAGCCAGCGTGGCGGCGGCTGCCGGCGGCGTCACCTCCATCGTCATGATGCCCGACACCGACCCGGTGATCGACAATGTCGCGCTGGTCGAGTTCGTGCTGCGCACCGCCAAGGACACGGCCATCGTCAACATATTTCCGGCGGCGGCGATCACCAAGGGTCTCGATGGTCGCGAGATGACCGAATTCGGCCTGCTGCGCGAGGCCGGCGCGGTCGCCTTCACAGACGGGCGGCACACCATATCAAGCGCACTGGTGATGCGCCGCGCGCTGACCTATGCGCGCGATTTCGGCGGCGTGATCGCGCATGAAACCCAGGACGCCGACCTCGCATCTTCAGGCGTGATGAACGAAGGCCTCTATGCAAGCTGGCTCGGCCTTGCCGGCATTCCGCGCGAGGCCGAATCCATCCCGCTGGAGCGCGACCTGGCGCTGGCGCGGCTGACCGGCGGCGCCTACCACGCGGCCAAGATCTCGACGGCGATGGCAGCCAATGCCGTGACGCGGGCAAAAGCCGACGGCGCGAATGTCACATCAGGCGTGTCGATCCACAATCTGTCGCTCAACGAGAACGATGTCGGCGAATATCGCACCTTCTTCAGGCTGACGCCGCCGCTGCGCGCCGAGGAGGACCGGCTGGCGGTGATCGAGGCGGTCAAGGACGGCACGATCGATATCATCGTCTCCTCGCACGATCCGCAGGACGTCGACACCAAGCGCCTGCCCTTCGCCGACGCCGCGGCCGGCGCCATCGGGCTGGAAACGCTGCTGGGCGCGGCACTGCGGCTCTATCACAATGGCGATGTGACACTGCTCAGGCTGGTCGAGACCTTGTCCACCGCACCGGCAAGGCTGTTCGGTCTGCCCGGCGGCACGCTGAAGCCGGGTGCCGCAGCCGATCTTGCGCTGGTCGATCTCGACGAGCCATGGATCGTCAGCGAAAGCGGCATCCGTTCGCGTTCGAAAAACACATGTTTCGAAGGCGCGCGGCTGCAAGGCAAGGTCTTGCAAACGATGGTGGCGGGCCGCACAGTGTTTTCGGCCTAGGGGCATATCCGGGGGAACAATGGCTTACGGCATCATCTTGGCGCTGGTGTTCGGCTATCTGCTCGGCTCGATCCCGTTCGGGCTTTTGATCACCCGCGCCGCCGGCCTTGGCGACGTCCGCAATATCGGCTCCGGCAACATCGGCGCCACCAACGTGCTGCGTACCGGCAACAAGGGCCTGGCCGCCGCCACGCTGCTGCTCGACGCGCTGAAAGGCACGGCAGCCGTACTGATCGCCGGTCGCTTTGCACCGGAGCTCGGACCTTGGGCCGGCCTCGGCGCCTTCCTCGGCCATCTCTTTCCGGTCTGGCTCGGCTTCAAGGGCGGCAAAGGGGTTGCTACCTATATCGGCGTGCTGATTGCCTTGGCCTGGCAGGTGGCGCTGGTCTTCGCCGTCGTCTGGCTGGCCGTTGCCTTCCTGTTCCGCTACTCCTCGCTGGCGGCGCTGACGGCGGCAGTCGTCGTGCCGATCGCGCTCTATGTCCTCAGCACGCCCCAGATTGCCGGGCTGTTCGCGCTGATGAGCCTGATCGTCATAATAAAACACCGGGCCAATATCGCGCGGCTGCTGGCCGGCACCGAGGGCAAGATCGGGGCCAAGGGGTGAGCCAGCGCGCCGCCGGGCCGCGCCTCAGTGACCGGCAGCGGTTGAGCTGGCTTCGTTTGATCCGCACGCCGAATGTCGGCCCCGCCACCTTTCGCGACCTGATCAACCGTTTCGGCTCGGCCGAGACGGCGCTCGAGATGCTGCCCGAGCTGATGATTTCGGGCGGCGCCAGAAAGATCGCCCGCATCCCGTCGATCGCCGAGGCCGAGGCGGAACTGGAGACAGCCCGGCGAGCCGGCGCCCGCTTCGTCGGCATCGGCGAAGCCGACTATCCGTCGCTGATGAAGAGCATGGACCATCCGCCGCCGTTGCTTGCGGTCAAGGGCGAAGGCGCAGTGTTCCGGCTGCCGGCAGTCGCCATCGTCGGCGCCCGCAACGCCTCGCTGGCCGGCATCAAGATGGCGCGAACGCTCGCCGCCGAACTCGGCCGCGACGGCTACGGCATCGTCTCCGGCCTGGCGCGTGGCATCGACACGGCAGCGCATCAGGGCAGCCTTGCCACCGGCACGATCGGTGTGCTGGCCGGCGGCCTCGACCTGCCCTACCCGCCCGAGAATGCCGGCCTGTGCGACGAGATTGCCGAGCACGGCGGCGCCGTCATTTCGGAAATGCCGTTCGGCTGGCAGCCGCGCGCCCAGGATTTTCCGCGCCGCAACCGCCTTGTCGCCGGTGCGGCACTGGGGCTGGTCGTGGTCGAAGCCGCGCAACGCTCCGGCTCGCTGATCAGCGCCAGGCTTGCCGGCGAGATGGGCCGGCTGGTCTTTGCCGTCCCCGGTTCGCCGCTCGATCCGCGCGCCGCCGGCACCAACGCCTTGCTCAAGGACGGCGCCACCCTGGTCACCGAGGCATCGGACATTTCCAGCGCCATCGCGCCACTGGTCGGCGCCCCGGCACCAAGGACGCCGCCGCTCGGGGAACCGCCCGACTTTTCGGCGACGCCGCCGCCCGGCGAGGACGACCGCGCCCGCGTCGTCGAGGCCCTCGGCCCGACGCCGGTGGCGATCGACGAGATCATCCGCCACACCGGCCTGCATCCGGCTCAGGTTTTCATGGTGCTTTTGGAACTCGACCTCGCCGGCCGGCTGGAACGGCATGCGGGCGGGAATGTCTCGCTGGTTTTTGGAAACTTGACCGACCCGAGACATAGGTGACGTTTTGTACCGGACACATGGGTAACACTTTTGGCTTTTGGCCGGAGGTGTTGATGCCGTGGAGAGAGTGTTCGGTGATGGAGGAACGTCTTCGTTTCGTGGCTCGCCTTCTCGATGGGGAAGGCATGAGCGATGTGTGCCGGGAGTTCGGGATTTCGCGTAAGACCGGCTACAAGATCTTCAACCGCTACAGGCGAGAAGGGGTAGAGGCGCTGTGCGATCGTTCGCGCCGGCCTGTGCGCTACGCCAACCAGCTGCCCGAGCCGATCGAGCGTCTGATCGTCGATTGCAAGCGCGACAAGCCGCACTGGGGCGCGCGCAAGATCAGGGAACTGCTGGTCAGGCGGCTGGCCGGCGACGTGCGTATTCCAGCCAAAAGCACCGTCCATGCGGTGCTCGACCGCCACGGCCTTGTGAGCCAGCCCCACAAGAGGAACCGGGCGAACAAGGCCATGGGCACGACGCTCTCGCAGGCGGTGCGGCCCAACGATCTGTGGTGCGCCGACTTCAAGGGCGAGTTCAGACTCGGCAACCGCCAATACTGTTACCCGCTGACGGTCACCGACCAGGCCTCGCGCTACCTGCTTGCCTGCGAAGCTCTTGAATCAACGAAGGAAGCCCCGGTCATCGAGGCTTTCGTCCGGCTCTTCAAGGAACGCGGCCTGCCCGTCGCCATCAGAAGCGACAATGGCGTGCCCTTCGCCAGTCCCAACGGCCTCTACAACCTGTCCAGGCTCTCCGTCTGGTGGCTCAGGCTGGGAATCGCCATCGAGCGCATCAAGCCCGGCCGCCCGCAACAGAACGGCCGCCACGAGCGCATGCACCTGACGCTGAAGAAGGAGGCCACACGCCCGCCGGGCATGAACGCCCTGCAGCAGCAGGCCGCCTTCGATGACTTCATGAGCGAATTCAATGCCGAAAGGCCGCACGAGGCGCTCGCCATGAAGACCCCGGCCGAACTCTATACGCCGTCCTCAAGACCCTACGGCGGGCTGCCGGACCTGACCTACCCCTTCCATGACAAGGACATCATCGTCACCACATGCGGACGTATCTGCATGATGAGGAAGAAGATCAACATCTCCCATGTGCTCGCCGGCAAGAGGCTCGGCATCAAGGAAGTCGACGACGGCATTTGGCTCGTCTCCTTCATGCACTATGATTTGGGATATATCGACTTGGAACAGAGGACCTTGCAAACAATCGACAACCCGTTCGGCACGAGGTTGTCACCCATGTCTTAGGTACAAGCTGTTACCTATGTCTCCGGGCCGGACAACTCATGAAATGGTGAGCGCGCAGGGATTCGAACCCTGGACCTACTGATTAAAAGTCAGTTGCTCTACCGGCTGAGCTACGCGCTCCCGCGGGCTCAGAATGCTGCCCTCGAAATTGCGCGGAACATAGGGAGAGTGCCTCGACCGGTCAACCGGAAAAAGACGGCGCGCAAGCCGGGCTTTTCCACGCTCTCGCAGCGCCTCGCACGCCGCTTAGGCAAAAGGCGGAACGGCCTTTGACAGACAAGCCCAACGCCGGCTTTTCGTCGAGGCCGGGCGGGAGATCATTTAAGAGAAACATTATAAATCAGCGGGTTGCCATTTTTCGCGGAACAATTGCACCGCCTGCCCGTTTTTGTCGCTACAAGGGACAACCCTTTTCAAGGAGAAGACCATGAACAGGATCATGTCGGGCTTGCTGGCGACCGCGCTGTCAGCGTCATTCGCTGTTGCGGAGATCGTGCCCGTCAACGCCCAGCCCACCTACGTGCCGCTAGGCCAGAACGTCTCGTCGGATGTCCAGACCGTCGACCACAGGCGGTGGAGGCGTAGTTTCAACCGCGATCGCGATTTTTCCCGTCGCGATTTCTACCGTCGCGATTTCTCGCGTAACGACGGCATGTATTGGCGCGGCCATCGTGGCTATCGCCACTACCGTCGCGGCTATCGCCGTCATGGCGATTACTGGTTCCCGCTGGCTGCCTTCGCCACTGGCGCGCTGATCACCGGCGCGATCATCAACAACCAGAACCGCCGCGTCTATCGAGGCGGTTCCCACGAGGAGTGGTGCTACAACCGCTATAGATCCTACCGGGCCTATGACAATACGTATCAGCCTTACAACGGCCCGCGTCGGCAGTGCTATTCGCCGTATGGATAAGGCCCGGGCAGAGTTGAGTAAGGGTTGTTGAAAAGCCCGCGCCGGCAACGGCGCGGGCTTTTTCTTCTGGGCGACGAAAGTCAGTATCGCCGCCATGGTGCGCGTGGGAAGGCGGGCATCGGGTTCAGTTTGTCCAACTGATGTTTTTGAAGATCAGATACAGGCCTCCGCCTTCGCTACGCGGAGAGCGATAGGCGCCAAGCGCGTTGCAAATTCGAACCATTGCCCCGGCCAGTTCCCAACCGAGCGCTTCCAGGTCATTGCCCGTGTCCGTCACATAAGGTTGAGCCAGTTCGTCAATGCCGTTCTCCTCTCCGAAGGATCGAACCAGCTTTGCGTCGCTGAGGAGCTCTCCAGGCAAGTTCGAATTTGCCCAGGCCCACAGCCAATTGCCGGCCTTGGCGCTCGTACTGCCCGCAATCTGGATCTCGGTGACGACCTTGACGACCCCTCCTCTGAGAACAGAAGCTTTCCAGCCTTCAGGTCGTAGTCATAGCGGGGCCAACTGCCGAGGCGGAAATCATTCTGCAAGCGTGCATTCTTGGCGTTCAGCTGTTCGAAAGCCTCTTCGCGCCAAGCAGCATACCAGTCTGGATTCATTCCCCTTCCCCCAGCATGGTCTTCTCGCTGCCCGCTTATTGCACGCTCAGTGTCCTGCGCACAGCATCGCGCCAACCCGCCAGCTTGGCGGAACGTACCGAGGCGTTCATATCCGGCTTGAACCGCCGCTCCAGCGCCCAGCTCTTGGCGAAGTCCCTTGCCTTCGGCCAGACGCCCGCCTTCGAGCCCGCCAGCCATGCAGCGCCGAGCGCGGTCGTCTCGAGGATCGTCGGGCGGTCGACCGGCGCATCGAGGATGTCGGCCAGCCGCTGCATGGTCCAGTCCGACGCCACCATGCCGCCATCGACCCGAAGCACGGTCTTTGCTGACGCGCCCTTCCAATCCTTGCGCATGGCGTCGAGCAGGTCGCGCGTCTGGAAAGCCACGGATTCAAGTGCTGCGCGCGCAAATTCCGCCGAGCCCGAATTGCGGGTCAGCCCGAAGATGGCGCCTCGCGCCTCGGCGTCCCAGTGCGGCGCGCCAAGCCCGACGAAAGCCGGCACCAGATAGACGTCTTGAGTCGGGTCGGCGCTCGCCGCCAGCACGCCGCTCTGCTCCGCCTTGCCGATCACCTTGATGCCGTCGCGCAGCCACTGCACGGCAGCGCCCGCGATGAAGATCGACCCTTCCAGCGCATAGGTGGTCTTGCCGTTCAGCCTGTAGGCGATGGTTGTCAACAGCCGGTTCTTCGAACGCACCAGATCACTGCCGGTGTTGAGCAGCGCAAAGCAGCCGGTGCCATAGGTGGACTTCATCATGCCCGGCTCGAAACAGGCCTGGCCGATGGTCGCCGCGTGCTGGTCGCCGGCCACGCCAAGGATTCTTATCTCCGAGCCAAACAGGTTTTTCTCCGTGATTCCATAGTCGTCGGCACAATCCTTCACCTGCGGCAGCATTCTTGCCGGTATGTTCAGGATCGCCAGCAGCTCGTCGTCCCAGGCATTCTTTTCGATGTTGTAGACCAGCGTGCGCGAGGCGTTGGTGGCGTCGGTGGCATGAACCTTGCCGCCGGTCAGCCGCCAGATCAAAAAGCTGTCGATGGTGCCGGCCAGCAATTCGCCCTTCTCCGCGCGCTTTCTGGCGCCCTTCACCTTGTCCAGCATCCAGGCAATCTTGGTGCCGGAGAAATACGGATCGAGCAGCAGCCCGGTCTTTCTGGTGAACTTCTTCTCCAGCCCCTGCTTCTTCAATTTCTGGCACAGCGGCACGGTGCGCCGGTCCTGCCAGACAATCGCGTTGTGGATCGGCTTGCCGGTCGCTTTGTCCCAGATGACGACGGTCTCGCGCTGGTTGGTGATGCCGATCGCCGCGACATCCGATGCGTGACGGCCCGCCGCCTTCAGCGCGGCCTTCACCGTCGCCACGACGCTCGACCAGATTTCTTCCGGATCATGCTCGACCCAGCCGGAGGCCGGATAATGCTGGGTGAATTCCTTCTGCCCGCTGCCCACGACCTTCATCTCACGGTCGAACAGGAGCGCCCGGCTCGATGTCGTCCCCTGGTCGATTGCTAGGATAAAGCTGCTCATTCCCACTCCCTTGGCCTACTCCCTCGGCGCAAACAGGGGAGACGGCAAGATGCCGCCTCCCCCGATTGATGTGATGCGGGCGCGGACGCCCGGACCGATGCTTAATTGCTCCAGCTCTTGACCAGCTCGTCGTAGTTGATGGTCTGTGCCTTGTCCTTCTCCGGCTCGATCTTCAACTGCGGCGCGAGGTTGCCCTTGGCGACGGCGTCGGCGTTCCACTCTTCGAGGGTCTTTTCCTCGGCCATCTTGGGGCCGATGTCGCCCTGCACGCCGGCCCTCTCGAGGCGCTCAAGCACCTTTTCCTGCTCGGCGCAGAGCGAGTCCATCGCTTCCTGAGGGGTTTTGGCACCCGACGAGGCATCGCCGATCGCCTGCCACCAGAGTTGTGCCAGCTTCGGATAATCAGGAACGTTGGTGCCCGTCGGCGACCACTGCACGCGGGCCGGCGAGCGATAGAACTCGATCAGGCCGCCGAGCTTCGGCGCGCGGTCCGTGAAGCTCTTGTGCTGGATCGTGCTCTCGCGGATCAACGTCAGGCCGACGTGGCTTTTCTTCACGTCGACTGTCTTCGAGGTGACGAACTGCGCGTAGAGCCAGGCTGCCTTGGCGCGGTCGTCAGGCGTCGACTTGAGGAGCGTCCACGAACCCACGTCCTGGTAGCCGAGTTTCATGCCGTCCTTCCAGTAGACGCCATGCGGCGACGGAGCGAAGCGCCATTTCGGCGTACCGTCCTCGTTCACGACGGGAAGGCCGTCCTTCACCATGTCGGCGGTGAAGGCCGTGTACATGAACATCTGCTGGGCAATTTCGCCCTGCGCCGGAACCGGCCCGGACTCCGAGAAGGTCATGCCCTGGGCCGCTGCCGGAGCATAAGCCTTCATCCAGTCGAGATATTTCTGGATGGAGTAGACCGCCGCCGGACCATTGGTGTCGCCGCCCCGAGCCACGCACGAGCCGACGGGCCGCGACTTCTCGTCGACCTTGATGCCCCATTCGTCGACCGGAAGACCGTTTGGCAGCCCCTTGTCGCCATTGCCGGCCATCGAAAGCCAGGCATCGGTGAAGCGCCAGCCGAGCGACGGGTCCTTCTTGCCGTAGTCCATATGGCCGTAGACCTTCTTGCCGTCGATCTCGCGGCCGGTGAAGAATTCGGCGATATCCTCATAGGCTGACCAGTTGACCGGCACGCCGAGGTCGTAGCCGTACTTCGCCTTGAAGTCCGCCTTGTTCTTCTCGTCGTTGAACCAGTCGTAGCGGAACCAGTAGAGGTTCGCGAACTGCTGGTCGGGCAGTTGGTAGAGATCGCCGTCCGGAGCCGTCGTGAACTTGGTGCCGATGAAGTCGGCGAGGTCGAGGTTCGGGTTGGTGACGTCCTTGCCCTCGTTCGCCATCCAGTCGGTCAGGCTGCGCGCCTGCTGGTAGCGCCAATGGGTGCCGATCAGATCGGAGTCGTTGACATAGGCGTCGTAGATGTTTTCGCCCGACTGCATCTGCGTCTGCAGCTTTTCGACGACATCGCCTTCGCCGATCAGGTCATGGGTGATCTTGATGCCCGTTATGTCGGCGAACGCCTTGGCCAGCGTCTTCGACTCATACTCGTGCGTCGTTATGGTTTCCGAGACGACCTTGATGTCCATGCCCGCAAACGGCTTTGCGGCATCGATAAACCATTGCATCTCGGCTTCCTGGGCAGCCCGATCGAGCGTCGACATGTCGCCGATCTCGCTGTCCAGAAAAGCTTTAGCTTCGTCCATTCCGGCATAGGCGTTGCCTGCCCCGAGCAACAGGACAAGCGCTGTCGTTGATGTCAAAAATTGCTGTCTCATGTGTTTCCTCCACGGTTCAGTTTTAAGTTCGATCGGAGCAATCGCCGGCACGCGGCCGCTCCAACGGTTCCCCCCTCTATACGTAGCGGAACACGCCGATGGCGTAGACCACGGAGAGAGCGAGTGCCCACCACAGGTTGGGTCCGACAAGACCCAGCCAAGCGAGATGGATAAAGGCGCTGCCAAGCAGCGATAGGAAGAGACGGTCGCCGCGCGTCGTCTCGAAGCGCAGCACGCCAACCCGGGGATTGCCGCCTGGCGAGACGTACTCCCAGACCGCCATGCCGCAGAGCAGCATCAGGATCGTGATGAAAAAGAGTGCCGTCGGCAGCGTCCATGCCATCCAGGTGAGGTTCATGGTCACACCCTCCCCAGGGCAAAGCCCTTGGCGATAGTGTTGTGCATGAACTCTTGCGTTCGTTCCATCACACCCTCCCCAGGGCGAAGCCCTTGGCGATATAGTTGCGTACGAACCAGATCACGAGCGCGCCCGGAAGGATGGTGAGCACGCCGGCCGCGGCCAGCACGCCCCAGTCGAGGCCCGAGGCCGAGACCGTGCGCGTCATGATCGCGGCGATCGGCTTGGCGGCGGTCGTGGTCAACGTCCGCGCGATCAGCAGCTCCACCCACGAGAACATGAAGCAGAAGAAGCAGGCCACGCCAACGCCGCTTGCGATCAGCGGCATGAATATCCTCAGGAAGAAGCGCGGGAAGGAATAGCCGTCGATATAGGCGGTCTCGTCGATTTCCTTCGGCACGCCCGACATGAAGCCTTCGAGTATCCAGACCGCCAGCGGGACGTTGAACAGGCAATGCGCCAGCGCCACGGCGATGTGCGTGTCGATCAGCCCGAATGCCGAATAGAGCTGGAAGAACGGCAGCGCGAACACCGCCGGCGGCGCCATGCGGTTGGTCAAGAGCCAGAAGAACAGGTGCTTGTCGCCGAGAAAGCGGTAGCGCGAGAAGGCATAGGCTGCCGGAAGCGCAACGGTGACGGAAATCACCGTGTTCATAACCACATAGATGATCGAGTTGATGTAACCTTTGTACCAGGACGGGTCGGTGAAGATCACCATGTAGTTGGCGATCGTCGGGTTTCTCGGCCACAGCGAGAAGGCGCCCAGGATCTCCTGATTGGTCTTGAAGCTCATATTGACCAGCCAGTAGATCGGCAGCATCAGGAAGATGATGTAGATCGTCGGCACCAGCCACCAGAACCGCGACTCCTCGCCCCGCCGCCGCATTTTGCGGGCCAGCGTGGCGTTCGCGGTCTGCGCTTCCGCGCTAGCGGGAGTTTGCCGCATCAGCGTTCGTCCGTCGGCCGTGGTTTCCTCGAGACGGGCCATCTCACTTCTCCGCGTCGTAGGCTGTCATGACGGTGTAGAACACCCAGGACAGGAGCATGATGATCAGGAAATAGACGATCGACATGGCCGCCGCCTCACCAAGGTTGAACTCCCCTATGGCCAGCTTCACCAGATCGATCGACAGGAAAGTGGTGGTGTTGCCGGGCCCGCCGCCAGTGACGACGAACGGCTCGGTGTAGATCATGAAACTGTCCATGAAGCGCAGCAGAACCGCGATCAGCAGCACGCGGTTCATCTTCGGCAACTGGATGTAGCGGAAGATCGCCCAGCGCGACGCCCCATCGATCTTGGCCGCCTGGTAATAGGCGTCGGGGATCGAGACCAATCCTGCGTAGCAGAGCAGGACGACGAGGCTCGTCCAGTGCCAGACGTCCATGATGATGACGGTGACCCAGGCGTCGAACGGGTCGTTGACATAGTTGTAGTTGAAGCCGAGTGACCGCAGCGAATATCCGAGCAGGCCGATGTCGACGCGGCCGAACACCTGCCAGATCGTACCAACGACGTTCCACGGGATGAGCAGCGGCAGCGCCATCAGCACCAGGCAGACCGGAACGCCCCAGCCCCTCTTCGGCATGTTGAGCGCAATGAAGATGCCGAGCGGAACCTCGATGATGAGGATGATGGCCGAGAACACCAGGTTGCGTCCCATTGCTTCCCAAAAACGGTCGGAATGCAGGATCTCCTCGAACCATTCCGAGCCCGCCCAGAAGAAGACGTTGTTGCCGAACGTGTCCTGCACCGAGTAGTTCACGACCGTCATCAGCGGGATCACCGCCGAGAACGCTACCAGCAGGAGCACCGGCAGCACCATGAACCAGGCCTTGTTGTTCCAGGTTCTGTCCATGCTCAGCCTCCCATCTCGACGCGCCAGGAATCGGCGTAGAGGTTGATGCCGGCCGGGTCGAAAGCGATCTTCGGATCGGCGGGAATGTCTTCGTCCTCGCCAACGATCACCGCGATGTCGCGGCCTTCGAAACTGGCGCGCACCACCTTGTGACGGCCGATATCCTCGACCTTTCGGATGGAAACCGGCATGCCGCTAGCGCCAAGCCTGACATATTCGGGGCGGATGCCGAGTTCGATCGCGCCTGCGGTTCCAGCCTTGGGCACGCCCGGCAATTCGATCGTCTGGCTGCCGAGCCGCGCGCTCCTGCCTTCGACCGCGACCGGCATGACGTTCATGCCTGGCGAGCCGATGAAATAGCCGACGAACGTATGCTTGGGTCGCTCGAACAGTTCGGCGGGGGAGCCGATCTGCACGATCTCGCCCTCATACATGACGACGACGTTTTCGGCGAAGGTGAGCGCCTCGGTCTGGTCGTGCGTGACATAGACCATGGTGAAACCGAAACGCCTGTGCAACTGCTTCAGCTGCGAGCGCAGCACCCACTTCATATGCGGGTCGATGACGGTCAGCGGCTCGTCGAACAGGATCGCGTTGACATCGGAGCGCACCAGCCCGCGTCCGAGCGAGATCTTCTGCTTCTGGTCGGCGGTCAGTCCCCTCGCCTTTTTCTTGGCCATATCGGCCAACCCGGTCATTTCCAGCGTTTCGCGCACCTTGCGGTCGACGTCGGGTTCCGCAACGCCGCGGTTGCGCAGCGGGAAGGCCAGATTGTCGTAGACGGTCATGGTGTCGTAGATGACCGGGAACTGGAATACCTGCGCGATGTTGCGTTCCTGCGTCGACAAATTGGTCACGTCCTTGCCGTCGAACAGAAGCTCGCCATGCGACGGGTACAACAGGCCGGAAATGATGTTGAGCAGCGTGGTCTTGCCGCAGCCCGACGGCCCCAACAGCGCATAGGCGCCGCCGTCCTCGAAGGCGTGATGCACCTCCTTCAGCGCATAGTCCTTATCCGACTTCGGATGTGGACCGTAGGCGTGGCGGATGTGGTTGCAATCGATGCGCGCCATGTGCCCTCCTCCCTTAAGCCGCCAGCGTCTGTGGCGGCGCGGCCGAACGGCCGTTCGCGTCGAACACCATGATGTGCCGCGGATCGATGAACACCTCGATGGTCTGGTCCGGCTCGAACGCCAGGATGCCGTGCTCCAGCATCACCCAGCGGACATCGGCGAAGTCGAGATGCACAAAGCTCTCAGAACCAGTGATTTCGGTGACCGACACCTTGGCTCTCACCGGAACCGCCGACGGGCTCGGCCGGGCAAAAGAGAGATGGTGGGGCTGGAAGCCGATCGTGTAACTCGTATCGGCAATACCGGCGAGCTCAGCCGGCACCGGGAGGCTCACCCCACCATCAAGAAGGAAGCTTGAACCGCTCTTCTTCAGCACAATCGTGTTGAGCGGCGGATCTGCGAATGTCTTGGCCGTGACGAGGTCGTTCGGCCTGCGAAAGACGTCGATCGTCGGCCCGAACTGAGTGATGCAGCCTTCGGAAAGCGTCGCCGTATTGCCGCCAAGCAGCAAGGCTTCGTGCGGCTCCGTCGTGGCGTAGACGAAGATGGTACCGGTCGCCGCGAATATCCTGGGCAGTTCCGCCCGCAGTTCCTCGCGCAGCTTGTAGTCGAGGTTGGCGAGCGGCTCGTCGAGCAGCACGAGGCCGGCGTTCTTGACGATGGCGCGCGCCAGCGCCGTCCGCTGCTGCTGGCCGCCGGAAAGGCTGAGCGGCGTGCGGTCGAGATAGGGCGTCAGCTTGAGAAGTGCGGCGGCATTGCGCACCTCCTTATCGATCTTTGCCCGCTCGGTGCCGGCCACCCTGAGCGGCGAGGCGATGTTCTCGTAAACGGTCATCGCCGGGTAGTTGATGAACTGCTGATAGACCATGGCGACGTTGCGCTTCTGCACCGGCACGCCGGTGACATCCTTGCCATCGAACCAGACCGAGCCGGATGTCGGCACGTCGAGGCCGGCCATCAGCCGCATCAGGCTGGTCTTCCCGGCAAGCGTCGGCCCGAGAAGGACGTTGAGCGAGCCGTGCTGAAGCGTCAGCGACACGTCGCGTATATGCTCCGCCGCGCCGACCGTCTTCGTCACGTTTCTCAATTCCAGCATGATGCCTCCTCCCAGGCTCTCTGCATCAGTCGGACCCCACTATTCGGCAGCCGCGACATGGCGCCGGCTTATCCCGCGCATGAATTCGTCGAGTGCTGCCGCCTGCTCACGGCCGAGATGCAGGCCTCGCTTGGTCCGGCGCCACAATACATCTTCGGCCGTCGTGGCCCATTCATTCTGAACGAGGTAGCGCACCTCAACCTCATAGAGATCGGCGCCAAAGTTGCGGCCAAGGTCGGCATTCGATCTGGCAAGGCCCAGCAGCATCCTTGCGCGCGTCCCGTAAAGCCGGGTCAGTCGGCGCGCCAGACGCGCATCGAGGAACGGATAGGCCGTTTTCAGTTTTGCCACTTCCGCGTCGAAGCCGTTCGCCGGGAAATCGCCGCCCGGAAGCGGCGCGTTCGCTGTCCATGGCTTGCCGCGCTTGCCGAGAAAACCTTCGATCTTTTCAAGCATCGATTCAGCCAGCCGGCGGTAGGTGGTGATCTTGCCGCCAAAGGCGTTGACGATTGGTGCCGTGCCCTCCCCGCCGTCGGTCTTCAGCACATAATCGCGGGTCGCTTCCTGCGCCTTCGAAGCGCCGTCATCGTAGAGCGGGCGCACGGCCGAATAAGTCCAGACGATGTCCGAACGCTTGACCGGCTGCGCGAAATATTCGCTCGCTGCCGCGCATAGGTAGTCGATCTCGGCGTCACTGATCTTCACGTCCTGGGGATCGCCCGGATAGTCCTGGTCGGTGGTGCCGATCAGCGTGAACTCTTCCTCGTAGGGGATGGCAAAGATGATGCGGCCATCCTTGTTCTGGAAGAAATAAGCGCGCGGGTCGTCGAACTTCTTGCCGATGACGATATGGCTGCCCTGTACTAGCCGGACATTGTGCACGTCGTTCAAGCCGACCGTGCTGGACAGAACCTGATCGACCCACGGACCGGCGGCGTTGACCAAAAGCCTGGCCTTGACCTCCTCGGTGTCGCCGGTCTGCACGTCCTCCAGCCTGACCTTCCAAAGCTCGCCCTCACGGCGTGCGCCGATGACCTTCGTGCGGGTTCGGATCGTTGCGCCGCGATCGGCGGCGTCGCGAGCGTTCAACGCCACCAGCCGAGCATCGTTGACCCAGCCATCGGAATATTCGAAGGCCTTTCGAAACAACGGCTTCAACGGTTTGCCGGCCGGGTCCCTTGCCATGTCCAGCGTCTTGGTCGCCGGCAGCAATTTGCGCCCGCCAATGTGGTCATACAGGAAAAGGCCGAGCCTGATCAGCCAGGCCGGGCGCAAGCCCTTGGCGTAAGGCAGCACAAAGCGCATCGGCCAGATGATGTGCGGCGCGTTCTTCCAGAGGACCTCGCGCTCCATCAGCGCCTCGCGCACCAGGCGAAACTCGTAGAACTCGAGATAGCGCAAGCCGCCATGGATCAATTTGGTCGAGCCGGAGGAGGTTCCGCTGGCCAGATCGTTCATTTCCGCAAGGAAAACCGAGAAGCCGCGCCCAACCGCATCGCGGGCGATGCCGCAACCGTTGATTCCGCCACCGATGACGAAGATGTCATGGATCGGGGATGATGCACCCACAAACTTCTCCCGCGATTTCGCATTGCAGCATTTTCTGGTTTTTTCGAAACCGTAGCGGGATTATTTCGAAATCAGAACGAATGTCAAACGAAATATAAACGGCGAATGTTGCCGCAACGGCACCCTCTAGGAGAGCGACGTCTCAATCAGTTGAACCTCTGCCTCCTGGCAGATCTTGCGCACCGACGGGATGCCGCAGCGGTCTGTGATGAAGGTGTTGACTTGCGACAGATGGCCGATGCGAACCGGCGCCGTCCTCTCGAACTTGGTCTGGTCGGAAACGAGAATGACATGCCGGGCATTGGCAATGATCGCCTGCGCTACCTTCACTTCGCGAAAATCGAAATCGAGCAACGCGCCATCATGATCGATCGCCGAGGCGCCGATCACGGCGTAATCGACCTTGAACTGCCTGATGAAGTCGACCGCCGCCTCGCCGACCACGCCCCCGTCGGAGCCGCGCACGACACCGCCTGCGATAACGACTTCAATGGAAGGATATATGCGCATCCTATTGGCAACATTGATATTATTGGTGATGACCATCAATCCTGCATGATCAAGAAGCGCCTTGCTGACCGACTCCGTCGTGGTGCCGATATTGATGAACAGCGAGGCATTGTCGGGGATCAGCCTGGCTGCTGCGCGGCCGATCGCCTCCTTCTCCTCGGCGGCGATCTTGCGCCGGGCCTCATACTCCATGTTCTCGATACCGGACGGAAACAGCGCCCCGCCATGGATGCGGGAGAGCAGCCGCTGGTCGCACAGATCGTTGAGATCCTTGCGGATGGTCTGCGGCGTCACGTTGAAATGCGTTGCCAGATCGTCGACCAGCACGCGGCCATGATCCTTGGCGATCTGGATGATTTCGGAATGACGCGGCGACAGGTACATCATGGAAACTCCCGTTTTCGTTTTTCTTGTCTATATCGGAAAACGAAAGTGATGAAAAGGCGTAAGCCGGCTAATGAAAATCACCTGATCGCAAAGGCAAACCTCAACGCACCCTTGCCGGCCCAATTCAAGCCAGGCCGCGGGCGATCTCGGTGACGACCCCGAAAGCGGTGTCGACATCCGCCTCCGTCGTCTCGAACTGGCCGACCTGAAAGCGGATCGCGACTTGCCCGTCCACCCGTGTCTGTGTCAGATAGATGCGGCCATCGTCGTTGATCGCATTGACCAGCCGCTGATTGTGCTCGCCCGAATCGATGCCGGCCGCAGCCAGATGCCGGAACGAAAACAGCGACAGCATCGGTTCCGTGACGATCTCGAAATCCGGCTCCCTGGCCAACCGCGCGGCAAGGCCCTCGCTCCAGGCGACATGGTTGCGGATCATGGCTCGCAGATTTTCCAGCCCGTAGGCGCGCAGCAGAAACCACAATTTCAGCGCGCGAAAGCGCCGCCCGAGCGGCACCGACCATTCGGAATAGTTGATGATGCCGTCGCGCCCATGCGTCTTCAGGTAATCCGGCTTGATAGCGAGTGTCCGCACCAGGTCTTCCGGCCGGCGGATGAACTGCATCGAGCAGTCGAACTGCGCGCCCAGCCATTTGTGCGGGTTGAAGACGATGGAATCCGCTTGCTCTACGCCTCCCCAGAAATGCCGGTACTCCGGGCATATCATCGCCGACCCGGCCCAGGCGGCATCGACATGCAGATAGAGCCCGTACCGTTTCGCCACAGCGGCGACGCCCGCGATATCATCCGTGCCGCCGATGCTGGTACCGCCAACACAAGCGATGATGCCGGCCGGCAGCATGCCGGCTTCCCGGTCGGCGGCGATCGCGGCTTCGAGGGCTGTGACATCCATGGCGTGGAAGCGGCCGACAGCGGGAATGCGCACGAGATTGTCCTCGCCGATACCCGACACCCAGATCGCCCGGTCGATGGAGGTATGGACCTGGTCGGAAGAATAGACGCGCAATACCGGCTGGCCTTGCAGGCCTTTCCTGTTGCCCTGCCAGTTGAGCGCGCGCTCGCGCATGGTCAGCACGGCCGCAAGCGTCGCCGACGAGGCCGAATCCTGCATGACGCCGGAAAACCCCTCCGGCAGGCCAAGCGCCTGCCGCATCCAGTCGACGACGCGCGTCTCGAGTTCGGTCGCTGCCGGCGAGGTCTGCCAAAGCATGCATTGCGCGGCCATCGCCGAGACGAGGTATTCGGCCACCACCGAGACCGGTGCGGCGTTGGCCGGGAAATAGGCGAAGAAGCGCGGGTGCTGCCAATGCGTCATGCCCGGCAGGATCTTTTGCTCGAAATCGGCGAAGATCGCCTGCATCGTTTCGCCATCTTCCGGCGGCGAGGCCTCGATGCTTTTGAAGATTTCGCCGGGCTCGACGAGCGGCCGCACCGGCCTTTCGCGAATTGTGCCCCTGTAGTCGGCACCCCATTCGGCCGCGTACAACGACCATTCCCGGAATTCGTTACTATTCATCTTCTTCTCCGTAGCATCGAGCCCAGCGATCAAAGAGCACGAAAAACGGAGGCTTTCATTCGGGAAAATCCGGCAGGCTCGCAAAAGCAGCCTTCAACGCGCTCGACCAGCCGTCCGAGATTGTGCGGTAGTATTGATCGTCCTGGGCTATCCGCTTCTTCAGGCTGACCTTGAAGGCGTCCTTTTCGTAGAACAGCAGGTCGAGCGGCAGGCCGACCGACAGGTTCGACTTCAGCGTCGAATCGAACGACACCAGCAACAGCTTCACCGTCTCGGCGAAACTCATCGTCTTTTCATAGGCACGGATGATGATCGGCTTGCCGTATTTGGTCTCGCCGATCTGGAAGAATGGCGTGTCGTCGGTCGACTCAATGAAATTGCCTTCCGGATAGATCATGAACAGCCGCGGCGCGCTGCCCTTGATCTGGCCGCCGAGGATGAAGGAGGCATTGAAATAGGAATCCGCCTTGTCGCCGGTCGGCGACGAACTGGCGATGACTTCCTTGACGGTGTCGCCGACCATCCGCACCGTCTGGTACATGGAGGGCGTCTCGAGCAGTGTCGCGTGGCGATCGCCAATTGCCTTGGTGCGCTCGTCGAGCAGGCTGACGACGGCCTGCGTCGTCGCCAGATTACCGGCCGACATCAGCACGATAACGCGCTCGCCCGGTTCCTCCCAGACATGCATCTTCTTGAAGGTCGAGATCGAATCCATGCCGGCATTGGTGCGCGTGTCCGACATGAACACGAGCCCGCGATCGATCTTCAGGCCGACGCAATAGGTCATCGAATCTCTTTGCCAGCAATCCTGCTGGGGATTACTGCTCCACCGTGACGGTGACCGCAAGCTGTTCTTCCGCTTGTCCCAGTCGAATCCCTGATACGGGCGTGGCGTCGCGGTAGTCGCGACCGGTCGCCACCCTTACATAGCGCTCGTCGGGCGAAATGCCGTTGGCGACGTCGAATGCGACCCAGCCGAGGCCCGCGACATGCGCTTCGGCCCAGGCATGGCTTGCCGCCTGCTCGACCGACGCGTCCATCATCAGGTAACCGCTGACGTAGCGGGCCGGAAACCCCATGGCACGCGCGGCGGCGACAAAGATGTGGCTGTGGTCCTGGCAAACGCCGGTCTTGAGCGCCAGCGCATCCTCGGCCGGCGTCGCCGCGTTGGTGGTGCCCGGCGTATAGGCGACGCGCTCGCCGATCACGGCCATCAGCCGGTGCAGTCTTTCGATATCGGTCCCCTTGCTAACCGAGGCCGCGAGTTCGCGAATGCCGCTGCCGATCGTGGTCAACGGCGTTTCATGGCCAAACAGCCAGAGCGGCGCGAATCCCTGATGTGGCCCGGAGATGCCAGCGGTATCGCGTGTCACCACCTCGCCTGATGCCTGGACGGTGATGAAATCGCGCTCGCCTTCGACGCTCAACAGCCGCGTGTCATTGCCGAAATGATCGGTGAAGCGCACCTCCTCGCGCGCACCTTCGATCGTCAGCGCCCAGGACAAAACGGTCTGCGTCGATCCGCTGACCGGAAGCAGCCGCAGCCGCTGCAACAGATAGTGCACCGGCGCATCGTAGCGGTATTCGGTCCGGTGGGTGATCTTCAGCCGCATCGCTCTCGTCCTCTGGGCATGATCTTTTCCGGAAACCGGCTTCCACTTTCCGGGATCATGCTCAATAAAACCTGTAGTCCTGCGCGATCTCGTCGCCGAGCCTGGTGTTGTCGCGAATGAAATTGGCCAGGAATTCATGCAGGCCGGCGTCGAATATGTCCTTGATCGACCCGGCCGTCAGCATGGCCTGGGTCCTGCCGGCCGTTACATGACAGGCATGGCGCTCACCGTAATCGTCGCCCAGGAATCTGAGATGCTCCGTCAGGAAACGATAGCAGAAGGTCAGCGAGCGCGGCATTCGGACATTGAGGATCAGATAATCGGCGATGTTGCTCGGCTTGTAGTCGGCCTCGTAGACCCAGCGATAGGAGCGGTGCGCCGACACCGAACGCAGGATCGATTCCCACTGATAATTGTCGAGCGTCGAACCGACCCACGAGATCGACGGCAACAGCACGTAGTATTTCACATCCAGGATGCGTGCGGTGTTGTCTGCGCGTTCGACATAGGTGCCGAGCTGCGAGAAATCGAAGATCTCGTTGCGCAGCATCGTGCCGTAGAACGAGCCGCGGATCAGCGCCGTTTCGCGCTTGATCGCGTCGAGCACGCTGGGCAGGTCGCGTTCGTCGATCGGCCTGGCCAGCATCCGCTTCAGCGCCATCCAGGCTTCGTTGATGCTTTCCCAGGTTTCGCGCGTCAGCGCGGTGCGCACCATGCGGGCGTTGTTGCGAGCCGTCTCGATCGACGCCATCGTGCTTGACGGGTTCGATGTATCGCGCAGCAGGAAATCGGCGACGTTGGCGGCGGTATAGTCCTGATATTTCTGCGTGAAGGCGGCGTCCGAACCGGCGCTGAGCAGCACCGAATTCCATTCCTCCGAGGCGTTCTGGGTGCGGGTCAGCGCCATGCGCAGCCCGGCATCGACCAGCCGCGCCATGTTTTCCGCCCGCTCGATGTAGCGGTTCATCCAGTAGAGCCCGTTGGCGGTGCGGCCGAGAAGCATGTGGGGCCCCTTCGGGCTAGTGAATAGTGAATGGTAAATAGTGAATGGCGAAAATGAGCCAGCCTGGCGTTGGCCGGCACGTCATACTTACGTCTTCAACCAAAATCATCGAGCCATCCCTCACTATTCACTATTCTAATCATCCAGCACCCACGTATCCTTCGTTCCGCCGCCCTGCGAGGAATTGACCACCAGCGAGCCTTCCTTCAGCGCCACGCGCGTCAGCCCGCCGGGCACGATCTGGATGCGGTCGGAAACCAGCACATAGGGCCTGAGATCGACATGGCGCGGCGCCAGCCCCTTGTCCGTGAGGATCGGACAGGTCGACAGCGCCAGTGTCGGCTGGGCGATGTAGTTCGACGGCTTTGCCGCGAGTCTCTTGGAGAAATCCTGGCATTCCTTCTTGGTCGCCGCCGGCCCGACCAGCATGCCGTAGCCGCCGGAGCCGTGCACCTCCTTCACCACCAGCTCGTGGATATGTTCGAGCACGTATTTCAGGCTGTCAGGCTCCGAGCAGCGCCAGGTCGGGATGTTGCCGAGGATCGCCTTGCGGCCGGTGTAGAATTCGACGATCTCGGGCATGTAGGAATAGATCGCCTTGTCGTCGGCGATGCCGGTTCCCGGCGCATTGGCGATGGTGATGTTGCCGGCGCGGTAGACGTCCATGATGCCCGGCACGCCCAGTGCCGAGTCCGGACGGAAAGTCAGCGGATCGAGGAAAGAATCGTCCACCCTTCGATAAAGCACGTCGATCTGCTTGTAGCCTTCGGTCGTGCGCATCGCGACATGACCATCGACGACGCGCAGATCCTGCCCCTCGACAAGCTGCACGCCCATCTGGTCGGCAAGGAAGGCGTGTTCGAAATAGGCGGAGTTGAAGCTTCCCGGCGTCAGCACGGCAATGGTCGGCGCACCCTTGGTGCTTTGCGGCCGCACCGCGGCCAGCGACTGGCGCAGGAGCTGCGGATAGTTTTCCACCGGCCGCACCTTGATCTGCTGGAACAGCTCGGGAAAGAGCTGCATCATTGTCTCGCGGTTCTCCAGCATGTAGGAGACGCCGGACGGCGTGCGCGCATTGTCCTCCAGCACATAGAATTCGTTCTCGCTGATGCGCACGATGTCGACGCCGATGATATGGGTATAGACGCCGGCCGGCGGCCGCATCCCGATCATCTCCGGCAGGAACGCCTCATTCCGGGCGATCAGCTCCTTGGGGACGCGCCCGGCGCGCAAGATCTCCTGGCGGTGATAGATGTCGTCGAGAAAGGCGTTCAATGCCTGGACGCGCTGTTCTATGCCTTGCGTCAGCCTGCGCCATTCATTGCCGGAAATGATGCGCGGAACGATATCGAAGGGAATAAGCCGTTCGGAGGCTTCCTGCTCGCCATAGACGGCAAAGGTGATGCCGGTCTTGCGAAAGACGCGTTCGGCATCCTGCATCTTTTCGCTAAGCCTGGCCGGATCCTGCTCCTTCAGCCAGCGATCGTAAGCCGAATACGGACTTCTCAATCCGGAGACTTCCGGAAGCATTTCGTCGAACGCTGCCAATCGTATACTCCCCTGTGAGGCCATTTCACTGGCGTCACCGGAGAAAATCAAGCGCAATCGGTGATTTGGAGGAAGCTGGCGACCAGTATGTCGCGATTGCCTAAAATTAGGGCAGCGTCAATATGGCTGTAATCAGGCTTTGCCTCATGTCCAGGCAAGTGCCGGAGGTTCTGCAGCGCCGCACGTTCTATCGGACGCCCAAAGACGCTGCAGCACTTTGATTTGGCGCATGATCCCCAGCGAAATCGATTCCGATTTTGCTACGCCGACTCTCGGTTGGGGGTCATGCGCTAGAAGGCGCGGAAGGTGACGACTGTGAACGTGTCCTTGATGCCCGGAAGGATCTGCACCTTCTCGTTGACGAAGTGGCCGATGTCTTCCTCGTCGTCGACGTAGAATTTGGCGAGCAGATCGTAGTTGCCGGCTGTCGAATAGATTTCCGAAGCGATCTCGGCATCGGCCAAGGCGCTGGCAACGTCATAGGCCTTGCCCAGATCGCACTTTATCTGCACGAAAAATGCCTTCATTGCCCGGTCCTGCTCAAGCTGCACGCATAAGCGGCCCTTGTGGCAGACTGCCGCCCGGCTTTCAAGCATCACGGCGGCGCTCAAACAGAACGCGCCTTGGAGGAAGCACAGTGCAGCCAGCAGCCAAACGGCGAAATGTTCGCGGGCGCTGAAACCGTGAAGCGCCGCCGAGCGTATGTTATGTTGAGCGTCTTTGACGGCGACTTCTCTAGGCGCAACGGAGACAGGCCATGCGCGCGGTTTTCGCGATTGCAATCGTTCCATTCATTCTGGCGTCCTCGGCATTTGCTGGCGATGCGCAAGTCAAGGCAGCCCAGGCAACCATCGACGGTCAGCTGAGGGCCTTCATCGCCGATGACGGTGCTGCCGCCTACAGCTTCGCGGCCCCGAACGTGAAGCGGATCTTTCCGACCGTCGACACCTTCATGAACATGGTGACGAATGGCTATCCGCCGGTGCGCAAGCCGCAAACCTACTCGTTCGGCAAGGTGCAGGAGATGAGCCCGACCTCGATCATCCAGCAAGTGCTGATCGTCGGGCCGGACGGCAAGGATTACGAGGCCGTCTACACGCTCGAGCAACAGCCGGACGGCAGCTTCCGCATCACCGGCTGCAGCCTGCGCGCGTCCACCTCGCTGAGCACCTGAGCGCTTGGTCACATTGCCGGGATATCGCCCCGCGTCCAGCCCTCGGAAATTTCCGCAGCCCGCGTCTCGAAGGCGCTGGCTTCGATGGCAGCGCGAATGTCCTGCATCAGCTTCTGGTAGTAGGAAAGATTGTTCCAGGTGAGCAGCATCGCCCCCAGCGCCTCTTGCGAGCGGACCAGATGGTGCAGATAAGCGCGTGAATAGTCTCTGGCCGCCGGGCAGTCGCTCTCCTCGTCCAGCGGGCGCGGATCGTCGGCATGGCGGGCATTGCGCAGATTGACCTTGCCGCGCCTTGTGTAGGCAAGGCCATGGCGGCCGGCGCGCGTCGGCATCACGCAGTCGAACATGTCGATGCCCCGCGCCACCGATTTCAGTATGTCGTCAGGCGTGCCGACGCCCATCAGGTAGCGCGGCCTGTCCGCCGGCAGTTCCGGGCAGGTGATGTCGAGCATTTCGAGCATCACCGCTTGCGGCTCGCCGACCGCCAGCCCGCCGATCGCATAGCCCTTGAGGTCCATCGCTTTCAGCGCCCGCGCCGAGCGCAGCCGCAAGGCCGGTATGTCGCCGCCCTGGACGATGCCGAACATCGCCTTCCCCTGCTGGTCGCCGAACGCGGTCTTGCAACGCTCGGCCCAGCGCAGCGACAGCTCCATGGCGCGCTCGATCTCATTGTCCATGGCCGGCAGCGCGGTGCATTCGTCGAGCTGCATCTGGATGTCGGAATCGAGCAGCCCCTGGATCTCGATCGAGCGCTCGGGCGACATCTCATAGGCGGCGCCGTCGATATGCGAGCGGAAGGTGACACCCTTCTCAGTGAGTTTCCTCAGCTTCGACAGCGACATCACCTGGAAACCGCCGCTGTCGGTCAGGATCGGATGCGGCCAGCGGGCGAATTCATGCAGGCCGCCGAGACGTGCCACGCGTTCGGCGCCGGGCCGCAGCATCAGATGATAGGTGTTGCCAAGGATGATGTCCGAGCCGACGCCACGCACCTGGTCCATATACAGGGTCTTGACCGTGCCGCCGGTGCCAACCGGCATGAAGGCCGGCGTGCGGATTTCTCCGCGCGGCATGGTGATGGCACCGCGCCGCGCCCTGCCGTTGGTCGCCAGTACCTTGAAGGTAAACGCCTTACTCATTGAATTCCTTGTCATACACCGGCGCGCCCGGAGCTTGCCGGTCCAGCGATTGGCGGTAGCGGATGCAGCCGCGCATGAATTTCGGCCAGGGCGGCACGGCGATCGCTGGCTCGGCCTTTTCCGGCAGCAGATCCCACAGATCTGGATGATGCCAGCAGAGTTTATGGCCGGTGGAGTCGCGATGCTCGCGAATGCCGGCGCGCAGCTTCTTGACCTCGGCGATCAAGGCATCGCGGTCGAAGGTTTCCAGATCATCGTCCATCGTTGTCCTCCTTGAACAGAAGACTTGCATCTCCGTAGGAATAGAATCTGTAACTGACCTCAATGGCATGCGCATAGGCCGCACGCATCGTTTGCAGGCCGCAAAACGCCGAAACCAGCATGAACAGCGTCGAGCGCGGCAGATGGAAATTGGTCATCAGCATGTCGGCGGTCCGAAAACGGTAGCCGGGCGTGATGAAGATGTCGGTCGGGCCTGACCATCCGGCCAATGTGCCGTCCTCCCGCGCTGCGCTTTCCAGCAGGCGCAGCGAGGTCGTGCCGACGGCGATGATGCGCCCGCCACGCGCCTTTGCCGTGTTGAGCGCGGCGGCGGTTTCCGGGCTGACCGAACCGATCTCGGCATGCATCTTGTGATCGGTGGTGTCGTCGACCTTCACCGGCAGGAACGTGCCGGCGCCGACATGCAAGGTGACGAAGCACCGCTCGACGCCCTTAGCATCGAGCGCTGAGAAAAGCTCCGGGGTGAAATGCAGGCCGGCCGTGGGTGCCGCCACTGCCCCCTCCTCTCTGGCATAGATGGTCTGGTAATCAATGCGGTCGCGTTCGTCGTCGTCGCGCTTCGAGGCGATGTAAGGCGGCAGCGGAATATGGCCGACGGCGTGCAGCGCCTCGTCGAGAAACGGACCTGACAGGTCGAAGCCGAGCAGCGCTTCACCACCGTCGCCTTTCTCGATCACCGTGGCATCGAGCCGGCCGAGAAAGCAGGAATTGGCGTCATGGCCGAAATGGATGCGGTCGCCGGCAGCGATGCGCTTGCCCGGCCGCATGAATGCCAGCCAGCGGTCCGGCGCCACCCGCATATGCAGCGTGGCTTCGACCTGCGCCGCCGCGTCGCCGCGCCGCCTGATGCCTTTCAATTGTGCCGGAATGACCTTGGTGTCGTTGAAGACCAGCACGTCACCGGCCTCGAGCAGGAACGGCAGATCGCGCACTGTCCGATCGTCGAGCCCCTCACCCGGCCTGACCACGAGCATTTTGGCGCTGTCGCGCGGCTCGGCCGGGCGAAGCGCGATGCGCTCCTCCGGCAGTTCAAAGTCGAAAAGGTCGACGCGCATCGAGGTCAGTAGAGCCGGACGAGCAATGCTCCGACAAGTAGCAGCACGGCGCCGGCGACGCGGCCAAGCGAAATCTCGCGCACTGCCACGCCGAGGAAGCCGATGCGGTCGATAAGCATGCCGGCCAGCAACTGACCGGCGACCAGGAATGCCATCAGCGCCGCCGCTCCGATGCGCGGCGTAAGGATCGTCGAAAGCGTGACGTAGAACCCACCAAGCATGCCGCCTGCGATGAACAGCCAGGGCGCCGGCGCCTTCCAGTCGAGCGAAACACTTTGCAGCTTCACCACCGCGACAGCGATGATGCCGAGCACGATCGCGCCCGATAGGAACGAAAACGCCGCGGCAGCGACCGGAAGCCCCAGGCCGCGCGCCAGCTGCGAATTGATCGGCGCCTGTATGGCGATGAAGGCGCCGGACAGGATGCCGAGCAGGGACCAGACAGCGCCCATCATTGTCGTTCGCCTTACTTGACGTCCGCCGCCACCTTCAGAGACACGATCTTGTCGGGATCCTGCACCGGCTCGCCGCGCTTGATCTTGTCGACATTGTCCATGCCTTCGATGACCTGGCCCCAGACCGTGTACTGACGGTTGAGGAAAGCGGCATCGTCGAAGCAGATGAAGAACTGCGAGTTGGCCGAGTTCGGGTTCTGCGAGCGCGCCATCGAACAGGTGCCGCGGCCGTGATTGGCGTTGGAGAACTCGGCCTTCAGGTCGGGCTTATCGGAGCCGCCCATGCCGGCCCGCGACGGAGCGAAAGAGGGCTTGCTGGAATTGCCGAATTTCACGTCCCCGGTCTGCGCCATGAAACCGTCGATGACGCGGTGGAACACCACGCCGTCATAGGCGCCTTCGCGCGCCAGTTCCTTGATGCGGCCGACATGGCCGGGTGCCAGATCGGGAAATAGTTCGATGACGACGTTGCCCTTGGTCGTCTCCATGATAAGTGCGTTCTCGCGATCCTTGATCTCGGCCATGTCAGAATATCCTTTGAAACAAATGGGTTTACTTGCCGTCGGCGGCGATGCGCACCTTCACCATGCGATCGGGACCGGTGACAACCCCGTTCTGCGCCGCGTCGCCTTTCTTTATCTGGTCCACCAACTCCATGCCGTTCTCGACATTGCCGACGATGGTGTACTGGCCATCGAGCGGCGGCGCCGGCGCGAACATGATGAAGAATTGCGAATTGGCGGAGTCCGGATCCTGCGAGCGGGCCATGCCGACCACGCCGCGCTCGTAGCGCTCGGACGTCGAGAATTCGGCCGGCAGGTCGGGAAGATCGGAACCGCCGGTGCCGACGGCATCGGCGTTGAAGCCGTCCTTCATGTTGCCGAACTTCACGTCGCCGGTCTGCGCCATGAAGCCGTCGATGACGCGATGGAAAGCGACGTTGTCGTAAGCGCCCTGCCGGACCAGCTTCTTGATCTGCTCGACATGCTTCGGCGCGAGATCGGGCCTCAGCGCGACGGTCACGTCGCCGTCCTTCAGCGTGATGATCATGGTGTTTTCCGGATCGGCGGCGAAGGCCGAAGCGGATGCAGCCACAAGACCGAAAAGAACGACAAGGCAGGTAGCGAGCCTTTTGAGCTGCATGGATCTTTCTCCGAAAACCTTTGTTTCATGCATGTCGTTGCCCCAAAACCGGGGTCCACTTCTAGGCGACAAGCATTTTCGTTCTGTGCATGCCGTTGTCTCAAAACCGATTCCCACTTCTGAGCGACATGCATTATTTCGCGAATTTGGCGATGAGTGCGCCAGCGACAGCCGCTGGCACAAAGGGGCGGATGTCGCCTCCCATCGAGGCTATCTGACGGACAAGTGTGGCGGTAATGGTTCGCACCGAAGGGCTGGCGGGCAGAAAAACCGTCTGCAGTTCCGGCGCCATGGTCTCGTTCATGCCGGCCATCTGCATTTCGTAGTCGAGATCGGTGCCGTCGCGCAGGCCGCGGATCATGATCGACGCGCCCTGCTTCCTGGCCGCGTCGATGACGAGCCCGTCGAAGGCGACAACCTTGATGCGGGCGCCGTCGCGGCCGAATTCGGCCTTCGTCGCCGCTTCGATCAGGCCGACCCGTTCCTCGAAGGAAAACAGCGGCTTCTTGCCGGGATGAATGCCGATCGCCGCATAGACGGTGTCCGCCACGGCCAGCGACGCCTTCAGCACGTCGAGATGGCCGTTGGTCGGCGGGTCGAAGGAGCCGGCGTAAAGGGCGATGCGTTCGGTCATGGCAGGTGCTTCTAGCGAGCCTCGCTCGCAAAGGCAAATCCGATCAGCAGGTTGCCCGTGAACCTTTTGGTCGAGATGAACGACAGATGAACGGGCCGATCACGAAGGCTTCACGCAGCGTTCACTAGATTGCAGCTTCAGAAGATGAAACCAAAACCCCATTTAGACGTTGTTAGGCGCAGGAGAACACGCACATGCTGATCTACATGCTCGCCACCGCAATGACCGTCGCCATGCTGATCGCCACCGTATTCGGGCTGCATCAGGAAGCAGTGCGCGTCCGCGCCAAGGCCAATATCAAGCGGTTCGAAGGCTTCGGTATCCGCAAGCCCTATCGCCACTTCTGAATTCACAGGCATCGCGCCGACCCATCGGGTCGGCGTTGCCGTATTTGGTGCTTATTCGGCTTTGGTGTTCATTCGGCGTTATCCGGACCAGCCTCTTCGGTGCCAGTATCCGGGCCGGCGTCGCTCTCGACACCCTCTTCTGCTTCCTCGTCCGATTGCGGTTCCGATATACGCTCCACCGAAACGACTTTTTCGCCGTCGGCCGTGTTGAAGATGGTCACGCCCTTGGTGGCGCGGCTGGCGAAACGAATGCCGTTGACCGGCACGCGGATGACGGTGCCGCCATCCGAAACAAGCATGATCTGGTCGTCATTGCCGACCGGGAAGGTCGCAACCAATTGGCCGATTTCAGCCGCCTTCGACACGTCGGTGGCGCGGATGCCCTTGCCGCCGCGGCCCGTGAGGCGGAAGTCGTAAGACGACGAACGCTTGCCGTAGCCATACTCCGTCACCGTCAGCACGAACTGCTCATGCACTTTGAGGAATTCATAGCGTTCATCGGAAAGCTCCGCCTCCTCGCCGACCTCTTCGTTGGTCAGCGCGATTTCCTCTTCCTCGCCGGCAGCAATGCCGGCGGCGAGCCGGCGCTCGGCGACCGCCCGCCTGAGATAGGCGGCGCGCTCGGCGGGCGATGCATCGACATGCTCGATCACCGCCATCGAGATCACCCTGTCGGTGTCGGCCATGGCGATGCCGCGCACGCCGACCGAATTGCGGCTTTGGAAGACGCGCACGTCGCTGACCGAAAAGCGGATGCACTGGCCGGAGCTTGCGGTCAAAAGCACGTCGTCATTGTCGGTGCAGGTCTCGACGCCGAGAATCTCGTCGCCTTCCTCATCCAGCTTCATGGCGATCTTGCCGTTGCGGTTGACCTGGACGAAGTCCGACAGCTTGTTGCGGCGCACCGTGCCGCGCGTCGTGGCGAACATCACGTCGAGTTCGCCCCAGCTCGTCTCGTCCTCGGGCAGCGGCATGATGGTGGTGATGCGCTCGCCCTGCTCCAACGGCAGCATGTTGATCAGCGCCTTGCCGCGTGACTGCGGGTTGCCGATCGGCAGGCGCCAGACCTTTTCCTTGTAGACGATGCCGCGCGAGGAGAAGAACAGCACCGGCGTGTGCGTATTGGCGACGAACAGCCGGGTGACGAAATCCTCTTCCTTGGTCGACATGCCGGAGCGGCCCTTGCCGCCGCGGCGCTGCGCCCGGTAGAGCGACAGCGGCACGCGCTTGATGTAGCCGGAATGGCTGACCGTCACGACCATGTCCTCGCGCTGGATCAAGTCCTCGTCTTCCATGTCAGCCCCGCCCTCGGAGAGTTCGGTGCGGCGTGGCGTGCCGAACTCGTCGCGCACGGCGATGAGCTCGTCCTTGACGATCTGCTGGATGCGGGCGCGTGACGACAGGATGTCGAGGTAATCGACGATCTCCGCACCGATCGTGTTCAACTCGTCGGCGATCTCGTCGCGGCCGAGCGCGGTCAGGCGCTGCAGGCGCAGTTCGAGGATGGCGCGCGCCTGTTCCTCGGACAGATTGTAGGTGCCGTCCTCGTTGATGCGGTGGCGCGGATCGTCGATCAGCAGGATCAGCGATTCGACGTCGCCCGAAGGCCAGCGCCGCTCCATCAACTGCTCGCGCGCCGTCTGCGGATCCGGCGCGCTGCGGATCAGCTTTATGACCTCGTCGATATTGGCGACGGCAATGGCAAGGCCGACCAGCACATGGGCACGGTCGCGCGCCTTGCGCAGCAGGAATTTCGTGCGCCGGCTGATCACCTCCTCGCGGAAGGCGACGAACGCCTTCAGCATGTCGAGCAGCGTCAACAGTTCCGGCTTGCCGCCGTTCAGCGCCACCATATTGGCGCCGAACGACGTCTGCAGCGGCGTAAAACGGTAGAGCTGATTGAGGATGACGTCGGCGACAGCGTCGCGCTTCAGTTCGATGACGACGCGGTAGCCTTGGCGGTCGCTCTCGTCGCGGATGTCGGAAATGCCCTCGATGCGCTTCTCGCGCACAAGCTCGGCCATCTTCTCGATCATCGACGACTTGTTCACCTGGTAGGGAACTTCGGTGATGACGATCGATTCACGGTCGTTGCCGCGCGCCTCGATGTTGACGCGGCCGCGCATGACGATGGAACCGCGGCCGGTCGAATAGGCGCTGTAGATGCCCGAGCGGCCGAGCACGATGCCGCCGGTCGGGAAATCCGGCCCCGGAATGATCTCCATCAGCGCCGGCAGATCGATCGCCGGATTGTCGATGAGGGCAATCGCGCCGTTGCAGACCTCGCCCAGATTGTGCGGAGGGATGTTGGTGGCCATGCCGACGGCGATGCCGCCGGAGCCGTTGACCAACAGGTTGGGAAACCGCGCCGGCAGGACTTTCGGCTCGCTGCCGGACGCATCATAAGTGTCCTGGAAATCGACGGTCTCCTTGTCGATGTCCTCCAGCAATTCATGCGCGACCTTGGTCAGCCGCGATTCGGTATAACGCATCGCCGCCGGCGGATCGCCGTCGATCGAGCCGAAATTGCCCTGCCCGTCAATCAGCGGCACACGCAGCGACCAGTCCTGCGCCATGCGCACCAAGGCGTCGTAAATCGAGGCGTCGCCATGCGGATGGTATTTACCCATCACGTCGGCGACCGGGCGCGCCGATTTCACATATTTGCGGTTCCAGTGGTAGCCGCTCTCATGAGCGGCGTAGAGAATGCGTCGATGCACCGGCTTCAACCCGTCGCGCACGTCGGGCAGGGCACGACTGACGATCACGCTCATGGCGTAATCGAGATAGGAGCGCTGCATCTCCTCGATGATCGATATCGGCTCGATGCCGGTCGGGCCGCCGTCGGCGCCGCGCGGTGTCTTCTGGTCGGTCAAATCAGGTCACAATCTAATCAGGAATCACTTGGTGCTTATATAGGAAGCGCGGCTGAAACTCCAATGTCGGCGGCACTTTTCCAATGTCCATTTTTGTGGTGATTTCAAAAGGATACCGATGATTGCGACGATATGGCCGAGGCGCATTTCGTGGCCGCCTGCGCCAAGCTCATTGTTGGGGCAATTTGGCCTCACAAAGCCGGAACGGCAGATATGTTCGGCACTTTATCGCCTCGCCGGCGGGCCCGATAAGCGCCGGGCGCCTCCCCCATCACGCGCCGGAAACGGCGGTTGAAGGTCGACAGATCGTTGAAGCCTGCCTCGAAGGCGATCGTCGAGATCGACTCGTCCGACATGCGCAGCCGCACCGCCACTCTGTGCAGTCGGGTTTTCAGCAGGAACTGGTAGGGCGTCGTGCCCGCTACATGCCGGAAGGTGCGCAGGAAATGGTAGGGACTGGTCGCCGTCTCGCTGGCAAGCTCGGCAAGCGAGACCGGCCTTTCGGCATCAAGCTCGATACGCCGCACGGCTTCGGCGACGCGTTTCTGGTCGCGCCGGCTCGGCGACCGACCGGCGTGCGCGGCACCGGAGGCGGCAGTGACGGCCGCGCCGGCAATGCGCAAACCGAGTTCCTCGAACGCGTCGATGTCGGCTGTCTCCCGCGCGGCTTCCGCCTCGGCCAGCAGCGGCGCCAGCGCTGGCAAGGACGGCAGCCGCGGCGCCCCGAAGGCCAGCGTCTTCACGCCCGGCACGTCGGCGACGATCCGTTCCATATAGGCCGGCCCGAAATGGAAGGAGAGGCAGCGGTCGCCGGCGCCATGCTCGTGCCCGCACTCGTAGCATGTACCGGGATTGCCGAGCAGGAGCGCGCCCGGCGCCAGCATCGCCGTACCCTGGGATGCGCGGTAACGGAAGGTGCCGCTGGTCACCGCGGCGACGCAGAAGCTGCGATGCTCTTCCTCGAACGGCGGGTCGGCGGCGCCGGCGGTGCAGACCACATCCGACACTTCCCAATCGGGTCCAGACGTCAAAATCCGCGCGGTTGCCATGGCTGAAACATAGCAATTTTTCCCAAGCGCAAGAAGCTGCCAGGGCCTAATCCCGCTGGTCTCCTGACAGAACGAGGCCGAAACCATGTTCAATTCATCTTCCTTTGCCGATGCCCTTCTCAGCGACGGGCCGGCCGCGAACCTTGCCGAAAAGCTGAACCTTTACGGCCGCTTCGTCGGCGCCTGGACATTCGATGCCACGCGCCATCTCGAAGACGGCCAGATGCTGACAGGGCGCGGCGAGGTGCATTTCGGCTGGGTTCTTGAAGGCAAGGCGATCCAGGACGTATGGATCCTGCCGGCGCGCGATGCAGGCCCCTCGCCTTCGCTCGGCAAATGGACCTTCTATGGCACGACATTGCGTGTCTATGACCCCGTCGTCGATGCCTGGCACATCTTCTGGAGCGATCCGCGCAACCAATATTACAGCCGCCAACTCGGCCGCGCCGAAGGTGACACCATCGTCCAGCAAGGCGCAGACGGCACTGGCGCTTCGGTACGCTGGAGCTTTTCCCGCATCACCGAAAACTCGTTCCGCTGGCTGGGCGAACGCTCACAGGACGGCGGCGCCACCTGGCGGCTCGAAGTCGAGTTCCTGGCGCGCCGCGCGACCAACAGTTGATCGCACGGTTTCCCCTGACGCTGCTTTGCTCTACCAATGCAGGGTCTCGGGCACGGCCCGGCGGGGAGGGTCAGAGATGCCGAGCTTCGACAGCCTGTTCAACGCCTTCGTCACCATTCTCGTGACCATCGACCCGCCCGGCCTGGCGCCTCTCTTCCTCGCCGTGACACGCGGCATGAACCGCGAAGAGCGCAACCAGGTTTCGGTGCGCGCCTCTATCATCGGCTTTCTGGTGATGGCGCTGTTCGCAATCGCCGGCGCGTCGATCCTGTCGGTGTTCGGCATCACGCTGCCGGCCTTCCGTGTCGCCGGCGGGTTCCTGCTGTTCTTCATTGCCTTCGAAATGGTGTTCGAGCGTCGGCAGGACCGCAAGGAGAAGATCGGCGACGTCGCCATCACCAGGGACATGATCCACAACATCGCCGCCTTTCCGCTGGCGATCCCGCTGATCGCCGGTCCAGGCGCGATTTCAGCGACCGTCCTGCTGTCCGGCTCGTTTCAGGGTTTTGGCGCCCAGGCGGCCCTTGTCGGCATCATCGCGATCTGCCTGGTCATCACCTACATGGTGTTCATTCTGTCGGAGCGCATCGACCGCATCCTCGGCCATACCGGCCGCTCGATCCTGACGCGGCTGCTCGGCGTCATCCTGGCGGCACTCGCCGTGCAGTTCGTCGCCGACGGCATCAAGGCGCTGATGGCGGGGTAGGAACGTGCCCTACTTCGCCGTGGTGTCGATGACTTCAAAGTCGTGGGTGATCTCGGCGGTCTTGGCCATCATCGCCGAAGCCGAGCAGTATTTTTCGATCGAGAGATCGATTGCCCGCCTCACCTTGTCGGGTGAGAGCGCCCGACCCTTGACGATGAAGTGCATATGGATGCGCGTGAACACCCTGGGATCGGTCTCCGCCCGGTCGGCGTCGAGCTCGACCACGCAGTCCTCGACCGCCTCGCGCCCCTTTTCGAGGATGTGGACCACATCGTAAGCCGAGCAGCCGCCAGTGCCGAGCAGCACCAGTTCCATCGGGCTCGGCCCCGGCGTCTTGCCGTCCGGCCCGAACGCGGTCCCCAGCACCACCTTGTGACCGCTGCCGGACTCGCCGACAAAGGTGCGCTCCTCGACCCATTTGACCCGTGCTTTCACCTGATACGTCCTTTCACCGCGCGCCGCTTAAATGCACTGCGTCCCGAAAACCCAGGACAGATTTTCGGGACGCTAATGAATGGTCTCAACAACTAGCGTTGCTAGCTCACGCAGAGCCATCCGCCCCGAGAAATCAGAACGGGATTTCGTCGTCGAGTTCGCGCGAGGCGCCACCACCGCCCTTATTGCCGCCGCCGCGATTGAAACTCTCGCCCGGACCTGATTGGCCGAAATCGGAACCGCGGCTGCTGCCGCCACCGGCATAGTTGCCGACCTGACCGCCCTCGCCCTGCCCGCGCGCGTCGAGCATATGCAGCTCGCCACGGAATTTCTGCAGCACGATTTCGGTCGTGTAGCGGTCATTGCCGGTCTGGTCCTGCCATTTGCGCGTCTGCAACTGGCCCTCCACATAAACCTTCATGCCCTTCTTCAGGTACTGCTCGGCTACCTTGGCGATCTGGTCGTTGAAGATGACGACATTGTGCCACTCGGTCTTTTCCTTGCGCTCGCCGGAATTCTTGTCGCGCCAGCTTTCCGACGTGGCGACGCGGATGTTGACGACCGGGTCACCCGAATTCAAACGGCGGATTTCCGGGTCCGCCCCGAGATTGCCCACCAGAATGACCTTGTTGACGCTACCCGCCATGATACTTCTCCGCGCTCATCCGAAACCAAATTTCTGTCGCACGCACCTTACAGGCTGCGGATAATCCCCGCCTGCTGTGGCTGCTTTTTCCCACAAGGTTTTTGTTCTCTTTTCGTTCTATTTCCTTCGGCTGCCATTGTCAAGGAATGTCAGCAATCGTCTCCATCTCCATGCCATTCATATGGGCGCGAAAAGACCGCTTGCCAAACCAATAAGTGTAGACTTATGCTTCTAACATGATTGAAGCAGAGATTTTTCGAGCGCTTTCCGACCCAACGCGCCGCGCCGTCTACGAGCGGCTCGCCGCCGGCGAGATGACGGTCTCGGAACTGCGCAGCGGCATGACAGTGTCGCAACCGGCGGTGTCGCAGCATCTCGCGGTGCTGCGCGGCGCCGGCCTGGTGGTCGAGCGGCGAGCCGGCCGCAACGCCTATTATCGTGCCGATCCGCAAGGGCTTGACCCACTGCTCGGCTGGATCGAGCGCTACCGTGCATTCTGGCCCGAGCGTATCGAAAGGCTCAAGGCGGTTTTGAAGGATATGGACCAATGACGTCAGATTCGATCGAGTTCGAGTGCGAGCTTCCAGACCCGCCGGAAAAAGTGTGGCGGGCGCTGACGGTGCCGGACCTGCTTGCGGCCTGGATGATGCCGAACGACATCAACCCCGAGATCGGCAGCCGCTTTGCCTTCACCAGGCCGGACGCGCCGATCGAGTGCGAGATCCTCGACGCCGAGCCCGAACGCCTGCTGCGCTACTCCTGGCGGGAGCGGCCGGCCCCAGGCGATGCGCCGGATCCGCTCGGCGGCCCACCGGACAGCCCACTGGACAGCATCGTCACCTTCACGCTCGACCGCACCGTGTCGGGCGGCACGCATCTGCGCATCGTCCACGATGGATTTGCGCGAGTAGCTGCGGTTGCGATAGTGGGCGCCGGTTGCCGGCTTTCGCTCAATGCACACGGCCCCAAACAGACCATTGCCGCGAACACGCCTCGCCTCTTCCTGCGTGCGGCCTGAGCGACACAACGGAGAAAAGCGATGAGCGGTTTTGCCAACCTAGTGCCGATGGTGATCGAGCAGTCGAGCCGCGGAGAACGCGCCTTCGACATTTTCTCGCGGCTGCTGCGCGAGCGCATCGTCTTCATCAACGGAGAGATCAACGACGGCGTGTCGGCGCTGGTCTGTGCCCAGCTTCTGTCGCTGGAATCCGACAATCCCGACAAGGAGATATCGCTCTACATCAACTCGCCGGGCGGCGTGGTGACCAGCGGCTTCGCCATCTATGACACAATGCAGTACATTTCCTGCCCGGTATCGACGGTCTGCATGGGCTTTGCCGCCTCGATGGCCTCCTTCCTGCTGATGGCGGGCACGCCAGGCCGGCGTATCGCGCTGCCCAACACCAGCATCGTGCTGCACCAGCCGCTGGGCGGCTTTCAGGGCCAGGCTTCCGATATCCAGCGTCACGCCGAAGGCATCCTGCGCACCAAGAAGCGCATGACCGAACTCTATGCGCATCACTGCGGCCGCACGTTCGAAGAGGTCGAGCGCACGCTCGACCGCGACTATTTCATGACCGCCGAGGAAGCCAAGGCATGGGGTCTCGTCGACCATGTTTTCGATACGCGCAAGAAGGCGGCGTGAAGCAAGCCGGCTGATATGCGGCAATTTGATCGCAGCCGGTCTGGCCTCGCGCGCGGCGTGACACTATAGTCCGCGCAATGACCGACAGCCGTTCATCCAGTTCATTGCACCGTGTCGCCGCCACCCTTGCTGGTGCCTGCTTGCTGGCCGGCAACGCATTTGCCGATGACAATTCGACGCAAAAGAGCGCCCTGCCCGGCGTGACCAGCGACTACCGGATCGCCAGGCCGACACCGCAGCCCGAACCCGATGACACGCTGCCCGCCGGCGGCAACAGCCAGTTCAAGATCGGCGATACCGATGTCAGGATTTCCGGCAGCATAACTCTGGATGTCAGCGCCGGCGCGATCAAGGCGCCCCAGCGGTAGGCATCGCTGCCACAATCTCCAAGCACTCGTGCGCTTGCGCCATCTGAAACGAACAGCCCCGCCGCTGCTTACACAAGCGGTCGGGGCTTTCTTGGATCTAAAATCCAATCTGCCGGGAGTGCACTGCCGGCCTTAGATTTCGGATGCTTCGCGGCGTTCAGCCGACGATCCGACTAGTAGTCTCTGATTTTGGGGTAAGGCAGGTCACGGTTTGTCGGGCGGCGTATACGCCTACCCTGGCACTTATGCCTGCCGCGGCTCCAGCGACATCTGGAGCCTCAAGGGACTGTCCGGTGGAGTCATTCCTCTGCTCTCCTCTTCTGTCCATTGCGACTGGTGCCGTCCGAAGCGCATATCGCAAAAGCCTGCGGCGTCTCGCAGGGCGCCTTAGGGCAGCGAGGCCATCGAAAGACAGCCGGCTTCGGTGACGTGTGGAGTCTGCCTCCCTGAGGCTGAGACGTCAACAGTTGGATAGCCGATTACAAAAAATGTGATCGTCAGACGCTTGGTGAGACCTCGGCTGGTACACAGCTTATGTCAGGAGCGTGTTCAGTCTTTGTTCTTTCCGCTTGCTTGCCCGCGCGAAAGACGGTTAAAGGCTTTGATCGAGAGTTGTGGCGTCTCTCGAAACGGTGGCGAAATTACCCTACATAGGGGATGGCCGGGACAACCCGCCATCCCACGAGATTCCAGATCTGAGGCGGCGACCGGCGATGGCCGACCATAAATATCTTTCCATTCGCGGCGCGCGCGAACACAATCTGAAGAATGTCGATCTCGACCTGCCGCGTGACAGCCTGATCGTCATGACCGGCCTGTCGGGGTCCGGCAAGTCGTCGCTTGCATTCGACACCATCTATGCCGAGGGCCAGCGCCGATATGTCGAGAGTCTGTCAGCCTATGCGCGGCAGTTCCTCGAAATGATGCAGAAGCCTGATGTCGACCAGATCGACGGCCTGTCGCCTGCCATTTCGATCGAACAGAAGACGACATCGAAGAACCCGCGCTCGACGGTCGGCACCGTCACCGAGATCTATGACTACATGAGGCTGTTGTTCGCGCGCGTCGGCATCCCCTATTCGCCGGCCACCGGCCTGCCGATCGAGAGCCAGACGGTGTCGCAGATGGTCGACCGCGTGCTGGCGGTCGAGGAAGGCACGCGCCTGTTCATCCTGGCGCCGATGGTGCGCGGCCGCAAAGGCGAATACCGCAAGGAACTGCTGGAACTGCAGAAAAAGGGCTTTCAGCGCGTCAAGGTCGACGGCGTTTTCTACGAGATCGCCGACGTGCCGGCGCTGGACAAGAAGTACAAGCATGACCTCGACGTCGTCGTCGACCGCATCGTGGTGCGCGGCGACCTGGCGACGCGGCTTGCGGATTCCATCGAAACCGCGCTGAAGCTGGCCGACGGGCTGGCGGTTGCCGAATTCGCCGACCGGCCGCTCGACGCCAGCCAGACCGGCGAGGATTCGGTCAACAAATCGAAGAACGAGACGCACGAACGTATTCTCTTTTCGGAAAAGTTCGCCTGCCCGGTGTCCGGCTTCACCATTCCCGAGATCGAGCCACGGCTGTTCTCCTTCAACAATCCGTTCGGCGCTTGCCCGACCTGCGACGGCTTGGGCAGCCAGCGCGCCATCGACGCCAGCCTGATCGTGCCCGACGACAATCTTTCGCTGCGCGCCGGCGCTGTCAGCCCGTGGGCGAAATCGACTTCGCCCTATTACGCGCAGACCCTGGAAGCGCTGGGCAAGACCTATGGCTTCAAGCTCGGCGACAAGTTCCGGGATCTGACCGAAGAAGCAAAGCAAGCCATCCTGCATGGCACCGGCGAGCGCGAGATCACCTTCCAGTATGATGATGGGCTGCGCTCCTACAAGACGACCAAGACCTTCGAGGGCGTCATCCCCAATCTGGAGCGGCGGTGGAAAGAGACCGAATCCGCCTGGATGCGCGAGGAGATCGAGCGCTTCATGTCAGCGACGCCTTGCCCGGCCTGCCACGGCTACCGGCTGAAGCCGGAGGCGCTTGCGGTGAAGATCGCCGGAATGCACATCGGCGAGGTCACCGAGCAATCGATCCGCAAGGCCGACCAGTGGTTCACCGAGCTGCCGGCCCAGCTCAACGAGAAGCAGAACGAGATCGCGGTGCGCGTGCTCAAGGAGATCCGCGAGCGGCTGCGCTTCCTCAACGATGTCGGGCTCGACTACCTGACGCTGTCGCGCAATTCCGGCACGCTGTCGGGCGGCGAGAGCCAGCGCATAAGGCTGGCCTCGCAGATCGGCTCCGGCCTCACCGGCGTGCTCTATGTGCTGGACGAACCGTCGATTGGCCTGCACCAGCGCGACAATTCCCGCCTGCTCGACACGCTGAAGCATCTGCGCGACATCGGCAACACGGTGATCGTCGTCGAACATGACGAGGACGCCATCCTGCATGCCGACTATGTCGTCGATATCGGTCCTGCCGCCGGCATCCATGGCGGCCACATCATAGCACAGGGAACGCCGCGGCAGATCATGGCCAACCCCGCCTCGATCACCGGCAAGTACCTGTCCGGAGAGCTCGAAGTGGCGACGCCGGCGATGCGGCGCGAGGCGAAGAAGAACCGGCGCCTGAAGATCGTCGGCGCTCGCGGCAACAATCTGAAGAACGTCACCGCCGAAATCCCGCTCGGCACCTTCACCGCCGTCACCGGCGTCTCGGGCGGCGGCAAGTCGACCTTCCTGATCGAAACACTGTTCAAGGCCGCGTCGCGCCGCATCATGGGCTCGCGCGAGCATCCGGCCGACCATGATCGCATCGAAGGGCTGGAGTTCCTCGACAAGGTCATCGACATCGACCAGTCGCCCATCGGACGGACGCCGCGCTCCAACCCCGCCACCTATACCGGCGCCTTCACGCCGATCCGCGACTGGTTCGCCGGCCTTCCGGAAGCCAAGGCGCGCGGCTACCAGCCCGGCCGCTTCTCGTTCAACGTCAAGGGCGGCCGCTGCGAGGCCTGCCAGGGCGACGGCGTCATCAAGATCGAGATGCATTTCTTGCCGGACGTCTACGTCACCTGCGACGTCTGTCATGGCAAGCGCTACAACCGCGAGACGCTCGACGTCGTGTTCAAGGGCAAGTCGATCGCCGACGTGCTCGACATGACGGTCGAGGAAGGCGTCGATTTCTTTGCCGCCGTGCCCGGCGTGCGCGACAAGCTGGAGACGCTGAAGCAGGTTGGGCTGGGCTACATCCATATCGGCCAGCAGGCAACGACGCTGTCGGGCGGCGAAGCGCAGCGCATCAAGCTGGCCAAGGAACTGTCGCGCAAGGCGACCGGCAAGACGCTCTACATCCTCGACGAGCCGACCACCGGCCTGCATTTCCACGATGTCGCCAAGCTCTTGGAAGTGCTGCACGAGCTGGTCGACCAGGGCAACACGGTTGTCGTCATCGAACACAATCTCGAGGTCATCAAGACCGCCGACTGGGTGCTCGACCTCGGCCCCGAGGGCGGCGACGGCGGCGGCGAACTGGTGGCGTCCGGCACGCCGGAGGACATCGTCCGCGAGAAGCGCAGCTACACCGGCCAGTTCCTGAGGGAACTTTTGGAGCGGCGTCCCGGAGGCAAGCGCGAAGCGGCGGAGTGAACAGGCAGACCGGGTGGTGGCGTTTGGAAGGACCTTCAATGAAGATCAGAAGGGCGCTTGCCGGTGACCTTGATGCTGTCGTCGCACTCACCACTGCGGCCTACGCGTCCTACACCGCCCTGCTCGGCGCGCCGCCGATCCCGGTCACCGAGAACTACGCGCCCCGACTCGAGCGCGGCGAGGTCTGGCTGCTGGAGAGTAACGGCGAGCCGGGCGGCCTGCTGGTTCTCGAACGGCATCCGGATCACACAATGATTTTCAGCGTCGCAGTCGCGCCAGCCTTTCAGGGTAAGGGCTTCGGCACCGCCCTGCTCAATCACGCGGACGAACAGACACGGCTGGGAGGCCTGCCCGAGGTGCGACTCTACACAAACGCGAAGATGGAGCGGAACATCGCGCTCTACACAGCCTATGGTTTTCGCGAAACAGGCCGCCGGCCCAATCCATACCGGCCAGGATGGACGGTGGTCGACATGGCGAAACTCATCGGGACCGCCGCTATCGCCTGATCCACTTCAGAATTCGGGAGGACGACAATGACCCAATCAGGAAAAATCCGCGCCGGCATGGGCGGCTGGACCTTCGAGCCGTGGGACACGGCCCTCTATCCGGACAAACTGTCGAAGGCGAAGCAACTGCACTATGCAACCCGCCAGGTGCCGAGCATCGAGGTCAACGGCACCTATTATTCGAGCTTCAAGGAACCGACCTTCGTCAAATGGGCAAACGAGGCGCCGGACGATTTCGTCTATTCGCTGAAAGGCAACCGCTTCGTCACCAACCGCCGCGTGCTCGGCGAGGCCGGTGAATCGATGATGCGCTTCCTGGGGTCGGGCGTCGCCGCACTGGGCGCCAAGCTCGGGCCGATCCTGTGGCAGTTCGCGCCGACGAAAAAGTTCGATCCGGACGATTTCGAGGCCTTCCTGAAGCTTTTACCGGAAAAGCAGGACGGCGTTGCGCTGCGCCATGCGGTCGAGGTGCGCAATGACAGCTTCATCGTGCCGGAATTCGCCGCGCTGGCGCGCAAATACAAGGTCGCAATCGTCTATGCCGATCATGCCAAATATCCTGCTATCGCCGACGTCACCGGCGATTTCATCTATGCGCGGCTGCAGACCGGCAGCGACGACAATCCCGACTGCTACACGCCGAAGGCGCTCGACGAATGGGCGGCGCGCGCCAAAACCTGGGCGGAAGGCAAGGTGCCGGTCGACCTGCCGCGCGCCGACCCTGCGACCGACGCGCCGGTAAAACCGCGTGATGTGTTCGTCTACTTCATCACCGAGGGCAAGGTCCGCGCTCCGTTCGGCGCCATGGCGCTGATGAAGCGGGTCGCGGGCTGACGGCCTCGAATCGTGGCCCCTTTGTCGCCATCGTAACCTTATCGATACCTCCTTGCTGCATGAATCCCGCCAGGCAAAGTCGCAGGACCGGTGCGGGCAAGGACGAGGGGCATGTCGCTCGACTACAACTCACTTCTGCTGGCTGTCGGTTTTTCCGCCGCCTGCCTGAGCCTGACGTTGTTCGGCATCTGGCTGACCGCACGAACTGAAAAGTTCCTGCTGACATGGGCGATCAGCGCTTTGCTGATCGTCGGCGACGTCGTTACCTACGAAGACTACATCAAGACGCCTGGACGCATCCTCGGCATCGCGACATTCACCCTGCTCCTGGTTGGGTTCTCGACCATGCTGGGCGCCGCTTACCAGTTCAGAAGCGGCCGGTCGCCAATCCCGCTGACGGTTTTCGGCAGCTGCATCTCGCTCGCCATAGCACTGCCGCCGATGGCGCTCGGATATGACGGGCTCGGCTTCATGTTCGAAAACCTGCTTGCCGCCCTGCTTCTGTTTGCGGCCGCCTATCAGTACTGGATAGGACGCACCGAGGCCCCTGTCCCGATCATCGGGCTCGCCGTGCTCTACTCGGCCACCGCGATGTCCTTCGTGCTGTGTGCCTTGGCTCTTGCATGGGATGGAAAGCTCGTCCTTGGACATGCGCCCAGCAACTGGGCCGAGGATCTGAGTCTCGTCGTAGTCATCGCCAGCATGACCGGTATCGGCGCCCTTTCGCTGGCGCTCAACCAGGGCCGTCTGGCCCGACATCACCGTCTTAATGCGCTGACCGATCCGCTGACCGGCCTTCTCAATCGGCGCGCGCTGTTCGATCTCAATGGCGGCGCTCCGATCGGAGCTTTCACGGCGGTGGTCGTGTTCGATCTCGACGGTTTCAAGGCGATCAACGACGAATTCGGCCACGCTACGGGCGATCAAGTGCTGAAAGTGTTCGCCGAGGAACTCGCCGAGAACCTTCGCCCGACCGATGTCGCCGCGCGCATGGGCGGAGAGGAATTCGCGCTGGTTCTGAGGCGTACCCTGCCCGAAACGGTGGATCTCACCGCCGAGCGCATACGCACCGCCTTCGCCGCGCGCGTCATCGAGACCGAAACCCGTCACCTGACATGTACGGTCAGTGCCGGATACGCTTTCGGCAGCAACGACGGCATGAGCTTCGATAAGGTGCTCAGCGCCGCCGACAAGGCGCTCTACGCCGCCAAGCGCGGCGGTCGCAATCGCGTCGCGGCCTCGACATTCCGACGCGCAAGCTAGCCGCTTGGCGGCACGCGTACCTGCCCCTTCCGTCAGCCCTTATGCCGCCGCCATCACGACTTCGTTGTAGGTATCGAGGTCGACATAGAAGACCTTGGTGATCTCCGCGATCAGCTCGTCGTGGTCGTATCCCTGGGATTTTAGAATGTTGATGGCCGTGATGATGTCGACGCGCTCGGTGAGTCGTCGTTTCTGGTAGTCTTCGAAGTAGCGTTCCATCGGCTGTCCCTGGCCAAGTGCCCCAAATGCGTCGAACGACGATCAGATCGCGGGACGGAGGCTGCCTGCATGGACATGCCAGCTGAGCCCGTGCCTCACCTTGATCGTCACCGAGACTGATACGGAAAGCGGCCGACTCAACAAGGCCAAGTAAAGATTAGCATGCAATCTTCAGCGCGCCAGAGTTTGCAAAGGGTGGGATTGAAGAAAGACTGAGCCGTGACTTCGTCATCCTTGGGCGTAGCGAACGCGAAGCGGAGCGAAGACCCAAGGATCCATGCCCGTGACGTTAGAGCATCGCGGCGGTGTAGAGCTGCGGATCGAAGGACGCGCTGGAGAGCGGCATTCCTCTTCGCCGACGCACCCTTCGACCAATGTCACGGCATGGATCCTGGGGTCTGCGCCGCGTCGCTGCGCTTCTTGCTCCGCCCCAGGATGACGACGAGACGGACCCTACACCGTGAGGAATTTCCTGACATCCGCCCGGTCGAGATCCTCGGCCGGACCAGTATGAACGATCTGGCCGCGGTCCATGATGTTGACCTCGTCTGCCAGCTCGCGGCAGAAATCGAGATACTGTTCGACCAGGAGCACGGCGATGCCTGCCTGGTCGCGCAGATAGCGGATGGCGCGGCCGATATCCTTAATGATCGACGGCTGGATGCCTTCGGTCGGCTCGTCGAGCACCAAGAGCTTAGGCCGCATCACCAGCGCCCTGCCGATGGCAAGCTGCTGCTGCTGGCCGCCGGAAAGGTCGCCGCCGCGGCGCGCGAGCATCTGCTTCAGCACCGGGAACAGTTCGAAGACGTGGCCGGGAATGTTGCGATCGGCGCGCTTCAATGGCGCAAAGCCCGATTCGAGGTTTTCCCGCACGGTGAGCAGCGGAAAGATCTCCCTGCCTTGCGGCACGAATGCGATGCCCGACCGGGCGCGGTCATACGCCGCGCTCCGGTCGAGCGCCTTCCCCTCGAAGGCAACGCTTCCGCTCGTCAGCCGGTGGTGGCCGACGATCGATCTCATCAAACTGGTTTTGCCGACGCCGTTGCGGCCAAGCACGCAGGTGATCTTGCCCGCGCCGGCCTTGAGCGAGACGCCGCGCAGCGCCTGGGCGGCGCCATAGTGGAGCGTGGCGTTGGAGACTTCGAGCATGGTCAGCGCCTTCTCCAACGCCTGAAGAACGAAAGGTCGAAACGATGGAACGGAACGCGCCAGACCATGGTCATCTCCCCAGATAGACTTCGACGACGCGCTCGTCGGCCGAAACGAAATCGAGTGTGCCTTCGGACAGGACCGAGCCTTCGTGCAGGCAGGTGACCTTGACGCCGAGTTCGCGCACGAAATGCATGTCGTGCTCGACGACGATGACCGAATGGTCGCGCGCAATATCCTTGAGCAGCCGCGCGGTTTCCTCGGTCTCGGCGTCGGTCATGCCGGCAACCGGCTCGTCGACCAGCAACAGCTTCGGGTCCTGCGCAAGCAGCATGCCGATCTCGAGCCATTGCTTCTGTCCGTGGCTGAGATTGGCGGCGAGTTCGTCGCGCTTGTCGCCGAGCCGGATGATGCCGAGGATGTGGTCGATCCGCCGCGCCTCGGCGGTCGAGCGGCGATGGAACAGCGCCGGGAAGATCGAGCGTGGGCCTTTCAGCGCCAGCATCAGATTCTCCTCGATCGTATGGCTTTCGAAGACCGTCGGCTTCTGAAATTTCCTGCCGATGCCCATCATGGCGATGTCGGCCTCGTCATGTTTCGTCAGGTCGACCTGGCCGTCGAAGAAAACCTCGCCCTCGTCGGGCCGGGTCTTGCCGGTGACGATGTCCATCATCGTGGTCTTGCCGGCGCCGTTGGGACCGATGATCGCGCGCATCTCGCCCTTGTCGAGCACCAGCGACAGATTGTTGATGGCGCGAAAGCCGTCGAAGGAAACCGAGACGCCGTCGAGATAGAGGATGGTGTTCGACTTCGACATCGCTCACTCCGCCGGCTGCGGTTCGGGGCCGGACGCGGACCGGTCGACGGGCGTCCTCGCCGCGCTGCGAACGATCTTCGGCGGCGGCGCGTCAGCGTCGGTGCCGGCTTCCTCGGCGATCGAGGCTGCCCGCAGCGCCTTGGCATTGCCACGCCAGGAGTCCCACATGCCGACAATGCCCTTGGGCAGAAAGAGCGTGACGGCGACAAACAGTCCGCCCAGCGCAAACAGCCAGAACGCCGGCACCACGCCGGTGAACCAGGATTTGCCGGCATTGACCAGAAGCGCGCCGATGATCGGCCCGACGATGGTGCCGCGCCCGCCGACGGCCGCCCACACCACGACCTCGATCGAATTGGATGGCTCGAACTCACCCGGATTGATGATGCCGACCTGCGGCACGTAGAGCGCGCCGGCGATGCCGGCCATGACCGCCGATAGGGTGAAGGCGAACAGCTTGACGTTCTCCGCTCGCCAGCCGAGAAAGCGCGTACGGCTCTCGGCGTCGCGCACCGCCATCAGCAGCTTGCCGTATTTGGAGCCAACAATTGCCCACGTGACGAAGACGGCGAGCGCGAGCGTGACGGCGCTGGCCGCAAACAATGCCGAGCGCGTCGCATCGGCCTGCACGTTGAAGCCGAGGATATCCTTGAAATCGGTCAGGCCGTTGTTGCCGCCGAAACCCATGTCGTTGCGGAAAAAGGCAAGCAGCAGCGCGTAGGTCATCGCCTGGGTGATGATCGACAGATAGACGCCGGTGACGCGGCTGCGGAAGGCGAACCAGCCGAAGACGAAGGCGAGCAGGCCAGGCACCGCAAGCACCATGACCGCGGCAAACCAGAAATGGTCGAAACCGTACCAGAACCATGGCAATTCCTTATAGTTCAGGAACACCATGAAGTCCGGCAGCAGCGGATTGCCGTAGACGCCGCGCGAACCGATCTGGCGCATCAGATACATGCCCATCGCATAGCCGCCGAGCGCGAAGAAGGCGCCGTGGCCGAGCGAAAGGATGCCGCAATAGCCCCAGACGAGATCGAGCGCCAAGGCCAGCAGCGCGTAGCAGAGATACTTGCCGGTGAGTGCGACGACATAGGACGGCACGTAGAACGCACTTGTCGGCGAGACCGCGAGATTGAGCAGCGGCACGATGATGGCGACCGCCAGAAGGATGAAGATCGTGACGGCGATGCGGCGGTCGGCACCGGCGGCGAAGAAGCGTCCCGTAATCATGCTTCCACCGCCCTGCCCTTCAGCGCGAACAGGCCGCGCGGACGTTTCTGGATGAACAGGATGATGAGGACCAGGACGACGATCTTGCCGAGGACCGCCCCGGCATAGGGTTCGAGGAACTTGTTGACGATGCCGAGCGAGAAGGCGCCGACCAGCGTGCCCCAGAGATTGCCGACGCCGCCGAAGACGACGACCATGAAGCTGTCGATGATATAGCCCCGGCCGAGATTGGGCGAGACGTTGTCGATCTGGCTGAGCGCGACACCGGCAATGCCGGCGATGCCGGAACCCAGCGCGAAGGTCAGCGCGTCGACCCACGGCGTCCTGATGCCCATGGAGGCGGCCATGCGGCGGTTGGCAGTGACGGCGCGCATCTGCAGGCCCCAGGGTGTGCGCTTCATCACATAAAGCAGCACCGCGAACACGCAGAGCGAGAAGACAAGGATCCAGAGTCGGTTCCAGGTCACGGCAAGCTGGCCGATATCGAACGAACCGGACATCCACGACGGATTGCCGACCTCCTGGTTTGTCGGCCCGAAGATGGTGCGCACCGCCTGTTGCAGGATCAGCGAGACACCCCATGTCGCCAGCAGCGTCTCCAGCGGCCGGCCGTAGAGGAAACGGATGACGCCGCGCTCGATGACAAGACCGACGAGCGCCGCAACGAGGAAGGCGAGCGGCAGCGCGATGACCAGCGACCAGTCGAACAGGCCGGGAAACGAACTGCGGATCACTTCCTGCACGACAAAGGTGGTGTAGGCGCCGAGCATGACCATTTCGCCATGCGCCATGTTGATGACGCCCATGACGCCGAAGGTGATGGCGAGGCCGATCGCCGCCAGCAGCAGCACCGACCCGAGCGAGATGCCGTACCAGACGTTCTGGCCCGCATCCCATAGCGCCAAAGTCGAATTGATCCTGGCCATCGCCGCCGTCGCCGCGTCCTTGACCGTGCTGTCGGAATTGGCCTCGACGGAGGTCAGCAGGGACAGCGCGTCGCGGTCGCCGCGCGCGCCGATCAGGGCGATCGCCGCCAGTTTGTCGGCCTCCGGCCCGTCGGAAACGAGAACCGATGCGGCGCGGGCCTGTTCGAGCAGCGCCTTGACGCTTGCCACGGTCTCATTGGCGATCGCGGCATCGAGCGGCTCGATGTTTGCGGCATCGGGCGTCTTGAACATGGTGTCGGCGGCGGCAATGCGCGCGGCCGGATCTTTCGCGCCGAGCGTCAGCGTGCCCAGCGCATCGCGGATGGCGCGGCGCAGCGTGTTGTTGACCTTGACCTTGGTGATGTCGCCCTTGGCCGCGTCGCCGGACTTTGCACCGCTCAGCGGGTCGAGCAGTTCAATGCCGGCGCCGCCCTCCTTGCCGACGAAAACCAGGGAATCGGCCTTGCGGACGTAAAGACGACCTTCGGCAAGCGCGGCAAGCGGGCGTTCGACGACACGGTCGCCGGTGGCCGCGAGCTCGTGCACGACAGCTTCGATCGCCGAGAAATTCGAGGCAGAGGCAAATTTGGCGATGATGGCGCGCAGATCGGCTTCGGCGGCGTTCGACTGCAACAGCATCCCCAGGAGAAGGAGCAGCGTCAGGCCAATCGCGCGGATGAAGATCATCGGTTTCTGGCGTCTCTTGAAGAGTTGAAATTCGCGTCCGGGCGGACTGGAGGAGAGGATGAGTTCGCCCGGACGCTACGCGGTCTGGGTCGTGGAGAATTCACGACCGGTCAGACCCGGGAGGATCAGTTGGTTCCCTTGCCGCCGCACTTGCCGGTGGCGACATTGAAGTTGCCGCAGGACAGAGGCGCGCGCCAATCGGAGATCAGGTCCTTCGAATCAGGCAGAAAGTCGGACCACTCGTCGCCCATCACCAGGCCAGGCGTCTGCGAGACGGTCTCGAACTGGCCGTCGGCCTGGATTTCGCCGATCAGCACCGGCTTGGTGATGTGGTGGTTCGGCATCATGGTCGAATAACCACCGGTCAGGTTCGGCACCGAGACGCCGATCACGGCATCGATGACCTTTTCGGGATCGGTGGTGCCGGCCTTCTCGACCGCCTTCACCCACATGTTGAAGCCGACATAGTGGGCTTCCATCGGGTCGTTGGTGGTGCGCTTGTCGTTCTTAATGAACTTGTGCCAGTCGGCGATGAACTTCTCGTTCTCGGGCGTATCGACGCTCTGGAAATAGTTCCAGGCGGCAAGGTGACCGACCAGAGGACCGGTATCGAGGCCGGCAAGCTCTTCCTCGCCGACCGAGAAGGCCATGACCGGAATGTCCTCCGCCTTGATGCCCTGGTTGCCGAGCTCCTTGTAGAACGGCACGTTGGCGTCGCCATTGACCGTCGAGACGACGGCGGTCTTCTTGCCGGCCGAGCCGAATTTCTTGATCGCCGAGACTTCGGTCTGCCAGTCGGAGAAGCCGAACGGTGTGTAGTTGACCATGATGTCTTCGGCGGCGACGCCCTTGGCCTTCAGATAGGCCTCGAGAATCTTGTTGGTGGTGCGCGGGTAGACGTAGTCGGTGCCTTCAAGCACCCAGCGTTTCACCGAACCGCCGTCTTCGCTCATCAGATAGTCGACGGCGGGAATAGCCTGCTGGTTCGGCGCCGCACCGGTGTAGAACACATTGCGCTCGCTCTCCTCGCCCTCATACTGGACGGGATAGAACAGGATGTTGTCGAGTTCGCTGAACACCGGCAGCACCGACTTGCGGGACACGGAGGTCCAACAACCGAACACCGCCGCGACCTTGTCCTTGGAGATCAGCTCACGAGCCTTTTCGGCGAACAGCGGCCAGTTGGACGCCGGGTCGACGACGACCGCTTCGAGTTTCTTGCCGAGCAGGCCGCCCTTGGCGTTCTGCTCCTCGATGAGCATCAGCATGGCGTCCTTCAGCGTCGTCTCCGAAATCGCCATGGTCCCCGACAGCGAATGGAGAATACCCACCTTGATCGTGTCCTCAGCCGCCTTGGCTGGGACGCTCATCAGCAGGCCGGCGGCCACCACGCTTGCCGAAAACGCCTTTGTTATTGTCGAGAAACTGCCCCTCATATTCAAACTCCCAAGCTGGTTGATCGCATCGCAAACAGACCATGCAACGGCTGTGCCAACCGCGGGAGCAAGGGTAAGCGCACTGAGTTTTCCTAGCCCTATCAGCCGGTTAATATATTAGCCGCCGAATATGGACGGCGCCCCTCAAAGTCTGATTGAGAAAAAATTACGCACCCTTGCCTAGATTTTGCCCAGATCTCGTTCGGTGCTTAAATTTTGAGCCTTGGCACATGCCGAAGACGGCAAACGACAAATGTTGCAGTGCCGCGGGGAAATGGGGCAAGCTCGCATCTCACGCGAGCGACGCCATGGCTTTCAGGATTCCTTTTATTTTCAGCATCTTGCTTTCGGTCGCGACCGCCGGAGGCGCACGCGCAGACTTCACCGACGGCAAACTGCCGGACGGGACCTATCATTGCGAGGTCTATCTGCTTGGCATGTTCCTTAGCCTCGGCGACATCACCATCAAGGGAAATATCTATAGCGGCCCAGTGACCTTCGGAACCGTTCAACAGGGCTACAACTATCAGATGGATGCTAATGGCGAGATCACCTGGTTGGGCCCGCTAGGCGGCTATACGGCAGGCGGCAACTCAATCTCGCTGACGCAGGCCACCCTGGACGGTCAAACCAGGCCCTCCTTCGACATCATCATGAAGCAGCCTGACGGCGCCTTCACCGCCTCGACCTGCACAAAACGTTGAGATGGCGAAAAAAACCGGCGCGGAACCTTGCTGGGTTCCGCACCGCAGGCAGTCGGGAGGATATGGCTAAATGCTCTTCGCCGACATCTGTTCGGCGATATAGTCGGCCTGGCGGATCGCCAGCGACACGATCGTCAATGTCGGATTTTCGGCGCCCCCAGTGGTGAACTGGCTGCCGTCCGACACGAACAGGTTCTTGATGTCGTGCGTCTGGCCATGCTTGTTGACGACGCCGTCGGCCGCCTTTTCGCTCATCCGGTTGGTACCGAGATTGTGGGTCGATGGATAGGGCGGCGTCGGGAAGGTCCGCGTTGCGCCCACCGCTGCGTAAAGCGCCGAACCTCGGCTGTAGGCGTGGTCGCGCATCGCCGTGTCGTTGGCATGGTCGTCGAAATGCACGTCCGCCACCGGCATGCCGTGCTCGTCCTTCATATCGGCATGCAGCGTGATGCGATTTTCCTCGCGCGGCATGTCTTCTCCGACGATCCACATGCCGGCCATATGGTCGTAGTGATCCAGCGCCGTGGTAAAGGAACGTCCCCAACCGCCGGGATTGAGGAAGGCGGCCATGAACGGCAGGCCGAGCGAGAGCGTCTCGAGTTCGTAGCCGCCGACGAAGCCGCGCGAAGGATCGTTGCGTGCTTCGTCGCGGATGATCCCCGCCATGGTGGTGCCGCGATACATATGCACCGGCTTGTCGAAGACGCCGTAGACCGAGCCCGTGGTGTGGCGCATATAGTTCTTGCCCACCTGCCCCGACGAATTGGCGAGACCGTCGGGAAACTGGCTCGATGCCGAGTTGAGCAGCAGCCGCGGGCTCTCGATCGAGTTTCCGGCGACGGCAACGATGCGGGCCTTCTGTTCCTGCAGCTTGCCGTCCTTGTCGGCATAGACGACGCCGGTCACCTTGCCTGACGCATCGTGGTTGATCTTGATCGCCATGGCATTTGGCCTGACCTCGAGGTGGCCGGTCGCCTCGCCCTTGGGGATTTCGGTATACAGCGTCGACCATTTGGCGCCCCATTTGCAGCCTTGGAAGCAGAAGCCGGTCTGCTGGCAGGCATTGCGGTCGTCACGCGGCTCGGAATTGATCGCCATCCGGCCGGTGTGGCACTCCTTGTAGCCGAGCTTGTCGGCGCCGGCCTTCATCACCTTGAAGTTGTTGTTGCCGGGAAGTCCTGGGATGTTGTTGGTGAGCGTCACGCCCAGCTTGTCTTCGGCCTTTGCGTAGTAGGGCTCCAGGTCGGCAAGCGTGATCGGCCAATCGAGCAGGTTTGCGCCTTCCAGTTTTCCGTAGGTCGAAAGCGTTTTGAATTCGTGCTCCTGGAACCGCAGCGATGCGCCCGCCCAGTGCGTGGTCGAGCCGCCGACAGCCTTGACGATCCACGCCGGCAGGTTGGGGAAATCCTTCGCCACCCGCCAGTCGCCCGAGGTCGTGCGCTTGTCCGTCCAGGCGAGCTGGGCGAATGAATCCCACTCGTCGTTGATGAAATCCTCGTATTCGTGACGCCCGCCCGCCTCCAGGATGACGACATCGATGCCCTTCTGGGCAAGTTCGTTGCCGAGCGTGCCGCCGCCGGCGCCCGAGCCGATGATGACGACCACGCCATCGTTCTTGAGATCAAATGGTGCTGCCATGGTTTCCTCCCATGATGTTTATTGTACGCGGTTGGTATGACGGGGCTCAGAGCCACTCGATGTCGTCGAACCCACGCGCCATGTAGCCGCCCTTGGAGTAGGACTCGCCCTCGTAGCCGAAGATCGGCCAGACCTCTTTCTGGTTGTAGAGGCCGACGACAAGCCCGCCGCGGATTGCCTGGAAGAACGGCGTGTCCTCGATCTGTCTCAGCGCAGCAACGCGCTGCTCCTCCCAGCCGAGACCGGTGTAGCCGTCCTTGCCCGACTTCAAGTCGAGATCGGCGATGCCGTTTTCGATGAGGTCCTTATGGGCAGGGTCCTTGCCGGCCTGCTCGTCATGCGCCTTGACAGCGATTGCGTAATATTTGTCAGGCACTTGGTCGTGCGGGTAGATGTCACGCGCCATCTGGATCAAGGTTGCCATGGTTTCGGGCTTGAGCGCGGATGTTTCGAGACCCCAGGCATGTTCCGGGCTGATGACGGCACTGCCCGAAATGACCAGCAACGCGCCGACACCGCCGCGCTTCAGAAGCTCGCGCCGCGATAGCCCGGGCTTTCTCTCCCCGAGCTTTCTCTCATAGATGGTGACCATTTGTTCCTCCCTTGCTTGCTATATGCACCCGAAGGTGCCGTGGCTGGCGCCGCGCTGGCCGGCGCGGCCGTAATGTCCCCCTATTTGAACCGGCCCTGGCGCTGCAGAACCTCGATTTTGTAGCCGTCGGGATCCTCGATGAAGAAGAAGCGCGCGAGCAGCGCTCCGTCGCGGTTGAACTCGACGATCTTCTTCGGGTTCAGGCCAAGCGCACCAAGCCGGTCGTGTTCGCTGTCCAGATCGGCGACCGAAACCGCGAGGTGGCCGTAGCCGTCGCCGAGCGCATAAGGCTCCTGCCGGCCCTTGTTGACGGTGAGCTCGACTTCGAACTCCGCGTCGGCATTGCTCAAATAGACGAGTGTAAAGGTCTCGAAATCGAGCCGTTCAGCGACGTCCAGCCCAAAGGCTCTCCGGTAGAAGTCGACGGACCGGGCCTCGTCCAGAACCCGGATCATGGTGTGGATCGCCTTTGCCAAATGACACTCCGTTGCAGCAGCGCTTATGCGCGTCTGCGTGATTATGCGCGGGTCGCGGCAAAGGTGGTGGCAGCCGATTACCACGCGCAAATCCGACAATGGGACAGGAGACCGCCTAAGGACGAAAGTCCGATTGCTGTTTTCCGCTTTCCGGCCGAAGATAATTGGACACGATAGGCATTGCTCAAAGGCGCGAATCGCTGCTGTTTTGCGCCCAAAATCAACAAGAACGGCCAAGACCAATAAGAACGGGAGGTAACGATGTGCAGGGTTTTTGCCGGGCAGGATCCGGAGGGCTATCGACAGATCAACCGATCGATCCGCATCGACGGGCACTCGACCAGCATCCAGCTCGAGGCGACGTTCTGGGCCTTGCTCGACGAGATCGCCGACAGCCAGGGTTTGACGACGCCGAAATTCATCTCGAAGCTCTATGACGAGGCTATCGAGATCAATGGCCAGATTCCGAACTTCGCGTCGATGTTGCGCACGACCTGTGCGCTCTATCTGCGCGGCCATCGGCCGGGCATCGAAGAACACACGGCCCAGAAGCGGCAAGCAGCTTAACTTTCGCTCGCGACATCGAGCGCGAGCCGGGTCATGTCGGTGAAAAGCGCCTGGCGTTCGGAATAGTCGGTCTGCTCGCCGGTCACCACATTATCGACGACGGTCAGGATCGACAGCGCCCGGGCGCCGAAATGCGCCGCGATGCGATAGAGCGCGCTGGTCTCCATATCGACGGCGAGCGCGCCATGGGCCTGCGCATCGGCAAAGCGGGCACGTCCCTCAGGATGATAGAATATATCGCTGCAGGCCGTCAGCCCGGCCTGATGTTCGACGCCTAACTCGGCAGCCTTGGCCAACGCCCAGGCAAACAGCGCCGGATCCGGGCCGGCGTCGGCGCCATAGAGCCCGAAGACCTGGCCGCTCTGCGCACTTTCACCCCGCACCGACTGCGAAATCACCAGGCTGCGCAGTTTGGCCGCGGCAGTCAGGCCACCACAGGTACCCGTGCGGATCAATGTCCTGACGCCATGAAAGTCCAACAATTCATGCGCGTAGATCAGGAATGACGAGACGCCGATGCCGGTGGACTGGATGCTGACGGGCTTGCCACGAAACAGGCCGGTAAAACCGAGGGCCTCCCTGCGACGGTTGACGCAGCGCGGCGCCTCCAGAAAGGTTTCCGCCATCCATTCGGCGCGCTGCGGATCGCCCGGCAGCAGCACTGTTGCGGCGTAATCGCCCTTACCTGCCTCGTTGTGCGGCGTCACGGCATGCTCCCCAAACCTGCCGTCTGTTTCGCGCATGATCATGCCAGTCTCACGTCATTACGCAAGCGCGAGAATTAGCAAACCCTAAGATTCCAGCACATCCTTGACGATTGTGGCCAGTTGCTTGAGCGAAAACGGCTTCGGCAGGAACCCGAAATGCGCGTCTGCCGGCAGGTTTTTGGCGAACGCATCCTCCGCGTAGCCGGAAACGAAGACGAATTTGATGTCCGGCTGCCGCTTGCGCAATTCGCCAAGCAGCGTCGGCCCGTCCATTTCAGGCATCACCACGTCGGAAACGACGATGTCGACCTTGCCGCCGAGCGCTTCGAAGACTTCCAGCGCCTCGACGCCCGAGGACGCTTCGTGGACGGTGTAACCACGCGATGTCAGCGCCCGCATGCCACCCATGCGCACGGCATCCTCGTCCTCGACGAGCAGCACCGTCGCCGAGCCCGACAAATCCTTGGCCGTGTCGGCGATCTTTGCCGGAGCAGCCGGCGCCTCGCCGGGTTCACCTGCCAGTCTCGCCTCTGCAATGTATCGCGGCAGGAAGATGCGAAACACGGATCCCTTGCCGACTTCGGAATCGCAGAAGATGAAGCCGCCCGTCTGCTTGATGATGCCATAGACCATGGACAGGCCGAGGCCGGTGCCCTTGCCGACCTCCTTGGTGGTGAAGAAGGGTTCGAAAATCTTCTTGAGCACTTCGGGGGCGATGCCGCTGCCGGTGTCTTCGATTTCGACCACCACATAGTCGGCCGGCGCAAGTTCGCGGTAGGAAAGGCCCTTGCTCTCCTCCGCAGTCACATTCCGGGTGCGCACGGTGAGCTCGCCGCCAGTCGGCATCGCATCGCGCGCATTGACCGCCAGATTGACCACCACCTGCTCGAACTGCCCGATGTCGACCTTCACCGGCCACAGGTCGCGACCATGATCGACCTTCAGCTTGATGTCGTTGCCGACCAGGCGGGCCAGCAGCATCCGGAGATCGGCAAGCACGTCGGTCAGGTTGAGCACTTCCGGCCGCAGCGTCTGCTTGCGCGAGAAGGCCAGAAGCTGCCGCACCAGCGAGGCCGCTCGGTTGGCGTTCTGCTTGATGTTCATGATGTCCGGGAAGGACGGGTCGGACGGGCGATGGTTGGTCAACAAAAGGTCCGACGCCATGATGATGGCGGTCAGCACATTGTTGAAGTCGTGTGCGATGCCGCCGGCGAGCTGGCCGACCGCCTGCATCTTCTGGCTTTGCGCCATTTGGCCCTCGAGCGCCTTCTGCTCGGTGGTCTCGACGGCGTAGACAATAGCCGATTCTTCGGCGCCCTCGCCGGTGCCGTCGGCGACCGCGTTGACGTAGAAGCGCATGTGCCGTTCCTCGTTGCCGGGAAGCAGCGTATCGATTGGTTCGATGTCGGCCTGCCGCTGTCGCGCTTTCTCGAACGCCACGGCAAAGGCGGGCCGGTCGCGCTCATGGATCACCGTGTCCAACCTCACGCGCCGATCGACCGCGTCCCCGTCGACGACGGAGGAAAACAGCGACAGGAAAGGTGCGTTGGTGCGCAAGATGCGCCCGCTGCTGTCCACGGCTGCTATTGCCATCGGGGTGGAATTGAAGAAACGGGTGAAGCGGATCTCCGAGGCGCGAAGATCGGCGGAAGCGTCTTCGCCTTGCGTCCGGTTGAGCACGATGGTGCGCGTCGGACCGTTGATGCCCTCGCGGCTGGCCGAAACCCGATGCATGAAACGCACGGGCAGCGCCTCGCCCTTCACTGTCGTCAGATCGAGATCGATGACCGCATTGCGCGTGGTGCCGGGATCGGCCTTGACCGAGCGGACCAGCGCCATGCCGTCGCCGGCGACGATCTCCGGAAGGGTGACGGCGCCAGGCGTGAAGCTCGTCAGGTCGATGCCCAGCCACTCCGCAAGCGTGGCGTTGATGTAGGTGACGCGGCCTTCCTGGTCGGCTGAAAAGAAGCCGGCCGGTGCATGGTCGAGGTGATCGATGGCCTTTTGCAGATCGAGGAAGAACCGCTCCTGCTCGGCCCGTTCTTCCGAGACGTCGGCAAGTTGCCAGGCGAGCAAGGGCAGCCGCTGGCCTGGAACGCTGAAGGCGCGGGCGCGGGCGCGATACCAGCGCGCGCCCGGCTCGGCGCCGGGTCGAATGGATTGCGCAAGCCGAAACTCCCCGTCGCCGGGCTGGCCGTCGCGCAGGCCGGAGGCAAGCCGGTATATGGTCACCGAGGCCTCGGGAATATCGGACAGCAATCCTTCGACCGTCTTGAGGTCCGCGGCGGACGCCGCGCCCGTCATGTTGGCATAGGCCCGATTGGCGTAGACGACACGACCCTTCGTGTCGGTGACGAGAAGACCTTGCGACATTGAATCGACGAAGGCTTTCGACAGTTCGTCACTCGTCGAGCGCGGTGTGATCTGCACGAAGCCGATGGCGGTGGCGAACAGGAAGCCGACGCCGATCATCGCCAGCACGCCGAGCATTCCAAGCAGGAATGGATCGCCAAGACGTTCGCGGAAAAGGCCGAAGACGATCGCGGCGCCCGTCAGGACGACGATGAAGATGATGAGCCGGGTGACCGCACCCGGTCGCGTGCTCTGGTCGACGATCGGTACCGGATAGAAATCGCCGCGCGCTTCCTTGGCCATGTGCCCCCTGCTCGTGAATTCCGGTACTTGCCCCTGCCCGGTTGAATCATATTCTCAGGGTCCGGAAAAGGCCTTGGCGGCAAATGTCCGCTAAAAATGACGCCGTTCGGCGCCCGGTGTGGTGAATACGAAATTCGCATCACCCTTGGGTGCAGCGCGTAGCGAATTTCGGATTCATCACCACCAGCAACTTGGCCGAAAAATCCAGTGTGGTGGATTTGAGCTCCGGAACGCTGACGCCCTCAATTCGCTGGAACTTCAAATCCACCACACTGGTGTTCAAGCTTGTTCACGAAGCGCGAAAGGCAACTTGCGGTGGCCTGCCGCAACAGTCTAGTGTCGCGTCTTCTTCGAAAGCCGATTTTGGGGGCACCAATGCTGCAGTGGCTGGATAGCGTGGCGGGTCCTGGTTATGCCGCGGCAATCCTGTGGGCGTTAGTCGCGCTTGTCCTTCTGGTCGTTGTTCTCCTCATCATCAAGCTGATCCGCAGTCTGACCTTCGGGACATTCGTTGCCGGCGGCAGAAACCGCAAGACGCGACTGGCCGTCATGGACGCCACCGCTGTCGACAGTCACCGTCGGTTGGTGCTGGTGCGCCGTGACGATATCGAGCACCTGCTGCTGATCGGCGGCCCGACCGACGTCGTCGTCGAACGCGACATCAGGCTGTCGGCGCTGCGCCGTCCTGCGCTGACCGGAGATAGCGGCGGCCATCAGCCGGCGCCCCGGCCGCGAACACCTCAACCCGCCCCTGCGCCGGTGAGGCAAGCACCACCTCCGCAGCCGGCAAGCGCTGCCCCAACGCCTGTCCGGCCCCATCAGACGGCACCGGCGCCAGCGCCGAAGCCGGCAGCGCAAAGTCGCCAGTCGGCGACCATCACGCCGATGCCTACCTACGGATCGGCGAATGCCAATGCCGTTCGACACGTCCCATCGCCGACAAGCCAGGATTCCCCGGCAACGCAGGATTCCCTTGACGATACGCTGATGAAGGAGCTCGAGGTTTCGTTCGACGACCCGCAGGCCAGCAGGCCGGTGAGCCAGCCAGCGGCAAAAGCGCCACCGTCTCTCGATGACGAGATGACGAAGCTTCTCGGCGAGTTGTCCAGCCAGAAAAGATAATCGGCCGGCGAACCGTCAACAAAATCGAACAAAAAAATGGCCGCAACCGGCCATGACAAAATTCCTAGGCTGTATTTTGGACGCTTCGCGTGTGCTTCAGTCGTCGCGGTAGACCTTCTCGCGGCGCTCGTGGCGCTCCTGCGCCTCGATCGACAAGGTCGCGATCGGACGCGCATCGAGCCGCTTCAGCGCGATGGGCTCGCCGGTTTCCTCACAATAGCCGTAAGTGCCTTCGTCGAGGCGCTGGAGCGCGGAATCGATCTTTGAAATGAGTTTTCGCTGGCGATCGCGGGCGCGAAGTTCGATGGCGCGGTCGGTTTCCGAAGAGGCGCGATCGGCGAGATCGGGATGGTTAGCGTTTTCTTGCTGAAGGATTTCGAGAGTTTCGCGCGCTTCGCGCAGTATGTCGTTCTTCCAGGTGACGAGCTTTAAGCGAAAGTAGGATTTCTGCCGCTCGTTCATGAACGGCTCGTCTTCGGAGGGTACGTAATCGGCGGTAACGATGTCGTTCATTCGACTCACCCAAACAGCCCCAAATTTGGCGCCTATATATTCGCGGAGCGAATGCTGCACAAGCGTAATCGGTGACAGTTTCACGCAATTGTTAATGTCGGGCCGAAGGATACTGTCAACGTCTTTTGCATGAAGGGCACAACCGGATTCGTGTATGATTCGTTGAGCTTGAAGAGTGCCGGCCATTGTGCACAAGGCCTTTCTCATGGCTAATCCTGCGGCGCCTTTTGACGAGTTTCGGTGTTTGGCACAAGCGAGGGGCCGGTGAGCAAGCTTTATCTGCTGAGGCATGCGAAGGCCGGATGGGCCCTGCCGGGCGTACGCGATTTCGATCGTCCGCTCGACGCATCCGGTCTAGCCGACGCCGAAACGATCGGCGCGGCCATGCGGACCCGCAGCTACATTCCGGACCTCACCCTTTGCTCCAACGCAAAACGGGCGCGCCAAACGCTGGAAGGTCTGGCCGGCCACACCGATACAGGCCGGGTCCTGTTCCTGGATACGCTCTACAGCGAGGATGCTGCCAGCTATCTCAACCTCATCCGCGGCAATGGCGGGTCAGGCTCGCTGCTCGTCATCGGCCACAACCCGATGACAGAAGATCTCGCCATTGCGCTTTCGGGCCACGGCGACGAGACTGCCAGGGGGATGCTGAACTACGGCTTCCCGGCCTCCGGCCTTGCGGTCGTCCGGTTTCCCGGCAGTCTTGCCGATGCTGCGCAAGGCACCGGCTATCTCGAAGCCTTCCTGACGCCTGCCGATCTATGAAGTCGCCATCTAAAATCAAAAACCACACTAGAATCAATGGTTTGGTAGTGTGACGAATCCGAAATTCGCTCACTGTGCTGCTCCAAGGTACCGCGAATTTCGGATTCGCCACACTAGGCGGCAGCGTCTATATCGGAGCGTACCGAAGCCCCGAGAGAATTGATTTGGCATCGTCGCTGACCACTTTAACCGACGAGGCGAAGATTGCCCTGGATACGCTGTCGGGGCGCGCTACAGGGCTTTTCTCGCCATCGCTGCGGCTGGGTGTCACCGGCCTTTCCCGCGCAGGCAAGACGGTGTTCATATCGGCCTTCGTCCACAATCTGATCCATGGCGGGCGTTTGCCGCTGTTCGAGGCGCAGAAATCGGGACGCATCGCCCGCGCCTTCCTCGAAGAGCAGCCGGATGACGCCGTACCGCGATTCCAGTACGAGGATCACGTCGCGGCCTTGGTCGACGACCGCCTCTGGCCGGATTCGACACGTGCCATTTCCGAGCTGAGGCTCACCATCGAATATGAATCGGCCTCCGGCTGGAGCCGCATGTTTTCATCAGGCAGATTGTCGGTCGACATCGTCGACTATCCCGGCGAATGGCTGCTCGACCTGCCGCTGCTCGGCAAATCCTATGCCGATTTCTCTCGCGAAGCCTTCGAGATGGCCGTGCTGCCGGTGCGCGTCGACCTTTCGCAGGAATGGCGCGCGCTCTCCGCCGCGGTCGACCCGAATGCGGACGCCGACGAGATGGCGGCGCGCCGCCTCGCCGAGAGCTTCGCCGCCTATCTCAAGGCATGCAAGCTCGACGAGCGGGCACTTTCGACCTTGCCGCCCGGCCGTTTCCTCATGCCCGGCGATCTTGAGGGCTCACCAGCACTGACTTTCGCGCCCTTTCCAGGCCTGAGTGAACGGCGGGCGCGTTCCGGGTCGCTGCAAGCAATGATGGAGCGGCGCTACGAGGCCTACAAGACGCATGTCGTCAAGCCGTTCTTCCGCGAACACGTCACGCGCCTCGACCGTCAGATCGTGCTGATCGACGCTCTGCAGGCCCTGAACGCAGGCCCCGGCGCGATGGCCGATCTCGAACGTGCGGTGACCGAAATCCTCGCCTGTTTCCGCCCCGGCCGCGGCAACTTCCTGACTGACTTTTTTTCAAGGCGCATCGACCGCATACTGGTGGCGGCGACAAAGGCGGACCATCTGCACCACGAAAGCCACGACCGGCTGCAGGCGATCGTGCGGCGGCTTGCCGACCGTGCCATGGCGCGGGCGAATTTCACCGGCGCCGATGTTGATGTGGTCGCCCTGGCGGCCGTGCGCGCGACCCGGGAAGGCACGGTCAAGCAGGGCCGTGAGACACTGCCGGTCATCATCGGCACACCGTTGAAAGGCGAAAGGATCAACGGCGAAACATTCGATGGAAATACCGAAACGGCGATATTTCCCGGTGATTTACCGGAGAAAATTGATGCAGTGTTCGACGTTTCTGGCCCGGACCATCGCCAGAGCAATGAAGATCCGGCGATCCGCTTCGTGCGTTTTCGCCCGCCAAAACTCGAACGCACCGCTGAAGGCGTCACGCTGTCGCTACCGCATATCAGGCTCGACCGCGCCCTGCAGTTCCTGATCGGAGATCATCTGGCATGACCGCGCCCCGCAAGCCGGCAGCATTTCGCATCGAGCCGGAAGTCCCGCCAAAGGACCAGGCCGCCTTTCGCCAGCCCGACGCCCCGTCGGCGCGAAAGCCACGTGCGGTGAAGACGGATGTCTCGGTCGTCGTGCCCGCCGAGATCGACGTCTTCGACGAGCCCGACATCGTCGCCGCCGAACCGCCGCCGGCGACCGCGCCGCGGAAGCGTTCGATATCAGGCAGTCTGTTTTTCGGCGCATTGGGCGTTCTGGTTTCGCTGGCCGTCGGCCTTTGGACCGACCAGCTGATTCGCGATCTGTTCGCGCGCTCCGAATGGCTTGGCTGGCTGGCCGCCGCGATGGCCGTGATCGCGGTGCTGGCGCTTCTGGTCATCCTTGTCCGCGAGGTCCTGGCGATCGCCCGCCTCGCCGAGGTCGAGAAGCTGCAGAAACAGGCACTCGACGCCATCGCCCGCGACGACCCGAAGGCCGCACGGGCCGTGATCGACGAACTCTCCGCCTTTGTCGCGGCCAAGCCCGAGACCGCGGCCGGCAGACGCTCGCTGGCTGAATTGCGCGACGAGATCATCGACGGCGGCAATCTGGTGCGCCTGGCCGAGACCGAAATCCTCGGCCCCCTCGATGCGCGCGCCAAGGTGATGATCCTCGAAGCGGCAAAGCGTGTGTCGCTCGTGACAGCGGTCAGCCCTCGCGCTCTGGTCGACGTCGCCTATGTCGTGTTCGAAGCCGGCCGGCTGATTCGCCGCCTGTCGGAGCTTTATGGCGGCCGGCCGGGCACGCTGGGATTCTTCCGGCTGGCGCGCAGCGTTCTCGCCCATCTGGCGGTGACCGGCTCGATCGCCGTCGGCGACAGCTTCGTTCAGCAGATCGTCGGCCATGGCCTTGCCGCTCGGCTCTCGGCAAAGCTTGGCGAAGGCGTCGTCAACGGCATGATGACGGCGCGCATCGGCATCGCTGCGATGGAGACCGCAAGGCCCCTGCCCTTCAGCGCCGCGAGACGGCCCGGAATGGGCGATTTCCTGTCAGCGCTGACATCGTTCGCAACAAAGAAGCAGAAGGAAACATCCGCTTCCGATACATGACAATCGCCCTGGGGCGCGAGTGCTGGGGCACGCAAAGGACGCTGCAGCACGCCGATTTTACGCACGATCCTCAGCGCAAATCGATTCCGATTTCCGGGTCACGCGCCAGGCGGTGACGAAGCATTAACCAATCTTGTTCATGGTTCGGACGTGCTCAAAACCAGTCTCTTTGTTGCCGGGTGTCGTCGATGAAAAGCGTGATCTTGTCTAGCGTCCTGCCCATGGCGGTCGTGGTTTCAACAACTGTCGGCCTGGTCGAAAAGACCTTTGCAGCGGAACGGGACAAGAGGTTCTTTCAATCGGTGGAAGGCAAATGGGTCGGCCCGGGGGAAATCGTCGCCGGCAAATACAAGGGCACGAAATTCACCTGCAATTTCACCGGTTCGACGCCTGAAGGCAAGATCGGCATGTCGCTCGACGGCGGTTGCCGGGTCGGGATGTTCACCCAGCAGATGTCGGCGACGATCCAGCACAAGGGCCGCGAGGGCTACAGGGGCAGCTTCATGGGCGGCGCCGCCGGTTCCGGTCTCGACATCGTCGGCGGCAACGTGGTCGATGCCAACAAGGTCGTCTTCACCATCAACCGCAACCAGTTGCGCGGCGTCATGCAGGCTCTTGTCCCCAACGACAATTCGATGACGGTGACTGTTGCGGTGCGCGTCGACCAGCAATTGGTGCCGGTCATCGGCATGAAGCTGAAGCGGGTCGATACGCTCCAAGTCGGCTCCATCGCGCCGAACTGAGCGACCATTGTGCGCGTCCAAATGGACGTGCGGAGCTCAAAAAAGCGGCAACCACGGCCGCCGCTTTTTGCAAACCTCAAGTCGGTGGTCAGCTCTTGATGGCGGCAGTCAGCTCGTCATAGGCCTTGCAGGCCTCGTCGGCCGTCGTGGTGCCCTGATATTTGGTTGTGACCGCCTGGACCTTGGTGGTGAGATCGGCTGCCTTGGCCGGATCCTTTGCAATCACCTCCTGAAGGGCTGCAGTCATGTCCTGAGCCTTCTTGGCCAGCATTTCGGCCGTGCATTCCGGCGCCTTCGAACAGGCCGAACCGGCAAGTGCCGCGATGCCAACGGCAACAAGCAAAAACGCCTTCATGTCAGTTGTCTCCCTCAAAAAAAGACGGCCGACTTGATCGTCGCCCGCCCTTCGATGGCCAAAGCCGCGCGTCCTTAGCGCCTGATTGCAGCAACACGCAACGCGGCGGGTCCACAAAGTTGTGGAGCGCGCCCGCAACACTGCTGCACCGGTTTCCGGATTCGGACTGTTCGATCTCCGCCGAAGCCCCTATCTTGGCCGCTTGATGCCGCAGCACGTGCAGCGGTCGCTAAAAAGAACGGAACGGCAGGCATGGCGGCAGAGGCAGCGGGCAGCGATCTTATCCACGTGGTGGCGCTGCTCGCCGCAGGTGTTGTCGCCGTGCCGATCTTCAAGCGCATGGGGCTCGGCTCCATCCTCGGCTATCTGGCGGCCGGCGTTGTGATCGGCCCGTTCGGCATCGGCATCTTCTCCGAATCGGAAGCCATTCTTCATGTCGCCGAGCTCGGCGTCGTCATGTTCCTGTTCATCATCGGGCTGGAGATGCAGCCGTCACGGCTATGGGGCCTCAGGCGAGAGATCTTTGGCCTTGGGGCATTGCAGGTCGGCGTGTGTGCGCTGTTGCTGACCGGCGTCGGACTGGCGGGCGGTTTTCCGATCTCGCAATCCTTCGTCGCCGGCGCCGGCTTCGTGCTGACCTCGACGGCGATCGTCATGCAGCTTCTGGAGGAACGCGGCGAGATCGCGGCGCCCAAAGGCCAGCGCATCGTCTCCATCCTGCTGCTCGAGGATCTGGCAATCGTGCCGCTGCTGGCCCTCATCGCCTTCCTGGCGCCGGGCGGTGGCGACATGAGCCTGTCGGACCGGCTGACGGAAGTGGGCATCGGCCTTGCCGCCATCGTCGGGCTGGTGCTGGCCGGGCGTTATCTGCTCAATCCGTTCTTCCGCATCCTGGCGGATGCCCGCGCCCGCGAGGTAATGACCGCGGCCGCCCTTCTGGTCGTTCTGGGATCGGCGCTTGCCATGCAGCTCAGCGGCCTGTCGATGGCGATGGGCGCTTTCCTGGCCGGCGTGCTGTTGTCGGAATCCACCTTCCGCCATCAGCTGGAGGCCGACGTCGAACCGTTCCGCGGTGTCCTGCTCGGGCTGTTCTTCCTCGCGGTCGGCATGTCGCTCGACCTGCGCGTGGTCGTCGAGAACTGGCGGCTCGTCGCCGTCTACGTCGTCGCCTACATGGCGATAAAGGCGTTCGGCATCTATCTCGTCGCCCGCATCCTCAAGACCGGCCATCGCGAAGCGCTTGAGCGCGCCGTCTTCATGGCGCAAGGCGGCGAATTCGCCTTCGTTCTCTATTCCGCGGCAGCGGCGGTCGGCATCATCGACAGCCAGGCCAATGCGACACTGACGGCGATCGTCATAATCTCCATGGTGCTGACGCCGCTGGCCATCGTAGCGCTGCGATATCTCACCCCGCGCGACGAGCAGTCGCTCGAAGGCGTCGACGTCGCCGATGGCCTTTCCGGCAGCGTGCTGATCATCGGTTTCGGCCGGTTCGGCCAGATCGCCAGCCAGCCTCTGCTGTTGCGCGGGATCGATGTCTCGATCATCGACAATGACGTCGAAATGATCCAGGCGGCCGCCGATTTCGGCTTCAAGGTCTACTATGGCGACGGCACGCGGCTGGACATTCTCCATGCCGCAGGTGCCGGCCGCGCGCGCGCCGTGCTCATATGCGTCGACAAGGCCGATGTCGCCATCCGCATTGCCGAACTCATCAAGGGGGAGTTTCCCTTGCTCACGGTGCTGGCAAGAGCCTTCGATCGCGGCACCGCGCTGCAATTGATTCGTGCGGGCGTCGATTTCCAGCTCCGGGAAACCTTCGAATCAGCCCTCGTTTTCGGCGGTTCCACCCTCGAAGCCCTGGGCATCGACCCGGAAGAGGTCGCCGAAGTGATCGAGGACGTCCGGCGCCGCGACTCCGCCCGCTTCGAAATGCAGCTCGCTGAAGGCATTCGCGCCGGACAACGCTTCCTGAAGGGCAACATCGGCACGCCCATCCCGACACCGCTCACCCCGCCACGCCGCACCGGCCAGGCGCTCAACGAAGAGACCGCCGGCGTGCTGCATAAATCCGAGTCTGCGGACTGATCGAGGAACCATTGATGGACATGGATAGCCGAGCCGTTCCAGTCGCCAAATTCTGGCGTGACGCCGGGAAGGATGCATGGTTCGAGAAGAATGACGCCTTCGACGCGGAGTTCCGCAATCGGTTTTTGGACCTGCATTACGCCGCCGCGCGGCGGGAATGTGACGACTGGTCGGAACATGCCGAAGGCTCACTGGCGCTGATGATCCTGCTCGACCAATTCCCGCGAAACTGCTTTCGCGGCACCGGCCATATGTACGCTACCGACCCGCTGGCACGGCATTTCGCCGAAAAGGCGATCGCCGCCGGCCAGGACATGGCGCTCGACGAAGACCTGCGCGCTTTTCTCTATTTGCCGTATGAGCATTCCGAGCATCTCGCTGATCAGCTCACATCGATGGACCTCTTCACCGCCAGGGCCCAATCCTATCTGAAATATGCGGCCGAGCATCTGGAGATCATCCAGCGCTTCGGCCGCTTTCCGCATCGAAACAGGATGCTTGGCCGCGAGACGACACCGGAGGAACAGGCGTTCCTCGACGGCGGCGGATTTTCCGGCTGAGCTTTTTGCAGCCAAGTGGAATCACCTGGCGTCGCAGAAATGCGGCTAAAACAAACAGATAGAGCGGGATGCTCAGTTCAATTTGAACGCATCCGGCTCTAAAGCGCGTCGCTGAAACGGATTCATGCGACGCGCTTTAGGTTTTTGTTTCTATGCATGTCGTTGTCCCAAAACCGAAGTCACTGGGCGACATGCATTAGACCAGCCACCAATCCCGGCCGGACGACAATTGCTCGATGCCGGCGCTGTCGAGAGCGGCAAGCCGCTCCGGCACGCTTCTGCCGCCTACGGTGAGGCGGGGCGCGATCTCGGCCAGCGGCGCCAGAACAAAGGCGCGCTCCAGCATGCGCGGATGCGGCACTTCCAGCCCGGTTTCGTGGATGATCCGATCGCCGAACACCAGAATATCGATGTCTATCAGGCGTGGGCCCCAGCGTTCCTCGCGCACCCGCTTCAGTCTGCGTTCGACGTCAAGACAAAGATCGAGCAATGCATGTGGTGCGAGCGAAGTCGAAATTTCGGCAGCCGCATTGAGAAAATGCGGCTGGTCGAGCTTGCCCCAGGGTGGCGTGCGGTAAAGCGAAGAGACGACGACGACGCGCGCGTTCTCGTCGGCGTCCAGCATGCGCAGCGCAGCAGCCATCGACTTTGCCGGGTCGCCGAGATTGCCGCCAAGGCTGAGGTAGACAGTGTTATCGTTATTATTATTCTGGCCAGACAACGGTCACCTCGACATGATCGAGTACGCCGGGCACCGGCGCGTTCGGCTTGCGCACAGTGATCTCGGCTCTTTTGATCTGGGGAAACCGGGCCGTCAACGCCCGAGCCACTTCCAGCGCCAGCGCTTCTATCAGAAACCGCCTCTCCCCGGTTATGATCTTTTCGATCACCCCGAAGGCGACACCATAGTGGACGGTATCCTCGATGGAATCATCGACCAGCGCGCGGCCGGGTTCGACGGTGAGCGTAGCGTCGACATAGAAGCGCTGGCCGAGCGTCTCCTCCTCATCCAGAACGCCGTGCCGGGCGAAGAAAGCGCAGTTCTTCATGCGGATGACATACATCGCTCAGCGTCCTGCTCGATTAGAGCGAGGTGCGTCCACCTGGACGTACAACTATGCTCTAACGTTTTAGATCCACGCATCGCGCTTTCCGAACCGGAGGTCAGCGCAGCAAGAAATCGATTCCGACTTCGAGCCTATGCGGCGGTTTCACGCGCCAGCATAGCATCCGCAAGCGCCAGCGCATCCGCATTGATTGCGACATCGTGGACGCGAAAAAGCTGCGCGCCTTTGAGCCTCAGGATGACGCTCGTCGCCGCTGTTCCAGCACCCCTGGCCGAGGCGTCGCGGCCGGTGACGGCGCCGATGAAGCGCTTTCGCGATGTGCCCGCCATCAGCGGACAGCCCAAGGCACCAAGTTCGGAAAACCGTGCCATCAGGTCGAGGTTCTCCTCGGCTGTCTCCTTGGCGAAGCCAAAGCCCGGATCGAGCACGATCTGGTCATCGGCAACGCCGCTCCGGCGGGCGATTTCCAGTGACTTCCTCAAGAAGAAAAACTGATCCTCGATCACGTCGGGCAGTTTTTGCCTGTCACGCCCGGTGTGCATGATGACGAGCCCGGCGCCGGTTTCGGCCGCGACGCGTGCAATGCCTGGTTCGCGCTGCAGGCCCCAGACATCGTTGACGATATGCGCGCCGGCGGCGACGGCAAGCCGGGCGGTGTCCTCGCGATAGGTGTCGACCGAAATCAGCGTCTCGCCAAGCCTGGCGAGCGCCTCGACGACGGGCAGCACGCGGGCCTGCTCTTCCTCAATGGTTACCGCAGACGCACCGGGGCGTGTCGATTCTCCGCCGACATCGATGACGGAGGCCCCTTCTTCCACCATCCGGCGCGCCTGGGCCACCGCCTGTTCGGGTGCTGCAAACTGCCCACCGTCGGAGAAACTGTCCGGCGTGACATTGAGGATACCCACGATCACGGCCTTGCCGCCAAGGTCGAGATGACGCCCATGCGCCAGCTGCCATTGCCCTGTCGTCATTGTCGATCAACCATGTATGATCCGCCACGGATCAATTCCGTTGCGTCGGCAACGGCCGTAAAGCAAGGTGGGCGAAGAGGCAACATGACGAAACGACCCTTGCGCTACGCTCTGATGCTCGCATTTGCCGCCTTGCCGGCGGACGCGGCGTCACTGGTTAAGACATATAGCTACTTCAGCATCGGCGGCAGGACGCTCGATGATATCGGAACCCAGCTTACGAAACGTGGACCCCAGGTGAAAAGCACCGGGATGCGGCATCCAGGCGCCACCCAGATGGCGTTCACCACCCGCGTCAGCTATGCGCAAAAATCGAATTCCTGCGGGATTGCCGACGCCAACGTCATCGTCAAGGTCAAGGTCATCCTTCCCGAGTGGCGCCGCCCGCGCAAGGCCGACGTCGGCGTAAGGCTGTTTTGGGACACATTGTCCGCCGACATCAAGCGACATGAGGACCGCCATGTCGAGATCGCCAAGAACCATGCCCGCGAACTCGAGGATGCGCTGAAGGCGACTTACCCGCAGAAGACCTGCGACATGGCCAAGGCCAGGGCCGCGGAGATCACCGCCGCTATTCTTGCCAAGCACGACCGGGCCCAGGTGCAATTCGATCGCGTCGAAACCATCAATTTCGAAAGCCGCATCCTGCGGCTGCTGCGCTATCGCATGGAGCGCATCGAGAACGGCCGGCTGCCAGGTTGACCTGGACCGGATAGTAACGATTTAGGCACTGGCTAGGCCTGCGCCTCGACACGTCCGGGATCGCCTGCTATTGCCACGCCGCTGTTATACGAAACGCATGCCGGTCGGTAGTCCGGCGATCCCGCCTGGCGGGATTCGAAGCCCCGCTGCCCCAACGAGGTCCACAGCCCAATTCAGAGGGTCCGATTTCCGGCCTGTCGCCGTCACCGGCGCTTAGACGGACGGCCTCGGCTCTTCCTCTGGAGACAGTGTCGCCAGCGGGCGGACGGAGTGGATCGATGGATAAAGTAGTCAGCGAAGCGGCCACGGCGCCGGTAGAAGCGTCGCCGCTGACGGAACGCGAAAAGAACGCCATCATCGGCGGCGTGCTGTTGTCGATGCTGCTGGCGGCGCTCGACCAGACCATCGTCGCGCCGGCAATGCCGACCATCGCGCGTTTGCTTGGGCATCCCGAATATCTGCCGTGGATCGTGACCGGCTACCTCTTGACCGCGACCGCCACGGCGCCGCTCTACGGCAAGATCTCCGACGTCTACGGCCGCCGGCCGACCGTCTATGCGGCAATCCTCATCTTTCTCGCCGGATCGCTTGTCAGCGCCATGGCTCCCAACATGCTCGTCCTGGTCGTTGGACGGGCTATCCAGGGTGCCGGCGGCGGCGGCTTGTTCGCCCTGACGCAAACCGTGATCGGCGACCTCGTTCCACCGCGCGAACGGGCACGTTACGCCGCCTGGATCGCGGGCACTTGGGCGGTTGCCAGCGTCGCCGGACCGCTGCTCGGCGGCTCTTTCGCCGAACATCTGCACTGGTCGCTGATCTTCTGGATCAACATCCCGCTCGGCCTTCTGGCGATGGCGATCATCAACAAGCCGCTCAAGAAACTGCCGGTCGCCGCAAGGCATCACAGTATCGACGGCCTCGGCGCGCTGCTTCTCGTGGTGGCCACCGCGCTATTGCTTCTTGCACTGAATTGGGGCGGCAGCGCCTATCCATGGACGTCGCGCGAAATCCTCGGGCTACTCGCCTGCTCGGCTGTCTTCAGCGGCGCCTTTGCGCTCCGGCTCATGCGCGCGGCCGAACCGCTGATCTCGCTCGAAGTGCTCGGCAATCCGATCGTGCTTGCCGGCACCCTGTCGATGTTCCTGCTGCAGGCCGCCAATGTCGGCCTGGCGGTCTACCTGCCCGTCTACCTGCAGTCGGTCCTTGGTCTCTCGGCCAGCAATTCGGGCATCGCGATGCTCGGGCTGTTGCTCGGCACCGTCGCCGGCGCGACATTCAGCGGCCGCATGATACCGCGCTTCATTCATTACAAGCGGATCGCGCTGGTAGGAACGATCTTCGCCATAGCCTGCCTCGGGCTGCTCGGCCTTGTCGCCGGACATGCCTCGCTGGCGGTTGTCGAGGTTCTGACGACCTGCATAGGGCTGGGCGCCGGGACGACGTTCCCGGTCGTCACCATCGCGGTCCAGAACGCCGTCGACCGCCCGCATCTTGGTGTCGCGACCGGCGTGCTGGCTTTCCTTCGCTCGCTGGGCAGCGCGCTTGGCGTCGCCATGCTCGGCGCGGTCGCCCTCGGCTATGGCCTCCCTTTGGCCAGCGAAGGCGCGCAGGCGGCCGGCCCTGTCGCGTCGGCCACACCGTTCGTGATGATCTTTCTTGCCGCCGCGGCGACGCTGCTCGTATCGCTTGTCACGCTCGGGCTGATGCCGGAGAAGCCGCTGCGCGGCCATGCCGAGACCGAGGCGCCTATTCGCGTGGAGTAAGGACAAACCTCAGCCGGCGACGCCGAGCTTCTTCTGCAGGCTGGTCGACGAGGTCGTGTACTGGAACACGATGCGCTCGCCGGGGCTGATGATGCGCTTGGCCGCCTGCGCCATCAGCGCGACCTCATGGAATCCCGACAGGATCAGCTTCAGCTTGCCGGGGTACCAGTTGATGTCGCCGACGGCGAAGATGCCCGGCACCGACGTCTGGAATTTCTCGGTGTCGACCGGGATCATGTTCTCATGAAGATTGAGCCCCCATTCGGCGATCGGCCCGAGCTTCATGGTCAGGCCGAAGAACGGCAGCATGCGCGTGCACGGCAGCTCGATATCGCCGCCGGGGCCCTTGATGGTCGCCGAGGATAGCTGACCGTCGACGCCGGTCAGTCCCGTCACCTGGCCGACCTGGAAATCCAGCTCCTTCATCTCCTGCATGGCGTACATCTTGTTGACGCTGTCGGGCGCCGCGCGGAATTCCGGACGCCTGTGGACCAGCGTCACGGCCTTGGCCACCGGCTGCAGGTTCAGCGTCCAGTCGAGCGCCGAATCGCCGCCGCCGACGATGATGAGGTCGTGGCCGCGGAATTCCTCCATGCGGCGAACCGAGTAGAAGACGCTCTTGCCCTCATAAAGCTCGATGCCCGGGATCGGCGGCCGCTTCGGCTGGAACGAGCCGCCGCCGGCGGCGATCACCACAACCTTGGCTTCGAACACCTCGTTCTCGTCGGTGATGACGCGAAAGCTGCCGTCCTCGAGCTTTTCGAGGCTTGAGACCATGCGGTTGAAGGTGAAGTCGGGCTTGAACGGCGCAATCTGCTCGAGCAGCTTGTCGACCAGGCCCTGCGCCGAGATCGATGGCCAGCCCGGAATGTCGTAGATCGGCTTTTCCGGATAGAGTTCGGCGCATTGCCCGCCGGGCCGGTCGAGTATGTCGATCAGATGGCACTTCATGTCGAAGAGGCCGAGCTCGAATACGGCGAACAAGCCGACAGGCCCTGCCCCGACAATGAGTACGTCCGTCCTGGTGATATCGGTCATGAATGCGCCTTCGGTGCGCATGACCGCGAAGATCGGAATCGATTTTCGCTGGGGACCATGCGCCGGATCACTGTGCTACAGCTCCCTTTCGCGCCCAAGAGGACACAAGGACGCTGTAACGGCGCGACACTGCATGACCATTGGCCGGCTGCCAAGCCGGGGTCGCAAAAATCGGCTATAACCGGGGCTTCAGCCTTCACGCTTCAGCCTTGGCGGGCTGGCACGCGTACAACCAGGCCGTCGAGAGCATCACGCACTTTGATCTGACAGGAGAGCCGCGAGTTCGGCTGGACGTCGTAGGCGAAGTCCAGCATGTCCTCCTCCATTGCTTCCGGCTCGCCGACCTCCGCCGTCCATGCCTCGTCGACATAGACATGGCAGGTCGCGCAGGCGCAGGCGCCACCGCATTCGGCCTCGATCCCCGGCACGGCGTTGCGGATCGCGTTCTCCATGACGGTCGAGCCGTTTTCGGCGTCGACGCCAAAATGTGTGCCGTCATGGGCGATGAATGTCAGCTTGGTCATTTGTCACCTGAAGGGAGTCCCAGCCGAGATAATCACTCCGGCAGACAAGTCAACTGCGGCGCGAAAGCGGCGCTCTATGCCGTTTTTTTCGGAAATGGGTTTAACGGCTGATGGCGGCGACGAAATCGCGGACTTCTTCGATCAGGGAGCCAAGCCGCTTGAGCGTATTGGTATCTTCAGGCTGAAGTTCGATCGCGCTGGCGCAATCGGCAATGGCGAAGGCGCCGACGCCGCGCGCCGAGCCTTTCAGCCCGTGCGCCAGAAGCAGTCGTTGCCTCACATCGGCGTCGAGGATCTTGTCGCGAACGGACAGCGCCTGCTGCACGAACAGCGCCAGCACCTCCTGCTCGAGGCTACGGTCGCCCATCGTCTGGCGCGCGAGATGCGCCAGATCCACAGGCCGCGACCCGGCCGTTCCCGACACGTCGCCGCCAGGCATCGAGAAGGCAATGCCGTTTTCGCCACGCATGAATCTGCAACTCCGTTCTTCCAGCCGAAAAAATAGGCGCATCCTGTGGACAACGGGTTAATGATTGGCCCGGAAAAATGTTGCGATAACGGCGCCGGAATCACAGTTTCGTTAACCCTATATTTAAAGTTTTACGTATCGCGCCGAATGCATGTTTTCTTTACCCCGGTGTGTCATTACGATACGACAGGTCCATTTTCAGCCTCTTGCGCGGGACACGATAAGCAGAATCCATAAGTCCCGCGGCAGCTTGTACAGGGTAGCGAAGGCATGGCGAAGAAAACAACGACTTCAAGAACGCTCGACAGCGACGTAGCCAAGGAACTCGAAAAGGCACTTGATATCGATCTGAGCGGCGATGCAGTCGACCTCGACATCGCCGCGTCGATGGAAGATCTGGAAGCGCAGATATCGCAGGCTGCCGACGAATTGGCACGCGAAGGCCGCAACCAGAATGCCGAGCCCGTCGCCGAGAAGGCGGAGCCTGTCGCCAACCTAGGCCAGAAGGCGGAGCCTGTCGCCAACCAGGACCAGAAAGCACAGCCCGCGGCAAAGGCAAAGCCGACTGAACTGCGCCCTGTGGAAACGCGCAATGGCTCACAGCCGACCGGGTTCACGCCGGCCAATGACCCTCGCCCAAAAGATTACAAGACGCTGCTGCATACCCTCAATCGGCGTGCCTCGAACACGATCTACTGGGTCGTGGCGCTCGTTTCGCTCATCTGGATCGCGGGCGCCGGCGCATTGGCCAATCTGCTGTTTGGACCAGGCATCTGGCAAATCCGCACGCCCGACCAGTTTTTCGCCCGTCCCGAGCTGATCGGCCTGGCGGCCGCTACGCTCCTGCCCGTCCTGCTGTTCTGGGCGTTTGCAGCCATGATTCGCCGCGCGCAGGAAATGCGCATCGCGGCTCAGTCGATGACGGAAGTGGCTTTCCGCCTGACCGAGCCGGAAAACATCGCCCAGGATCGCGTCATGATGATCGGGCAAGCCGTTCGCCGCGAGGTGGCGGCCATGGGTGAAGGCATCGAACGCACGCTTGCGCGTGCCGTCGAGCTCGAAACACTGGTCCACAGCGAGGTGAACCAGATCGAACGCTCCTATTCGGAGAATGAATCCCGTATCCGATCGCTGGTCGACGGGCTGGGCAGCGAGCGCGAAGCGGTTGTCACGCACGCCGAGCGCGTGCGCGCCTCGATCACCAGCGCGCATGCGACGCTGAAGGACGAAATCGGGGCTGCCAGCGACATCATTCGCGACAGCATCCTCAATGCCTCGACCAACCTGTCGATGACCATCAACAATTCCGGCGATACGCTGATCGACAGGATCAACGAAAGCTCGACATCGATCTTCGATCAGGTGGAAGGCCGGCTCGATACGATCACGGACCGCCTGTCGACCTCCGGCGAAGCCTTCGCCAGCCTGCTCGATACGCGCATCGCCAAGCTGACGGACACGACCGACGGCCTCACCCGGTCATTGACCGATCTGCTCGACGATCGGACCTCCGGCATGGTGTCGCTGCTCGGCGGCGCCGCGCGCACGCTCAACTCCGAATTTGAAGCCAGCCTCGACGGCATCGAGCGGACGCTGGCCGAACGCGGTCAGGCGCTGATTGGTGAATTCCAGACCCGCGCCGAAGCGCTGGACACCGGCACGCAGAAGCTCAACGCGGCGCTCGAGGCCCGCGCGCGCCAGATCAACGAGACCCTGGTCGAGCGCGCGCGCGAAATCGCCCATACCTTCCAGGAAAGCAGGGAGACGCTGTCGGCGATGATCGATCAGGGCAAGACCCAGATCGGCGCCGACATGGCCGACATCGTTTCGTCGACCTCTTCCATGCTTGAGGCGCGCGCCGGCGATTTCGCCGGGCGCATGGAAGCGGCCCGTCACGTGGTGTCGCGCTCCTTCGACGCCGATATTCAGCGGCTTGCCGATGCCCGCGTCGGCATCGAGGAAGCTGTCGAGAACCACAGCCGCAAGCTTTCCGAAAGCCGCGAACGCATGGCGGCCGCAATGCAGGCCGATCTTGAGAAATTCGCCGAAAGCCGTGAAGGTATCGACGCAGCTGTCACCGACCAGGTGCAGAAGCTTGCCGAAGGCCGCGGCCTGATCGCGCGCGCTCTCGAAGAGGATCTGCGCAAGGTCAACGAATCGCGCGCCGCCATCGATGCTTCGCTCGGCAGCCATCTCGAAAGGCTCGAAGAGGGCCGCAGCAGGCTTTCACAGGCCTTGAACGAAGACTCCGGAAAACTTGTACAAGCCCGTACGATCATTGACGAAATGGTTGCCGGCCATGTTGGCAAGCTGGCCGAAGGCCGCAGCATTCTGTCGCGCGCCCTCGAAGCCGACCTCGGCAAGCTGGCCGACAGCCGCGCCAGCATCGACGGCCTGGTCGCCGGTCAGGTCGAGAAGATCGCCGAAGGTCGCGCCATACTCGCCAAGGCGCTGGAAACCGACATTGTCGGCATCAAGGGTCTCATCGAAAACCATTCCGCCAAACTGGCGGAAGACCGCGCCGAGCTGTCGCGCTCGCTCGAAAGCGACCTGTCCGGCATCAGGGGCCTGGTCGGGGACCATTCCGACAGGCTCGCCAGCGATCGCAGCCTGCTTTCGCAGACGCTCGAGGACGACCTCGCCAAACTGGCCGAAAGCCGGTCGAGCATCGACGGGCTGGTCGCCGGCCAGGTCGAGAAGCTGGCTGAAGGCCGCGACATTCTCAAGCGCGCGCTGGAATCCGATCTCAACACGATCAAGGGCGTTATATCGAGCCAGTCGGAAAAGCTGACGGAAGACCGTAGTCAGCTCTCACAGGCGTTGGAAACCGACCTGCAGAGCGTGAATGCCCTTATTTCCGATCACATGAACAGGCTCGCCGAGGACCGTTCAACCCTGTCGAAAGCGCTCGAGGACGACCTCGCCAAACTGGCCGAAAGCCGGTCGAGCATCGATGGTCTGGTTACCGGCCAGGTCGAGAAATTGGCCGAAGGCCGCGACATCCTTAAGCGCGCGCTGGAATCCGATCTCAACACGATCAAGGACGTCATATCAGGCCAGTCCGAAAAGCTGGCGGACGACCGTGGCCAGCTGTCACAGGCGTTGGAAACCGACCTGCAGAGCGTGAATGCCCTTATTTCCGATCACATGAACAGGCTCGCCGAGGACCGCTCAACCCTGTCGAAAGCGCTTGAGGACGACCTCGCCAAGCTGGCCGAAAGCCGGTCGAGCATCGATGGTCTGGTTACCGGCCAGGTCGAGAAATTGGCCGAGGGCCGCGACATTCTCAAGCGCGCGCTGGAATCCGATCTCAACACGATCAAGGACGTCATATCAGGCCAGTCCGAAAAGCTGGCGGAAGACCGGTCGACCCTGTCCAAGGCGCTCGAAGACGATCTCGCCAAATTGGCGGAAAGCCGGTCGAGCATCGACGGGCTGGTTGCCGGCCAGGTCGAAAAACTGGCCGAAGGCCGCGACATCCTCAGACGCGCGCTGGAAGCGGACCTCAACACCATCAAGGGTGTCGTCGCCGACCAGTCCCAGCAGCTGGCCGACAATCGCGCACAGTTTGCGCAGGCGCTGGAGGCCGATCTCGGCAGCGTCAGCGGTCTTGTAAACAGCCATGCCGAGAAGCTAATCCAGGACCGCTCGATCCTCTCCAAGGCGCTTGAGGACGACCTCGCCAAGCTGGCGGAAAGCCGGTCGAGCATCGACGGGCTGGTCGCCGGCCAGGTCGAGAAATTGGCCGAAGGCCGCGACATCCTTAGACGCGCGCTGGAAGCAGACCTGCAGAAAATTGCGACGAGCCGCTCCGACGTCGACGGCATCATCGCCGGGCATGTCGGCAAGCTGGCCGAAGGCCGTGACATGCTGACCCGTGCGCTGGAGGACGATCTCTCCAGGCTCGCCGATACGCGCCAGGAAGTAGACCGTTCCCTGTCCGGCCATATCGACCAGATCGCCGCCAGAAGCACCGACATCTCCGCGGCAATCGCCGCGGATGTCGAAAAGATCGAGCAGGCGTTCAGCCGCCAGACCGGCATCATCGAGGAGCGCGCCGGGACCATGGAGCGCGCGCTGTCGACTGGTGTCGACAACGTTCGCAGCGTGCTCGAAAAGAGCGCCGTCTTCGTTGCGGGAGCGCTGCGCGAAAAGGTCATGGAGGTCACCAGCGCGCTGCATGAGCAGGCAGGCGCGGCGTTCAGCGACGCCGATCGCAAGATCGCCGAACGCGCCGAGCAGACCTCGGCCGCCTTGCTCGCCAGGGCAGAGGATATCGCCCGCACCTTCGAGGAGGCGGATCGCCGCCTCGCCGCACGAGCCGAGGACACTTCGAGCACGCTCATTGCTCGCGCCGAGGATACATCGAGCGCACTCATGGCCCGTGTCGGCGATACGTCGAACTCCCTGATGGTGCGCGCCCAGGAAACGGCCGATCAGCTGGCTGCACGTGCCAGCGAGATCGCCGGAACATTCGATGCGGCGGACCAGAAGCTGGTTGCCCGCGCGGTCGAAACGGCGCAGTCGCTGGCCGCGCGCGCCGGCGACATCCTGCGCAATTTCGAAGGCGCCGACGAACGGCTCGGCGTGCGCATCGGCGAATCGGCCGAAGCGCTCGCGGCGCGGGCATCGGACCTCGGCCGCATTTTCGATGCCGCCGACCAGCAGCTGATGTCGCGCATCGCCGAAGGTTCGGAGGCGCTGTCGGCCCGCGCATCCGAGATCGGCCGTATCTTCGACGAGGCGGATCACCGTCTGGTGTCCCGCATCGCCGACAGCTCGTCTGCGATCGGAGAGCATACCGACAGCATCGTCGGGGCATTTGCCAGCACCGAGGAGCGGGTTGCCGAACGTGCAAGGCAGACCGGTCAGGAACTTGCCGTTCACGCCCGCGAAATCGAGCAGGCGCTCGCCGGGGCCGACGAGCGCCTGGCGTCCAGCGCGGCGGCTGCGGCGGCTCGCGTCGAGGAACAGGTTGCCCGCGTCGAGAACCGCCTCGCCCACACCACCGAGGCAATGGGCCAGAAGCTCAACGAGCAGGTTTCGAGCGCCGAGGCGCAACTCGTTTCGCGCGCCAACGCGATCGCGGAAACCTTCACCGCAGTCGGCCAGCATATCGGCCAGAGCACCAACGATGCGGCGAAGACCATCGGCACCAACACCCGCGAGCTCAACACCATGCTTGCGGCACGTTCGGCCGAGATCTCGAAAATCCTCGACGAAACGGCGCGACCTCTGGTCGAGCGCTTCGCCCAGGGAGGCTCGGAACTGCAAAAGAGCATGGAAGAGGTTACCGAGCGCGCCACCGAGAAGCTGCGCAGCGAAAACGCCACCCTCGTCAATGCGCTCGCCAACCGCACGGCCGAAACATTGTCGGCCGTCGAAGGCGCGCGCTCGACGCTTGCCGACAGTGTCGCCGATCTTATCGGCCGCATGAGCACCTCCAGCGCACAGCTCGGTCAGCTGATCGAGCAGGCGGCGGCCAATCTGGGCCAGGTCGACGAACGCCTGACCGGCAGTACGCAAAGCTTCGCGGCAACGACCGAAAAAGCCGCCCAGACTTTCGCCAGCTCGGCGCGCCTGGTCGATTCGAACACGACACGGCTTACCGAATTGTCGTCTTCCACCTTGCGCGAGGTCGCCTCGATCGCCACCAAGTTCGACGAGCACAGCCGGTTGCTTTCCAGTGCTTCGGACCTGTTGAGTTCGGCCCAGAGCAACCTCGAACATACGCTGGAAAGGCAGTCGTCGCTGGAGGACCTCGCCGTCGGCCTGGTCAAGAAGTCGGAGGATCTCGAAAGGGTCATGCGCTCGTTCGAGACTCTGGTCGGCCAGACACTGCAGAACGCCGAAGGCAAGACGCTGGAGTCGGCGGACAAGATCCGTACCGCCATTTCCGACGTTGTCGATTCGGCAACGAAGCGCTTCGCCGACGCGACCGAGGAGATGCGGCGCACCGCTGGCTCGATCAAGAGCGAGCTCGACCTCACCCGCGCCGAGCTCAAGAAGGGCGTCATCGAGATGCCGGAAGAGGCGAAGGAATCGACCACGGCCATCCGCCGCGCCGTTTCCGAGCAGATCAACGCGTTGAAGGAACTTTCGGATATTGTTGCGAAATCGGGCCGCAGCGCCGACCCTTCGGAGCCGCGCAGCCTGCGTCCGGCACAGCAAGCGCCTGCCGCGCGCGCCGCTGAGCCGCAGCGCCGTCCTGCGGCCCCGCAGCCGGAGCTTCGTGCCCCTCAGGCGCCGTTGGGTGAGTCCGCACTGCGCGGCGCGCTCGACCTGGAACGCCCGGTCGAGACGCCGCCGCGCCAGCGCGAACCCAATGGCCGTACGGCACAGGGCGGGTGGGTGCGCGATCTCTTGACCGGGGCATCACGCGAAGACGTCGCCAAGCCCGCGGCGCCGTTGGAAGCGCCACGCTCGGCCCCGGCCCAGCGTTCGCCGCTTCATGTCGTGGAGTCGCTCAACTCGCTTTCCGTCGATATCGCCCGCGCCATCGATCACGATGCCTCGATCGAATTGTGGAACCGCTACCGGCGCGGCGAGCGTGACGTGTTCACCCGGCGTCTCTACACGCTGAAAGGCCAGCAGACCTTCGACGAGATCCGCCGCAAATATCAGATGGAGGCGGAATTCCGTGCCGCCGTCGACCGTTACTGCGACGATTTCGAAAAGCTGCTCAAGGACGTGTCGCGCAACGACCGAGACAACATGATGGCGCAGACCTACCTGACGTCGGACACCGGCAAGGTCTACACGATGCTCGCCCACGCCAGCGGCCGCCTGCATTGATCAGGCAATAAGGGAACAATAAAAAGGCGAGAAATTCCCGCCTTTTTCATGCCGTCCCGACGTCCCCGGGATGCTCTATTGATTGATCTCCGGTTCGACGAGCCTTGCCAGGTTTCGCAGCGACTCCTGCCAACCGAGATAACAAGCCTCAGCTGGAATGGCGTCCGGAATGCCTGCCTGCGTGATATCCAGCTCCGTGCCGACTGATACTTTCTTCAATATCACGGTCACCTGCATCTCGCCGGGCAAGTTAGGATCGTCGAACTTGTCCGTATAGCGCAGGCGTTCGCCCGGAACGAGCTCGACATATTCGCCGCCAAACGCGTGGCTTTCGTCCGTTGTGAAGTTGCGGAACGACATTTTGAATGTGCCGCCGACTTTGGGTTCCAGATGATAAACCGTGCAGGTAAAGCCGTTGGGCGGCAGCCATTTCGCGAGCGCGTCCGCCTCAAGGAATGCGCGATAGACTTTTTCTGGGCTGGTTGCCAGAACGCGGTGCAGGCGTACAGTACTGGGCATATCATTTATCCTTGTGATGTCGGTCCATGCCCAAGGACGAACGGGTCTTGACCAATCCGACACAAGTTCTGAGTTTTTTGGAACCGGGGCCGCAGACCTTCATGTTAGGCTTTCTGCGACTGCTTTCAACCCTTCCCGGTCCTCGGCAGCGGGCACGACGAACGGGGTCGATTGAGCCCTCATCTGTCGGCGTGGCATTTGCGATGAATCCCATCTCGACCATTGGCGGTAGCCAGATGATTGAGTTTTGATCCCAGCTGCGCCGGCGGCCCTGGCAGCGTCAAATCGCCGAATCGGTCCAGCGGACGATGTCCTTGGCCGCATCGCCGAACGCACTGTCGAGCGCGCCGACATAGGCCTGGTTGCCGCTGCCCGAGACGGGCGCGGTCGCAGTGAAGCTCTTGGAGGCGCGCACCTCGCCGTTGCGGTCGTTCAATATCCGCACGAATAGGTCGACTTCGGCATGTTCGCCGCCGTCGACCCGGACTTCGAAGGAACGCACCTCGACGATCACCTGGTAGTCGATCGCCAGCCCCTCGCCCGGCTTGCCGACACCGGCGAAGCTGCCTGAACGCTGGAATGTCTCGGCCAGCCGCGCCTGCACGATCAGCGGCAGCCGATCGGCCCATTGCGCGCCCTTGAGGTATTGGATCGAGCGCACGGACGGCTTGATGACGATGTTCTGGCTGTCGAGCGCCTTGAGCGCGGAAGGCTGGGCGATGAGAATCTGGCGGCGGCTGCGGCCGCGCGCATCGAGGGCCGGCGCCGACAGCTCGAATGTGTCCAGCGGCGCCGGCCCGCCACCCGGCAAAAACGCGCAACTGGCTAGCGAAAGCGTAAGCAATGCCACACCCGCTTTGAGCCCACCCGATTTGACCCCGCTCAATTTAGACATGAATGACTTCACACGCGATCCCCGTTGTCCCCGGATCGTAAGATCAACCTGCACTTGCAACTCATGTTCTTGGGGCGGGCGAAAGCCGAAGTCAACGCCGCACCCTGCCGTCGAATTGCCGAACCTCGCCTTCGCCGCCTGACAGGATCCGCTGCGGATTGCGGCTGAGATCCGTCACCGCCTCTTCGATGCGGGTGATCGAACGGCGGCTGTCCTGGACCAGCGCTTCGACGTTCTGCAGGCCCTGACCGGAGAATCGCGCCAGATTGTTGGTGATGGTGCCGAGGCGGGCGTTCAGCGTGTCGGCCACCTGCTTGAACGATTTCAGCGTATTCCTGGCGTCGGCTATCATGCCGTCGGCCTGGCCCGAACCGAGCAATTTATCGACCTTGGCGAGGATGCCGTCGACGCGCACCGAGGCGTCGTTAAGGCGCTCCGCGAGCTGCTGCGCGTCCTTGATCGTCTGGTCGATATCATCGGCCCGGTTGGCGACCTTATTGGTCACCTTGGCGATGTCGGCGGCAGCCTCGTTGGCGTTTTCGCTGGCCTTCTGGATGTTGGCCAGCGCGGTGCGAACCTGTGCCGGATCGATGCCATCGAGAACGCCGTCGACCTTGGCCAGCGTGCCTTGCGTCCTTTGGGCGAAATCGTTGATCGATCCCACCGCCGTGTCGACGTTCCTGACGACCCTGTCGAACTGCTTCGAGGTTTCCTTCAGGTTCGCGGTCACCGTATCGACATTGTCGACGATGCTCTTGATCTGGTCCTTGTCGACGGCGTTGAGCAGCCCTTCCGCCGCCTTCAGCGTGCCGTCGAGCTTGCCCGAGACGCCCTTCAACTCTTCCGACAGCGGACTAACGCTGGCGAGGAATTTGTCGATGCCGTCGGAATTCTTGGCCAGCGCATCGGAGAAGGTCTGCACGTTGTTGACGGTCTGCGTCAGTGGTCCGCGAACGTCCTTGGTGAAGCCTTCGAGCTGGGTAAGAACCGTATCGGCGCGGGTGAAGATGTTCTGCGCCGTCTGCAACAGGTTGGTGACCGCCGACGGGTTGGCGACGATCTCGGCGACTCGGCCCTCCTCTTCCGCCTGGTCGAGAAGGTTCACTTCCTTGGGGTCGGCGCCCTTGAGTTCGATATTGGCCTGACCGGTGAGGCCGGCAAGGCCGATATCGGCCTGCGTCGATTTGGTGATCGGCGTCGTGCGGCCTATTTCGGCCTCGGCGATTGCCGCGGTCGGATTGTCGAGGTCGATATAGACGCGCTTGACATCCCCGACCCTGACGCCGTTGAACAGCACGAAACTGCCGCGGCCGAGGCCGGAGGCCGACCCCGGAATACGCACCCGCAGCATCGCCGTCTCACCCCTCTCGCCGATCGCGGCCGTCCAATAGACGAACGCAAAGGCCGCCAGGATCGCTGCTAGCGTGAAAATGCCGACAATGACGTAGTTGGCTCTGGTTTCCATGTACCCACTTATGGCTATGCGCGTGCCGCAAGATCAAGTTGCCGCGCACGTTTTCCGCGGAAATAGGATTTCACCCAGGGTTCCTCGCTTTTGAGCATGTCGTCGATCGTGCCTTCGACCAGCACTTTCTTGTTGCCGAGCACCGCCACCCGATCGCAAGCGGTGAACAGCGTGTCGAGATCATGCGTGACCATGTACACGGTCAGATCCATGGTATCGCGCAGCTTGACCACCAGTTCGTCGAACTCGGCCGCGCTGATCGGGTCGAGGCCGGATGTCGGCTCGTCCAGGAAGACGATGTCGGGATCGAGCGCCAGCGCGCGTGCCAGCGCCGCACGCTTGATCATGCCGCCGGAAAGCTCGGACGGGAATTTCTGCGCCGCATCCGGCGGCAACCCGACCAGTTCGACCTTGAGCATTGCCAGTTCGTCCATCAGCTTTCTCGGGAGATCGAGATATTCGCGCATCGGCACCTGCACGTTTTCCAGGACCGTAAGCGCCGAAAACAGCGCGCCGTGCTGAAAGAGGACGCCAAGGCGCATGTCGATGCGAAGGCGTTCCCTCTCGCTCGCCTTGTCGACATCGACGCCGAACAGCTTGATCGTTCCCGACTGTTTGCGCACCAGGCCGAGGATCGCGCGCAAGAGAACCGATTTGCCGGCACCGGAAGCGCCGACAAAGCCGAGAATCTCGCCGCGCCTGATATCGAGCGACAGATGATCGAGAATGACCTTGTCGCCGAAGGACACGGTGATATCGTGCGCGGAAAGCACGATCTCGTCTTCGTCGGCCCCATCCGCAACTCCGGTCGCCTTCGTGTCGCCCTGCATCGCCATCTCAGAACTCGATCGCCGCGTAGAACATGGCGAAAAGCCCATCGAGGATGATGACCACGAAGATCGATTTCACCACCGAGGCCGTGACGTGCTGTCCCAGCGATTCCGCACTGCCGCCGACCTTCATGCCTTCGACCGAGGCGATCGTGCCGATGATCATAGCCATGAACGGCGCCTTGATCAGCCCGGCAAAGATGGTGCTGAGATCGATGGCGACGCGCAGCCGGTCGATGAAGGCGGCCGGTGCGATGTCGGAATAGAGCCATGCCGCCGCGATGCCGCCGCCAAGTGCTGCGAAATTGGCGATGATCGTCAGGCAAGGCAGTGCGATCACCAGTGCGACCAGCCGCGGGAACACCAGCACGCCGATCGGGTTGAGCCCGATGACCTTCAGCGCGTCGACCTCCTCGCGCATTTTCATCGAACCGATTTCGGCCGTGATGGCGCTGCCCGAACGGCCGGCGATCATGATCGCGGTCATCAGCACGCCGAGTTCGCGCAGGATCAGCACGCCGACCAGATCGACGACGAAGATATCGGCGCCGAAATAGCTGAGCTGGTAGGCGCCTTGCTGGGCAACGATCGCGCCGACGATGGCCGACATCAGCACGACCACCGGTATGGCGCCGACGCCCATGCGATCGATCTGGTTGAAGATCGCCGCCGGATTGACCGCATGGCCACGGCCGAGCTTCATCTGCGAGCCGCGTATCGTGGCGCCCAATATGTTCATCGAGGCCAGGAAATCGTCGCGCATTTCATAGACGCGCCGGCCAACCAGCTCGAGCGCGCGAATGATGATGTTGGGCGGCTTTGTGCCGCCGGAATCGGATTCGCGCCGAACGGCGTCGCCAACGGCGCCGAGCAGGATCGAGGCAATCTCGCTTTGTCCTTGCAGCCTGATCTCGACGCCTTTCTTTTCGAAGGCGCTGACCAGGCGGTCGATCAGCCAGGCCCCGGCGGTGTCCATCTTCTCGATGCGCGAAAGGTCGAGCGCCAGCGTCTTGAAACCGCTGCGCTTCTCGATCTTGCGCATCTCAGCGTCGACCAGCGTCACGGTGCGCGTCGTCCAGTTTCCGGAGAAGGCGCAGCCGAGGACGTCGCCCTCCTCACCGACCGCGACGCGCGGCTGGTGATCGGCCCCATTGGCGGTCGTGCCGCTTGCGAAGCGTTTGCGGATGGTCAACATGGCGTCCTGTTTAGCCTGACGGAACCCACCTGTCGATTTGCCGACGGGCTCGTTGTCGCATAGCTGGAGCAGAAAAATATGGCGCGTGTCATTTCGGTCGAGGCCGAGCGCTTTCCTATCGCCGGGACCTTCACCATTTCGCGCGGCTCGAAGACCGAGGCCGAGGTGATCGCTTGCACGATCAGCCAAGGCAGCCATACCGGGCGCGGCGAATGTGTCCCCTATAAGCGCTATGGCGAGACCATGGACTGTGTCCGTTATGCGATCGAGGCGATGCGGGAGCAGATTGCCGGCGGCATCAGCCGGGCCGCGCTGCTCGACGCCATGCCGGCGGGTGCGGCGCGCAACGCCGTCGATTGCGCTCTGTGGGACCTGGAGGCGAAGATCGCAGGCAAGCCGGTCGCCTCCAGCATCGGCACGGCTCCGCCGAGGGCGCTCGATACGGCCTACACGCTGTCACTCGGCGAGCCCGAGGCGATGGCTGCACAGGCCCGCGCCAATGCCCAGCGGCCGCTGCTCAAGGTCAAGATCGGCGGCGACAACGACATGACCTGTATCCGCGCGGTTAGAGAGGCGGCACCGGCGAGCCGCATCATCCTGGACGCCAATGAGGGCTGGACGGATGACGACATCGTTGCAAACCTGGCCTTTGCCGCCGAACACGCCATCACACTGATCGAACAGCCGCTGCCGGCAGGCCGCGACGGCATCCTCCGCCACATCGCGCATCCGGTGCCGATCTGCGCCGATGAAAGCGTGCATGAGGCAAAGGATCTCGAAGCCCTTGTCGGCCTCTATGACGCCGTCAACATCAAGCTCGACAAATCGGGCGGCCTGACCGCAGCGCTTGCCCTTCGCTATCGCGCCCGCGAACTGGGTTTCGGCGTCATGGTTGGCTGCATGGTCGGCACGTCGCTTGCCATGGCGCCGGCCGTGCTCTTGGCTCAGGATGCCGATTTCGTCGATCTCGACGGTCCGCTGCTGCTGGCCCGCGACCGACGTCCCGGTCTGGTCTACCAAGGTTCGCTGGTGTCACCGCCCGATACGGCGCTGTGGGGCTGAACGCGCGGCAAGTCCGATCAGCGCCAGGCCGGCCAGGGCGATCGGGATCATGGCAAAAAAGCCGTCCACGCCGAAGCGGTCGTACAGCGGGCCGGAAAGCAGCGTCACCACCGCCGTGAAAAAGCCGTTGGAGAAATAGGCGATGCCTTGCGCCGCCCCGGTTCGTTCCTCCGCGACCGTCTCGCCGATCATCTTCTGCAGGCCGATCAGAACCAGCGCCACCGAAACCGCGTGCAGTGTCTGGACCGCGAAAAATCCGGCAACGCCAAGGCCAAGCGGCCAGATCAAGGGAAAGGCGATCCAGCGGACGATCGAACCGAGCCCGGCCATCACCATGATCGACACCACCGAGAAGGAGCCGAAGGCGCGGGTGAAGATCATGAACATGCCGATCTCAGCCACCACGCCCCAACCCCATAAGAGCCCGACAACCGAATCGCTGATGCCGATCGATTTCCAGTAGATCGACACGAAGCCGTAGAGAAACGCATGGCTGGCGGTGATGACGCCGACGCCGATGGAGAAATACAGGAAATAGGCGTTGAGAAGCTTTGGCGCCGATTGCTGGATGTCGGCCGCCGAAAGCGGCGAGGCGCGCCGGGGACGGCCAAGGCGTGGCGCGATCAGTCCAACGGCAAAGGCCGCGCCGAACGCCACGAAGATGATCGTCGGAACGGCCTCGGCGCTGGTCGCCGACAGGATGAAGCCACCGGCGAGATTGGCGCAGAGATAGGAGATCGATCCCCATTTGCGCATGCTTGCGTAATTCGAGCCGAAGCGGCGCACACCAGACAGCGCCAGCGAATCGGCAATCGGCGAGTGCGGCGTCCAGAACACGGCGAGCGCCAGCGAAACGGCCAGCACGATGGCGTAGGTCGGCGTCAGGAAATAGCCCGCCGACAGCGCCAGCGATGCGGCCATCAGCGCGATATAGACGTGCGCGCGGTCGCTCGCCCTGTCGGCCAGTGCCGTAAGCAATGGCGTCGTCACCACGCGCAGGAACATTGGGGCGGCGAGAATGACCGCTATCTGCTCCGCATCAAAACCCTTTGCCTGCAGCCACAGCGGGAAGTATGGCAAATGCGTCCCGAGCGGCACGAAAAGCGTGAAGAAAATCAGGCTCATGCGCAGTTCGAAATGACGCGGCTTGATGAGCTGTTCGGGCGAAAGCGGCGGCAGGGAGGACATCAACAGGCAATCCGTCGGCGCGGCATTCGGCCGAGTCGGCCTGCAGCGCACGCCAACTCCATAACATGCTGAAAAAGCCGGTTGAACCGCTTGGACTAATCGATTAGAGCGAGATCAGGCTGGTTTGTTCACGCCGCCTGAACTGCCCTGCCCTTGATGTCGACCGGCACGAGCACTTCGCTGCCGACTGGAGCTTCCGGCAGGACATGCGCCCAGTGCAGTATCTCCATGCGGCCGTCGAAATGCTCGACCACCGCCGTGCAGCTCTCCACCCAGTCGCCGGTGTTGACGTATTGCACGTCCTCGTAGTTTTCGATCGCGGCATGATGGATGTGCCCGCAGATGACGCCGTCGACATGCGAGCGGCGCGCTTCCTCGGTCAGCATGGTCTGGAACGAGCTGATGAAATTCACCGCCTTTTTGACGTTGACCTTGGCCCAGGACGAAAACGACCAATAAGGCAGGCCAAGCAGTTGGCGAAGCCGCGTCACCACGCGGTTGACGAGCATGGCCGCGTCATAGGCGTAGTCGCCAAGATAGGCGAGCCAGCGCGCATTATGGACGACGGTATCGAACTGATCGCCATGGATGACCAGAAAACGTTTGCCGTCGGCGGTCTCGTGGATGACGCGGTCGGCGACGACGATGCCGCCGAAATGCACGCCCTGGAACTGGCGCGCGAACTCGTCGTGATTGCCGGCGATGTAGGTGATGCTGGCGCCCTTGCGCGCCTTGCGCAGCAATTTCTGGACGACGTCATTGTGGCTCTGCGGCCAGTGCCAGCTCCGTCTCAGCCGCCAGCCGTCGACGATGTCGCCGACGAGATAGATGATATCGGCGTCGTGATGGCGCAGGAAATCGATCAGGAACTCGGCCTTCGCCGCCTTCGATCCGAGATGGACGTCGGAGATGAACATGCTGCGGAAAGTGCGGGGCTCTGCACCAGGCATTGGAGTCTCACCGTTGCTCTCGCGTGAGCCTATGCGCCGATTCATGCAACAACCGTATGACGGTTGCGATTGGTCCAGCCCCAAGAGTAGGTTGCCGCACCAATCAGAGGAGAAAATGATCATGGATCTCGGCATTCGCGGCAAGAAGGCCATCGTCTGTGCTTCCAGCAAGGGCCTTGGACGTGGCTGCGCCATGGCGCTGGCCGAGGCCGGCTGCGATCTGGTCGTCAATGGGCGCAACGCCGACCAGCTGGCGAAGACCGCCGCCGAACTGCGCGAAAGATTTGGCGTCAAGGTGACCGAGATCGTCGGCGACGTGTCGAAGCCCGAGGTGCAGAAGGCGCTGCTCGCCGCCTGCCCCCACCCCGATATCCTCGTCAACAACAATGGCGGACCGCCGTTCCGCGATTTCCGCGGGCTCGACCGCGAAAAGATCCTCGAAGGCGTCACCCAGAACATGGTGACCCCGATCGAACTGGTTCAGGCCGTGATCGACGGCATGGCCGAGCGCGGTTTCGGCCGTATCGTCAACATCACCTCGCTGTCGGTCTATGTCCCCATTCCCGGCCTCGATCTGTCGTCGGGCGCGCGCGCTGGCCTGACTTCGTTTCTCGCCGGCGTCGCGCGGACGGTGATCGACCGCAACGTGACGATCAACAACATGCTGCCGGGCAAGCTCGACACCGACCGGCTGCGCCCCCCGCATGAAGCCGGCACCCCCGAGGATCCGGCAGCCGCCGCCGCACGCAAGACCCAGGCGGCAGCCAACGTTCCGGCCAAGCGGCTCGGCACGCCGGAGGAATTCGGCCAGATCTGCGCCTTCCTGTGTTCGGTTCATGCCGGCTATCTGACCGGGCAGAACATACCGGTGGATGGTGGCGCCTATGTCAGCGCGTTCTAGGGGTAAAATCCAACGCTTGGTACGGCTGGGAACGGAGGGAAAACGACCCTTTGCGGTCGTTTAGTTGCGAGCGTCGCACGACGCAAGTTGACCCGAAGCCGCCCTTCATCAGTCCATTTCGCTGCCCGATAGCCGACGTTCACCGCAACCAGCGTTCCTGGCCCATTCCAGTCATCCGTATATCGTCCGATGCTCGCTACCGGTCGGCTGCTGGTGCGGGTATTATCGGCGCTCTGTACGTCACTATGGTGGAAAATGGATCTGCAAGCCTTCAGAGATTCGATTGCGAAAGCACAGCCGCCGGCCGGCTTGAGCCCTGCCCTGCAGGCGCTGTGGTGGGATGCAAAGGGCGATTGGGATAAGGCGCACGAGCGCGCACAGGAGCGCGACGATACGGCGGGTATGCGCGTGCATGCCTACCTCCATCGCAAGGAAGGCGACCAATCGAATGCGGAATATTGGTATCGCCGCTGCGACGCCGCGCCGTCGATCTTAACGCTTGATGAGGAATGGGAAGAGTTAGCGCGTGCACTTTTGGGGCAAAGCTGAGGCCTGCTGAACGCAAGGTCTGCGTATGGCGCAACCCAGGCGGCTCGCGAAATAGTTGCCTTGCAAGCCGAGGCAAGCGCCAAACGACCGACCCGGTGGAAAGTTGCCGCTCGGCTCATCTGCCAGAACGAGCAGTGTCGCCGCGTGACGTTCGCGACATTCGCATCGCGGCCGCTTCAAACGGCTTGATGTCGCCTTGTTTGGTGTTGGAGCAAGCTATCGTGTTAAGATTTCTGGTCGGCACCGTGCTACCTTTAGGGCAACGCGGCTGCAAGTGCCGGTTCGTACGCATGAGTATACTGCCAGGCTGACCTCAGAAGACAATGCAAAGATTTTCTTGCCGCAGATTTTCGCAAAAGCAAGGAGACGTTCATGAGCGCAAGTGGCCGATATCTCCGGAGCCTGGTGGCATGCATGCTTGCCTGTGTCTTCTGGGTGGATACCGCTTCAGCGCAGTCGAATAACGCCGGCTGTACGTTCGAACTGGTAGCAGGTACGTCCCGACAAGTTCTGAGATGCCGGGAAGGCCTTACCATCATTGCGGAAGATCGCGCTCGTTTTGCACTGGTGGACCGTGATCGAAATGGTAGTGCCGATGCGGTCAGATTACGGCGCAAGGCGCTGTTGCTCGATGCTCCAGCCGGCAGGGTCCGGGGTGGCTTCGCTGTCGTCACCCCGCAGGCGATCGCCGCGGTGCGAGGTACAAAATGGGCAGTCGACGTTGCCCGAGGCAAGACGTCTGTTTTCGTCGTCAAAGGTCGCGTCGCCGTGCAAAGGCCGGCGTCCAATGCTGGCGTAGTCCTCGGGCCGGGCGAAGGCGTCGATGTGGAAGCCGGAACAGGCACACTGACGGTCAAGCGCTGGCCCGCCGCACGTGTTTCGGCTTTGATGGCCCGTTTCGGTCAGTAAGCTAAATGAGCGGGCGAGCGCTTCAGACGCTGATCGCGCTCGTTCTGGCGGGTGTTTGGGGGGCCGGCCTTGGCTTTGCGCACTGGCGCGGCAACATGTGGTCCCTCGATCGCGTCGAAGCAACGATGACGGATCTTCGAACGCTTGTTCGGGGAACGGCAAAGCCGCCGGAGCTGATTACCATTGTCGCAATAGACGACGAAGCGGTCCGAAACGAGGGCCGCTATCCCCTTAGCCGCGCCACGCTTGCCCGGATTGTCGATACGACAGCTCGCTTTGGACCGAAAGCCATTGCGGTCGACCTGCTGCTGGTCGATCCCGGGACAAAAGATGATGATGAGGCGCTCGCGCGTTCGCTGCGTGGGACTTCAAGCGTAATCGCTGCTGCGGCGGTCTACTCGGGAGGTAAACAATCGATTGCAGTCGAGGGCGATGGCCCTCTCGCTCGAGTGCCGAATGCCAAGCGGTTTTTGTGGCCCCTGAAAGCGTTCTCGGATATCGCCGCTGTCGGCGTCGTGAACGTGGTTACCGACTGGACGGGAACGCCTAGGTTCGTCCCGTTGCTGTTTCGGGCCGGAGATCGGACGGAAGCGTCTTTCTCCCTGCGCGTTGCCGCCATGGCGGTGGGAGAGGATCCGGGAATTGCGCCCGACTATCTATCTCTGGGCGGACAGCGGATTCGGACGGACATTGGTCACATACTCCCTCTGACATTCTATGGCCCCCGCGGCACGATCCGCACGATCAGCGCCACGACGGTGCTGGGGGGCCAAGTCGATGGCGGCATTATTCGGGATCGAATTGTTGTGATCGGAGCAACTGCAACCGGCGCCGGCGATGTTTTCCCGACACCGTTTGATCCCGTGCTCCCAGGCGTCGAGGTCATGTCGACGGCCATTGCCCATCTGATGACCGGCGACGGCATAGTACGAGATCAGTACGTTCGCCTTGCAGATGCCGGCTTTGCAGTGATGCTGCCAGTGGTTCTTGTGGGGCTGTTGGCATGGCGTCGCAACGCCATCGGCCTTGCAGCGATCGTCGGCGTGGTTGTGATCTGGTTCGTGGTCAATATGACCGCATTCTCATACCATATCTGGCTGAGCGCGGCGTTGCCGATGGCCGCCGCCGTTCCGCCGGCTATTTTGTTCGGGGCCGCGCAGCTTTGGTTGGGCAGGAACCAGGCCCAGTATTTTGCCATGCAGAGCGAATTGCTTCAACGAGTTCAGGCCCCGGGCTTTGAGGGGTGGCTCGCGAAGCATGGCGACTTTCTCCTGGAACCTGTCCGGAGGGACGCCGCCATCATATTCATTGACCTGTCCGGTTTCACCGGACTGAGTCAAACATTAGGGCCGAACGCCACACGCGAACTTTTGAACACGTTCCATGCGTTGGTGGACGAAGAGGTGACAAGCTGCGGTGGTGTTGTCACGAATTTCATGGGTGACGGAGCCATGATCCTGTTCGGTCTACCGGAAGCAGCGACAGATGATGCCTTCAATGCTGCCCGCTGCTGCGCAGCGCTCTCCAGCCGTACCAACAATTGGCTCGTCTCGTTGCCCGCATCAACCGCATCTAGGCTCGGCTTCAAGATCGGAGCGCATCACGGAACAATCGTTGCGTCGCGACTCGGTGGCAAAGACCGCCAGCACATCGCGACTACGGGTGATACGGTCAACGTCGCCAGTCGCTTGATGGAGATCGCGGCCGACCAAAATGCCGAAGTCGCGGTGAGCGACAAAATGCTGCAAGTCGCCGGCCGCAACTGTGAGTTGTTCAAATCTGGTGCTCTGAGAGGACCTGTGGAAGCACAGGTCCGCGGGCGTTCAGGCTCGCTCGCAATCTGGCTGTGGCAGAGTTCGCAGACGCTATAGGATACCGGGGCCCGTGAATAATGATGGTGCCGGAATGTCTGAATGGCGCCCGCTTGGCCGCGACACTTCAAATCCTGCCTGAGGCCTCGGCCAACCCGAACGGGAGATTCTGAAAAAACCCGCATTGATGGAAGGCAGCTTCGGGTCATGGGCGTGAATTCGGCCGGGGGCGAACGAGCTTCCGCTTAGGGTCGACTTCAGCCGCCCAGCGAACGACCATTGAGAAACGGCGGGAATGACCGCTTCTGGCGAACCAAGTCGTGCCGACGGCGGCCACGCCATACGGCAACATTCCGCGCTTAGCAGACATTCTAACCGGGCGGCGTAGCTCCGCCGCAGCGCCGCCCGTCGTCCCACCATTTTAATGGCAGACGCACAGGCAAGACAGCGTGCAAACTAATGCATGTCGCGCAAAAGTGTGCAGCGGTTTTGCGATAACGACATGCATAAAAACAAGAACTTAAAGCGCGTCGCATGAATCCGTTCAAACGCGACGCGCTTTATAAGCATCGTGCTTGCGACATATCACCTCTCGAAAAGCCACAGCTGCATGCTAAGAGACATAAAACACCAAACAGACTGATCGCAGGGAGGCCGGCATGGAAGGCGAAAGCAAAAAAACGGCCCGGTCGGACCTCGACGAAGCCGCACTCTACTTCCACAAGCACCCAAGACCCGGGAAGCTCGAAATCCAGGCAACGAAGCCGCTTGGCAACCAGCGCGACCTGGCGCTTGCCTATTCGCCCGGCGTCGCGGCGCCCTGCCTGGAAATCCGCGACAATCCGGCGACCGCGGCCGACTACACGGCGCGGGCCAATCTGGTCGGCGTCGTCTCCAATGGTTCGGCGGTGCTGGGCCTGGGCAATATCGGCCCGCTGGCCTCCAAGCCTGTCATGGAAGGCAAGGCGGTTCTGTTCAAGAAGTTCGCCGGCATCGACGTGTTCGACATCGAGATCGACGCCCCCGGCATCGAGCGCATGGTCGAAACGATCTCGGCGCTGGAGCCGACCTTCGGTGGCATCAACCTCGAGGACATCAAGGCGCCCGAATGCTTCGAGGTCGAGGAGCGGCTGAAGGCCCGCATGGCCATACCGGTCTTCCATGACGACCAGCACGGCACGGCGATCATCGTCGCCGCCGCCGTTCTCAACGGGCTGGAATTCGCCGGCAAGACGATCTCCGACATCAAGATCGTCACCTCCGGCGCAGGAGCCGCCGCCCTCGCCTGCCTCAACTTGCTGGTTTCGCTCGGCGCGCGCGTCGAAAACATCTGGGTCACCGACCGGTTCGGCGTCGCCTACAAGGGCCGCGTCGACGAGATGGACCGCTGGAAGGACCCTTATGTGAAGGACACAGACGCGCGCACGCTGGCCGACGTGCTGCCGGGCGCCGACGTGTTTCTCGGTCTTTCGGCCGCCGGCGTGCTGAAACCGGAACTGCTCCAGCACATGGCGCCAAAGCCGCTGATCCTGGCGCTGGCCAATCCCAATCCCGAGATCATGCCGGAAGCGGCACGTGGGGCGCGGCCAGACGCGATGATCTGCACCGGCCGTTCCGATTTCCCTAATCAGGTCAACAACGTACTCTGCTTTCCCTACATTTTCCGTGGCGCGCTGGACTGCGGCGCCAGCGCCATCAACGAAGAGATGAAGATGGCCGCGGTGCGGGCGATCGCGGCCCTTGCCCGCGAAGAGCCGTCGGATGTCGCCGCCCGCGCCTATTCCGGCGAAACGCCGGTCTTCGGTCCCGATTTCCTGATCCCCTCGCCGTTTGATCCCAGGCTGATCCTGCGCATCGCGCCGGCTGTCGCCAAGGCCGCCTGCGACACCGGCGTCGCCACACGGCCGATCTCCGACTTTGCCGCCTATATCGACACGCTGAACCGCTTCGTCTTCCGCTCCGGCCTGGTCATGAAGCCGGTGTTCTCGATGGCCAAGACATCGAGCGCCAAGCGCGTCATCTATGCCGACGGCGAGGACGAGCGCGTGCTGCGCGCCGCGCAAGTGGTGCTGGAGGAAGGCATCGCCGAGCCGATCCTGATCGGCCGCCCGCATGTCATCGAGGTCAGGCTGAAACGCTATGGGCTGCGCATCAAGCCGGGCGTCGATTTCGGCCTGATCAATCCCGAGGACGATCCTCGCTATCGCCACTATGTCGACCTTTTGATCGAGCTCGCCGGCCGGCGTGGCGTGACGACGGAAGCCGCGCGCACCATGGTGCGCACCAACAACACGGTGATCGCGGCACTTGCCCTCAAGCGTGGCGACGCCGATGCCATGGTCTGCGGCCTCGAAGGACGTTTCGAACGGCATCTGCGCAATGTCACCCTGATCATCGGCCCGCGCCCCGGCATCAAGGACCATGATTTGTCGACGCTTTCCATGCTGATCTCGCAGCGCGGCATCATTTTCCTGACCGACACCCATGTCACCGTCGATCCGACCGCCGAGGAGATCGCCGAAATGACGGTGCTGGCGGCCGAAGAAATACAGCGCTTCGGCATCGAGCCCAAGGCCGCCCTGCTCTCGTTCTCGGATTTTGGCTCGCGCGATGAGCCGAGCGCGCTCAAGATGCGGCAGGCAGCGGCGATCCTGGCGCGCATCGCGCCCGACCTGCAATGCGATGGCGAGATGCATGCCGACTCGGCGCTGTCGGAGCAGCTGCGCCAGCGCGTCTATCCGCATTCGCGGCTGAAGGGCGAAGCCAATCTGCTGGTGTTTCCCAACCTCGATTCGGCGAACATCACGCTCACCGCGCTGCGCGCGATGATGGACGCGCTGCATGTCGGGCCGATCCTGCTCGGCACCGACAGGCCGGCGCATATATTGACGCCGTCGGTGACGTCGCGCGGCGTGGTCAACATGACAGCGCTCGCCGTGGTCGAAGCAGCCCATAAGGCTCAGGCGATCTTAAATCTGGGCTGAGCGTGCTGTTTCGACATTCAAGCGCGAATGACAAATGCGCAGGTGCGAGGGTTGAATGAGCTTCGAACTAGCCATGCTCGCCGCGAGTTGCGTGCTCTGTTTCGTTCATATCGTGCTCGCCTCCCACGCAGCCAGCCTTCAGCGGGGTTATCGCTGGACGGCCAGCGCCAGAGACGTCGAAACCCCGCCACTCACCGTCATCCCAGGGCGCCTGGAAAGAGCGCTGCGAAATTTCGTCGAAACGTTTCCTGTGTTTGCTGCCGCGGTTTTTCTTGTCCATGTGCTCGGCCGCGAAACCGCGCTCAGTGAATGGGGGTCCGGCCTCTATTTTTCAGCCAGGGTGATCTACCTCCCGCTTTACGCGTTTGGTGTTCCCTTGCTGCGTTCGCTCGTGTGGAACGTTGCGTTTACTGGGATCGCCCTTGTTTTGCTCGCGTCCGTTTGGCCCGACCTGTGATATCCTGGATGTCGATCCACAGATTCTCATCACCAGGAAACACTTAACCACGAACACCATAGCCTTCCGGCCAAGGGCAAACGGGGTTTCAAGCAAATGAAGGGCGCGGGGTTGAAGCTGACGCATGCCGCGGCGCTGCTCGGCGCCATGGCGTTGTCAGGCTTTGCCGTCACCCAGCCGCAGGCGGCCTCCCGTGTTTGCCGCCAGCTGGAAGCCGATCTCGCGGCCGCTTCACGCGGTGGCGGCGGCAAGCCGGCCCTGCTCAGGAAATACGACGACGCGATCGTGCGGCAGCGCGAGCAGATTTCAAAGGCAGGCCGCCAGTCCGACCGTGCCGGCTGCGGCTTTTCGCTGTTCGAGCGCAATCGCAACGCATGCGCCGCACTCGATGCCACGCTCGACCGCATGAACGCCAATCTCGATGCCCTGCAGGTCAAGCGCGCGCAACTTGCCGGCGGTGGCTCGCGCCGTGATCGTGCACGCATATTGGCCTCGCTCGACGCCAATGGCTGCCGCGACAGCGCCGAGCCTTCGGAGCGCACGCCCGCCCTCGAATCAAACCGCGACAACGGCGAGGGAAATCTGCTCGATCGGCTTTTGGGCGACGCCGGAAGTCAGGCCGACGCGCTGGACGAGCCGGGCGATCCCGACGAAGAACGCGGTATCCGCGCCATGATCAACCAGCCCGACGGCATGGACCTGCCGCGCCTTGGCGGCGAATTCCGCACAATGTGCGTGCGCACCTGCGACGGCTATTTCTTCCCGATGTCGAATGCCGCCTCGCCGGGCGATTTCGAGCGCGACCAGAAGAACTGCGATTCGAGCTGCCCCGGCACCGAGATGCAGGTGTTTTATACGCGCGGCATTGGCGACGATTCGGCTGACATGACGTCTTCGGTGACCGGCAGGCGCTACAGCGAGCTGCCGACCGCCTATCTCTACAAGCAGCCCGAAACGGCGCGCCCGCCGGCCTGCGGCTGCAACGCCGCACAGAATTTCGAAATCATTGCCGGCAATCCGCCAAGCCCGGAACAGGCTGAGGCCGAAGTGGAGACCACGCCGTTCATTCCGGTGCCGGTCGCCAAACCCGATCCAGGCGCCGACCCCGAGACTTTGGCCAATGTCGAAGGCGGGCTCGATCGCGAAGCCATCAAGCGCCTCGCCGTCAGGCCTTCGCCGACGACCTTGCCGCCGCCGGAACAGCGCAAGATCAGGGTCGTCGGGCCAGCGTTCCTTCCCGACCCATAAGCGGCAATAGATCTGCAAGCTCCGGCCCCGAAGGCTGTCCCGTAAGCGCCAGCCTGAGCGGCATGAACAGCGCCTTGCCCTTGCGGCCGGTCACTTCCCTGATCTTGCCCGTCCAATCCTTCCACACCGACCCGTTCCACGGATCTTCCGGCAGAAGATCGAACGCCTGGCGAAGGAAATCGCGATCGATGTCGGAAAAATCCGGCTGCTCCTGTGGGCCGTCGCGAAGCGTGCGCCACCAGATCGCTGCATCGGCCAGCCTGTCGAGATTGCCGCGCACAGCCAGCCAGAAGGGCTCGGCCTGTTCGCCTGATATGCCGAGCACGATCAGCCGGTCGCGCGCCTCGGAAAACGGCATATGGTGCAGCAGCGCGCGGTTGAGCACGAAGAGCTCGTCCGGGTCGAACTTGGCGGCGGATTTCGACGCAGCGGCCGGCTCGAAACGCCGGGCAAGCTCGGCCATGTCAGGCACCGCCGCAACATTTTCCGAGGTGCCGACAAGCGCCGCCAGCGAGGCGACGGCCATCGGTTCGATGCCGGTCTCGCGCAGGCTCTCGATGGACAGCGCGCCGGTCCGCTTCGACAGGCCCTCGCCCGATGCTGTGGTCAAGAGATTGTGGTGGCCGAACACCGGCGGTTCGGCACCGAGCGCCTGGAACAGGGCTATCTGCACGCCCGTATTGGTGACGTGGTCGTCGCCGCGGATGACATGGCTGACTGACATCTCGATGTCATCGACCACCGAGGGCAAGGTGTAGAGATAGGTGCCGTCCTCGCGTTGCAGAACCGGGTCGGAAAGCGAGGCGAGGTCGACGGTTTCCTCGCCGCGCACCAGATCGTTCCAGCGGATTTCGGTGCGCTCCGGCGCCAAGGGATCACTGGTGAAATTGGGCAGGAGAAAGCGCCAGTGCGGCCGGCGGCCATCGGCCTGGTATTCGGCGATCTGCTCGGGCGTCAGCGTCAGCGCTTCGCGGCCGTAGACCGGCGGCAGGCCGCGCGTGCGACGGACCTTGCGCCTGAGATCGAGCTCTTCCGGGGTTTCGTAGCAGGCATAGAGAAGTCGCGCCGCCTTCAATTTCTCCATCGCCGCATCGTAGATTTCGAAGCGCCGTGACTGGTATTCCGTGGCGTCAGGAAAGATGCCCAGCCAATGCAGGTCGTAGAGGATGGCGTCGGAGAATTCCTGCGTCGAGCGCGCGACGTCGGTGTCGTCGAAGCGCTGGATGAAGCGGCCCTTGTTGTTCATGGCGAACAGCCAGTTGAACAGCGCGGTGCGCGCATTGCCGATATGAATACGGCCGGTCGGTGATGGGGCGAAACGGACGGTAACTGTCATGAACGGGGCGTACCGGATGGTTTTCTAGTTGACAAGACACGCCCCCGCGCTTGGCGGCAGACATAGAACATGACGGAAGCGATGAAAAGCCTGCAGCGCGGGGCGGAGTCCGATCCAGCAGCGCCTGAATCAAGAACCCGCCTCGGTGGGCGGGTCGTTGGCGCAGATCAGCACCATGAATAAATTCCTAGCATAACTGATATCACCTGTCAAGTTGAAACCGTCCAGCTTGGGTTCCTCGCCCCACGAAGTGGGGAGAGGTGGCCCGGCGAAGCCGGGACGGAGAGGGGCTTTCGCGGCGGTGGAAACTGTTCAAGGTTCCTGAAGGACTTGACTTCCTTATCATGCTCGCGCCCGTCCCTCGCCGCTTCTGGCTTCGCGAATGTCGTCCCCCTCTCCGTCCCGGCTTCGCCGGGCCACCTCTCCCCCGCTCCGCGCGGGGGCGAGGAACCCAAGTCCTGCAAACCGGCGTTCGCAGGGCAAGGGCGGCGCCGACGTCGACAATTGATCGATACAACCCCCGTCAGATCGCCAGCCCCTTGGTCAATTCGAGCGCCTGGCGCTCGAACAGCCGGCGGTAGATGCCGCCTTGCAGCCGGATCAGTTGGTCGTGCGAGCCCTCTTCGACGATGCGGCCGCGATCGAACACCAGAAGCCTGTCCAGCGCCCGCACCGTCGAAAGCCGGTGCGCGATGACCAGCGTCGTGCGACCGACCATCAGCCGCTCCATCGCTTGCTGGATCAGCACCTCCGATTCCGAATCGAGGCTGGATGTCGCCTCGTCCAGAATGAGGATCCGCGCATCGGCAAGGAAAGCCCGCGCGATCGCCACCCGCTGGCGCTCGCCGCCGGACAGTTTCACGCCGCGTTCGCCGACCAGCGTACCGTAGCCCTTCGGTAGGTTGACGATGAAATCGTGCGCGCTGGCCAGCCGCGCGGCATGCTCGATCTCGGCTTGCGTAGCGCTCGGCCGGGCATAGGCGATGTTTTCGGCCAGCGACCGGTGAAACAGAATCGGCTCCTGTTGGACGATGGCGATCTGCCCGCGCAGCGACGCCTGCTCCACCCCGGCAATGTCCTGGCCGTCGATCAGGATCGTTCCCGCACTCACGTCGTAGAGGCGCTGGATCAGCTTGACGAAGGTCGTCTTGCCCGAGCCCGAATGGCCGACCAGCCCGACGCGTTCGCCCGGCGCGATGTCCACCGAAAAGTCGCGATAGAGCGGCAGCCGGTGGCTGCCATAGTGGAAGGTGACGTCGTCGAAGGCGATGCGGCCGTCGGTGATGCGGATCGGCATGGCGCCCGCCGCATCCTCGATGCCGAGCGGTTCGGACTGGAAGTCGACCAGTTCCTCCATGTCGTTGATCGAGCGCTGCAGATTGCGGATATGCGTGCCGATGTCTCTGAGATAGCCTTGCAGCACGAAGAACGAGGTCAGGACGAAGGCGATATCGCCGGCGCTCGCCTGCCCCCATGCCCACAAAACACGGAGAACCCGATCACCGCTGTTCTCAGCAGCAGCAGCATCGACCCTTGCGTGGTGCCGTTGATGGTGCCGCGCACCCAGGTGCGGCGCGTGCGCGCGCGCCATCTGGCGACGACCTTGGCAAGGCGCGTCTCCTCGCGTTCCTCCGCGCCAAAACCCTTGACCACGGCGTTGCAGCTCACCGCATCGGCCAGCGAGCCGCCCAGGCGCGTGTCCCATGCGTTGGCAAGCCTCGCCGCGGGCGCGACATAGCCGAGCGACAGCATCGCCGTCACCGCGATGAACAGCACCGAACCTGCGGCGACGACGGCACCCATCAGAGGCCAGAACCAGCCAAGCAGCAGCGTCGAGCCGACGAGCATGACGACGGACGGCAGCAGCGCGATCAGGATCGTGTCGTTGAGCAGGTCGAGCGCCCACATGCCGCGGGTTATCTTGCGCACGGTCGATCCGGCGAAGCTGTTGGCGTGCCAGTCGGTGGAGAAGCGCTGGACGCGATGAAAGGCATCGGCGGCGATATCCGCCATCATCTTCAGGGTCAGTTCGACGATGGCCATGAAGGCAAGGTTGCGCAGCACGACACCGGCGAGCGCCAACGCCACCAGCATCGAAAAGGCCGTCATTGCCGCATTCCACGCGATATCGTCGGCCGCGGCACCGCTGGCAACGGCGTCGACCAGCCGGCCGGAATAGAGCGGCGTCAGCACGTCGGCCAAGGTCGACAGCAGAAACGTGGCCATGATGAGCGAAAGCCGCCACGGCTGGCGCCGCCAATGACCGAGCGTGAAGCCAAGGACGCTGCGAAAAGCGCCCGCGCGCAAATCTATCTGAAAACGAGCCATGATGTCATCCGGGCGCAAGCGAGCCCGATCCTGGTAAGGTCGAAAATTGAAAAACCCGCGTTGGGCTCAAATAGCGCCCAGGAATGCGGAGGTTCGGCATAGTGGCGGCTCGCCCGAATACGGGCGGCGACCGGCATCGACGAATGCCTGTTGTCAGATCGGCTTGCCCATGAAGGTGAAGACCTTCCGGCGCGCCATCTGAGACCTAGGCTTCGCGGCCTCGCATAACGATGTCAAATCGTGGCATTCGGTCCTCCCACAAGGGAATCGCGGAGCCGTTCTTATAGAGGTGCCTCAACATGTCGCCAAGGCAGACAGCCGCCAAAAACACATCTGGTCCAAAGAGTGAGGCGATTTTGCAACAATCGCGGGTTGTGCCGCTCAGCCTGCCGGGATGCGGTCGAGCCGCATATAGCGGCCATCGGTGGATGGCCTGAAACCGAGCTTTTCGTACAGCCCGTGGGCGTCGTTGGTCGACAGGCTCCAGTGCGTGACTGTCTTGCAATCCGGATGATCGATGAGCGCCTGGACAAGCCGGATGCCGATGCCTTGCCCGCGATGTTCCGGCCAGATGATGACGTCGGCGAGATAGGCGAAGACCGTGCGGTCGGTGATTGCCCGGCCGAAGCCGACCTGGTTGCCGTCGAGATAGGCGCCCACGCAAAGCGAGTTGGCAAAGGCGCGGCGATGGGTCTCGTCGCTGCGCCCTGAGCCCCAGTAGCTTGCCATCAACAGGTCGGAGGTCGCCCGGAAGTCGATCCGCGAGACGTCGAAGCTGATTTCACAATCAGACATTGCCGGTCTATCCGCCATCCCTGAACCGGTTGGTGATGGGATAACGGCGGTCGCGGCCGAAATTCTTCTTGGTGATCTTCACGCCGGGCGCTGCCTGCCGGCGCTTGTATTCGGCGATGTAGAGCAGGTGCTCGACGCGTGTCACCGTCGCACGGTCGTGGCCGCGCGCTACGATGTCGTCGACGCCCATCTCGTTCTCGACCAGACACTCCAATATGTCGTCCAGCACTGGATAGGGCGGCAGCGAATCCTGATCCGTCTGGTTCTCGCGCAGTTCCGCCGACGGTGCCTTGTCGATGATGTTGGTCGGGATCACCTCGCCCGAGGGGCCCAACGCACCCGGCGGCATGTGGCCGTTGCGCCAGCGCGCCAACGCATAGACCTGCATCTTGTAGAGGTCCTTGATCGGGTTGAAGCCGCCGTTCATGTCGCCGTAGAGCGTGGCGTAACCGACCGACATCTCGCTCTTGTTGCCGGTGGTGACGACCATCGAGCCGAATTTGTTGGAGATTGCCATCAAAATGGTGCCGCGCGCGCGGCTCTGCAGGTTTTCCTCGGTGATGCCTTCCTTGGTGCCCTCGAAAAGCTGCGTCAGCGTGTGCAAAAAACCTTCGACCGGCTCGAAGATCGGCACGATGTCGTAACGGCAGCCAAGCGCGCGGGCGCAGTCCTCGGCGTCCTTGAGCGAGTCCTTGGAGGTGTAGCGGTAAGGCATCATCACGGCACGCAGCCGTTCCTCGCCGAGCGCATCGACGGCAAGTGCTGCACAGATCGCCGAATCGATACCGCCGGAAAGGCCGAGCACGACATTCTTGAAACCGTTCTTGTTGACGTAATCGCGCAGGCCCAGCATGCAGGCGCGATAATCGGCCTCCTCCTTTTCCGGGATTCTCGACATCGGACCTTCGGAGCAGACCCAGCCATTATCTTTTCGCTTCCAGGTGGTGACGTTGACCGTCTCCTCGAACTGGCTCATCTGGAAGGCCAGCGTCTTGTCTGAACCTATGGCAAACGACGCGCCGTCGAAGATCAGTTCGTCCTGGCCGCCAAGCTGGTTGGCGTAGATGATCGGCAATCCGCATTCGATGACCTGGCGAATGACAATCTGGTGGCGGACATCGACCTTGCCGCGATAGTAGGGCGAGCCGTTCGGCACCAGCAGGATTTCCGCGCCGCTTTCGGCCAGCGTCTCGCACACGGCGACATCGCCCCAGATGTCTTCGCAGATCGGAATCCCCAGGCGCACGCCCCGGAAATTGACCGGCCCCTGGATTTCAGGACCGGCCTGGAACACCCGCTTCTCGTCGAACTCACCGTAATTCGGCAGATCGAGCTTGTAGCGCTCGGCAAGGATCTTGCCGCCATCGGCAAAGATGATCGAGTTGTGCGTGCCGCTCTTGCGCTTCAGCGGCGTGCCGATGATGACGCCCGGCCCGCCATCGGCGGTATCCCTGGCAAAATCCTCCGCCGCCCGCTCGCAGGCCTTCAGGAACGCCGGCTTCAGCACCAGATCCTCGGGCGGATAGCCGGCGAGGAAAAGCTCGGTGAACAGCATGAGGTCGGCGCCCTGGCGGGCGGCATCCGCCCTCGCCTCGCGCGCCTTGGCGAGATTGCCTGCTATATCGCCGACCGTCGGGTTGAGCTGGGCGACGGCGATGCGCAGAATGTCAGGGGCGGTCTTGTTGGTCATGCCCGAGGGTTTAGCGCGGCAAAATTCGCCGGGCAATGGCGTTCGTTTGGACCACTGACCGATCGACAGATCGTGTCTGACCGATCGACGACGTCGATCGCGTTGGACCGATCGAATGCAGATCGCGTCCTACTCGCCCATATATTCGCGCAGCGCTTCCGGCGAATGGTTCTCGCCGATCGACATCGCAAGAATGCGCGAAATATGCCGGCGCGGCAGGCCGGTTTCGGCGGCCCAGGCATTGATCTGGTTCTGGATCTTGCCGAGATCCTTCTTCGACGTCGGGCTTTCGGCAATATCGAGCCCGGCGTCGCGCAGCGCCGCCGCCATGTCGGCCGAGATGATGAAGGCGTCCCAATCCAGCCACCTCAAGAAATATTGGCCGGTATTGCCGCCGAGCCGGCTGCCATGCTTGCCGAGATAGGCCATCAGGCCGACCTGGTCGTCTTCAGGCCAATCGGCGAGGAACCTGCCGAAGCCGCCATGCTCCTTCGACACACGCTCGACGAAGGCTGCGTTTTCGCGAACCGACTTGATCTTCTGCGGATTGCGCACGATGCGCTCGTCGAACGCCAGATCGTGCCAGAAATCGTCCGGCTGGAACAACAGCCGCTTCGGCTCGAAACGGAGGAACGCTTCTTCGAAACCAGGCCATTTCTGCTCGATGACGCGCCAGACGAAACCAGCGGCGAAAACACGCTCGGCCATGGTCGAGAGGATGCGGTCGTCGGTAATGTCAGCCACCGCGGCATTGTCGGGCATGGGACCCAGCAGCGAGGCAAGCGTCTCTTCCCCGCCCTTGCGTTTTGCCGCGCGGGCGCGGATTTTCGCGAAATCGGGCATCTTATTTCCATCCTCACGCCGCGCTTTTGACGGAACGGCATCTTCCTATATGGAAACGAGACTGCCAAGCCGATGCTTTTCGTATGGAGACATCCATGAACAAGACCGTGCCCGAATTGGCCAACCGTTGGCTGGGGCTGGAACCGGAGAACTTGAGCGAACCTGAGAGGCGGGTGCTGCAGAGTGCCGTCGATCGCCAGCCGGTATCGCAGAACATCAATGACAGCCTTGCCGGCACACAGAATGCAGGCGACCGGATCGCTGACGCCATCGCGCGAGTCGGCGGTTCATGGACGTTCATCCTGTCCTTCATCGCCTTTCTGACTCTCTGGATCGGCGCCAATTGGTGGCTGCTGGGGCGCGCTTCATTCGACCCTTACCCTTTCATTTTTCTCAACCTCGTCCTGTCGATGATCGCCGCCCTGCAGGCGCCGGTGATCATGATGTCGCAAAACCGCCAGGCCGCGCGCGACCGCGTCGACGCCGCCCACGACTACGAGGTCAATCTCAAGGCCGAGATCGAGATCATGGCATTGCATGAAAAGCTGGACGAACTGCGCCACAGCCAGATCATCGGCATGCGCGACGAGATCGCGCAAATGGCCCAACAGGTGAAGCGGATCGATGAGATTCTGTCGAAGCCGCGGACGCGTTCATGACGGATGCCATCCATAATCTCATCGAGCAGTATGGGTTGATCGCCGTCTTCCTGGGCTGTGTCGCCGAGGGCGAAAGCGCCGCCCTCCTCGGCGGTTTTTTCGCGCATCAGCATGTCTTCGTCCCGTGGCAGGCCTTCCTCGCGGCGGCCGGCGGCGCCTTTGCCGGCGACACGCTCTTCTTCATCCTTGGCCGAAGTTTCGCCGATCATCCATCCGTTCTCAAATTGAAGGCCAGGCCGGGCTTCAGCCAGGCCTACCGTCTCGTCTCCTCCCACCCCAACATCTTCGTGCTGTCGAACCGCTATATCTATGGCTTGCGCTTGGTGGGCGGCATTGCCGCCGGCTTCTCGAGCATAAGTGTGACGCGCTTTGTCATTCTCAACGCCCTCTCATCAGCAGTCTGGGCCGCATTGTTCGGTACCATCGGCTATGTTTTCGGACTGGGCGCGGAGCGCATCATCGGCCAGGCGCTGGCCCGTCACGAACGTTTGCTGGTGGCTCTCACCATCGGCTTGGGCGTGGCCGCCCTCGCCTGGCTCGTCGCTCACGCCATTGCCAAAAAGGAGCGTGGCAAGGAAATATGAGGATCGACCAGGACCTGACTTCATCTTGCTCCAGGGTGTGTCAACACATCCGGAATGAAGTCAATCAGCGGAGTGAACGCATGACCGACAAGACGTCCATCAAGCCAACGAAGGCCGCAAGGAAGGTCGACACCAAGCAGGTCGCTGCGAAGCCGATCCTGCTCTCAGGCGGCAACCCTCAGATCCCGAAGGGATATGGCGACGCTCCCGTGCGGGCCTACATCGCGGCCATGCCGGGCTGGAAAAGCGACGTCGGGCGCCGCCTCGACGCGCTCATCGCGCGCACCGTCCCCGGCGTGCACAAGGCAGTCAAATGGAACTCGCCATTTTACGGCATCGAGGGCCAGGGCTGGTTCCTGTCGTTCCATGTCTTCACCCGCTACGTCAAAGTGACCTTCTTCCGGGGCACGTCGCTGCAGCCCCTCCCTCCAGGCGCGTCCAAGCACAAGGACGTGCGCTACCTCGACATTTACGAGGACCAGCTCGACGAAGCCCAGCTCGCCGCTTGGGTGAAGCAAGCCAGCCAATTGCCCGGCGAACGATTGTGAGACGCATCTCGAATTACCCAAGGGCGTCTGCAAGCACCTCATTCAAGCGCGCGAACGCGGCGGGCTCGTCTGGCGCATGGGCCGGATTGACTTCTGTGATGGTCAAGCCGCGCCATTGCGGCAGGGCGGTCAACCGCTTCAGCACGAAGGCGGCTTGCTCCAGTTTGAGACCGTCGCAACGGCGCACATTCTCGGCAATCGGAAAATCGACAAAGGAGAGTACATCGACATCGAAGTGAATAAGCACACAGTCAAAGCGCGCCGCCCATTCGGCCGCGCGCGCCGCCGCCGCCTCGATGTCACTCAAAGCCTCCTCCCGCGATAAAACCTTGATCGCGTGATCTCTAATCGCGGCGGCTTCGGGCAGAGTGATGTTCTCGACGCCGAAATAGAGGAGCTGCTGAGGCACGAGCATCGGACGGGTAGGGCCGAGCCTGGCGAGCGAAGGCTCGCATCCGGGAATGTCGAGCAGATGAGCGACACCAGTCCAGTCCAAGGCGCCATCGCTCGTGTCGGGTGTGTTGAGATCGGCGTCGAAGTCCATGTAGACGAGTCCGATCCGAGCGCCGGCCGCGTTCACTCCTGCGACCGTTCCCAGCTCGACAGTACAATCGCCGCCTAAAACAAGCACGTCTTCCTGCGCTGCGATCGCCGCCGCCACGTGGCTTGCGACCAAGTCACAGGCGTGGCGCACGGCCTCCAGGTTCATCGCCCGCGGCCGCAAGGAATCCGGTCGCCACCGGAACGATGCAACGTCGCCATGATCCCTGATGGTCCTGCCGCGGCTCGCGAGCGCCTGTGCGAGCCCATATTGCCGAAAGGCCGCGGCGGCTTGTTCCTGCCCGGGAGAATACGCGCCGGCGCTGGTGGCGGCGCCGACAATGTTCAACGGCCGCGCCGCCAAATCGAGTCTCCATTTTTGCACGATCTTCGTTGCAAAACGTGCCCACACGGAGGAAGGTTTCCTCCTCGACGTTGAGAGTTTGTCGACCGGCATTGGCACGAGGTCCCCAATAGGCTAGGCGCTTCCGGCCGGAATGGCAAACGGCTCACGCTCGCCGCGTCGATGCCGTCGTGAGACGTCGGACGGCGAACGCACGCAAGGCCACCAAGACCGAGTACAATCATGACCAAAGCCACAACAATCATGAAGAAAAGCAGCCCGGGGGAAGACAAAGCAGAAGCCTCTCCCTCTCAGCTGATAGATGCGAGAATCGAGGAGCTAAGTGATTGGCGGGGCGAGATGCTCGCTCGAGTCCGGACCCTCATCAAGCAGGCCGACCCGGAAGTGGTCGAGGCGTGGAAGTGGAGAGGCGTCCCGGTGTGGGAGCACGCGGGAATCATCTGCACCGGCGAGACGTACAAGAATGTCGTGAAGATGACCTTCGCCAAAGGCGCCTCGTTGGAGGACCCTTCAGGCCTCTTCAACTCCAGCCTCGAAGGCAACACCAGGCGCGCCATCGATATCCATGAGAGCGACGACATCGACGAAGAGGCGTTGAAGGCGCTCATTCACGCCGCCGTGGCCCTGAACATTTCGGTGCGAGCCGCCGCTGGACGCGTCCGCTCGCAGAAGAAACCAAAGGGCGCCTGAGGTTGCTAGATCGGCAGTCCCGTAATGCGCTCGATGATGGCGATGCCCCAGACGCCGGCGACGATCACCACCGAAATCAGCACCGCCAGCGAGCCGCAATCCTTGGCGAGTTGGATGTCGACGTTGAATTCCCGGCTGAACGCATCGCATGCGGCCTCGATACCGGTGTTCAGCACTTCGACCATGATCAGGAGCAGCACCGCGCCGATCAGCAGCGCATAGCCGCGCCACGATATCGAAACAAACCAGCCGAGCGGCAAGGCAAGCACGAGCAGCATCAGCTCCTGCTGGAAGGCCTTTTCGCTGGCGGCCAATTTCTGAAACGCCCGCACCGAATTGAAGAAAGCATCGATCAGCCGCTGCATGCGCAAATCCCTTTCCGAATCACCGGCAGGGGATAACGCAATGGCCGGATCAATGGAATAAGGCGGTTTGTCCAAAAATCATTCGTCCGCCACCTTGATCGATGGGGCCGACGTCTCGAACTGCGGCAGCATATCGTCGATCGAGTAATAGTCGCCCTTGTCGCCGACGAAGATATGGCTTTGGCCGGAAAGGCCGGACGGCCTGTCGAAGGAGCCGGCCATGATCGAAATCGAGTCCAGTCCACCATGCTTCCAGAACAGCAGCGAGCCGCAGGTGCCGCAGAACCCGCGCTTGGCCACATCGGAAGCGCCATACCAGGTGAGCGCATCCTTCCCTTCTATATCGATGTCGGCGTCCTTGGCGGCGGTTGCGGCGACAAAATGTCCGGTCTGCTTTCGGCACTGCGAACAATGGCAATAGACGACGCCGCGCAGCGGGCCTCGCGTCCTGAAGCGCACGGCTCCGCACAGGCATGATCCACTGTGATTGTCATCCATCCCGGCCTCCAAACGAAATCGCCATCCCCAAATCGCCGTCCCCAAATCGCCGTCCATGGCAGCGGCATCCTTGCCAGGATTCCAGTTTTGCAGCGGCCATGCCCAAGCAAATGCGACATGCGGCGGGCATGTTCCGCACGGCACGGCCTGTACAAGGGGCAGCCGCGAGCAGCCTATCGCGCGATCCGTCAAATTGTTCAAAGTTGCGGCGTGCGGCGCTGCGCAACAGCGGCGGCAGCTTAACTTCTTGACGGAACTTGCCGTTGCGACCGGAGCAAGATGAGATCCTCCGCCGCGGGCCATGGCCGCGGGCTGGAAGAGCCGAGCGATGTCAGGCGAGCTTCCTGAGAAGGAAAACATCGTTGCTCGCCATATCGTTCAGTGAGCACCTCAATACCAACTGAAGTTCCAGCTCTTGAACATTGCGGACACTGACAGAAAGTCCATCCACGGACAGCCGCTCCAGAATATCGGTTCCGTAACGGCGAAGGTGGTCTTCCTGATAATAGACCCGCACGCGTTCGGAAGTTGGTAGGTCGCCTTCGATGGTTTTAGTTCCCCAAAGAGGTACCTGAATCACGGCGATGCCGTTTGGAGCGAGGATACGGCGGATTTCGCTCAGAGCCCTTCGGTCATCAGGGACGTGTTCAAGAACGTGCGAGCACCAGATGAGATCGTAGGTGTTGTCCGCAAACGGCATGTCCTGAATGTCAACCTTATGCATGGCTCGTGGGTCCATAAGATCGGCAGTGTGGTATTCAGTGCAACGTCCCTGGAGCCATTTCTGGATCTCTGGCTCGGGGGCGAAGTGCAGAATTTTATCTATCTTGGCCGGAAGGGAATCCTTCAGAAGGATGTAAGCCAGCCTGTGACGCTCCGCGGACCAGCATGATGGGCATCGAGCGTCAAATCGGAAGAACGGGCCAGGTTTACCGGCAGAAAACTGGAATCCCGTCCACCCACACAAGGGGCAATGCCTGTGTTCACGAACCTTGCCCAATCCTCTCAGCGTCGCAGCATGTGCCCGATTAAGGGCCACGATTTGTATCCGTTTCAATGTCGATTGAAGACTTCTCATGAGGACCTCCCGCAAGCTACGCACTTTGACACTGGAGTCGGCGACAATAAAGGAATTGCTTGCAGCGTTTTGCTGAGATTTCACGCCAATCCCGCTAACCACCAAGCTGTCGCACATCAAGAAAAGCCAGACTTGCACGCCGTATCTTGCCCCGAACGGCGCCGGCAGATCCGCACACACCTTTGTGTGGCGGATAACGGCTTCGGGTCATGGGCGTGAGTTCGACCGAGGGCGAGCGAACTTCCGCTCGGGATCGGAACCGGCATTCCATCTCGGGGTACCAACTGTCGGATTGCCACCACTCGCCAAAACGGCGACGGCCCATGACTCAACCGGCGGGTGCGTAGCGCAGCAGCGTCACGCCCTGGGTAAGGCTTTCCGTGCCCAGCGGCCTCAACCTCAGTGACAGGCCGGACTGGAAGTACGGTTTGCCGCCGCCCAGCACGACCGGGTGCATGTAGAGCCGGTACTCGTCGATGAGACCGGATCGCGCGAGATGTGCTGCAAGATCGGCGCCGGCGACGGTGATCTGGCCATCCGCTTCCGACTTGAGAGACCTCACCACATTCTCGACATCGCCTTGCACCAGCCGGGCATTGGGTCCGACTTCCCGAAGCGTCGTCGAAAACACGATTTTCGGCGTGTCTCGCCAGGCGTGGGCAAAATCCCGCTCGACCTCCGAGGCGCTGGTCTCCCGGTCCGGGCTGTCCCAGAAGCGCATCGCCTCGTAGATCCGGCGCCCGCAGAGCGCGATCGAGGTCTGTCTCATCATGTCGTTGAAATGCCGGTGGAGCTCCTCTTCGGGTACCGGCAAGGCAATGTCTCCGTCCGGCCCGGCGATATAGCCGTCCAAAGACGTCAGCATGGCATAGACGATCCTGGCCATCGGTGCCTCCGTTCTATCCTCGCACAAAGATGCATAACCAATTGCATTTTGCAATCAGTTATCGCGAGCTGCGTGGAATTCAATGCGGAACTTCGCGGGGTACGGCGTTTGAGGACCTCCCCACTTGCTTACGAATCCGAAGGCGCCTCAGTTTGAGGCATCATCGCCCCCGATTCAGAGCTCACTGCAATTGACAAAATTTGCCAAACACTCATTTATCGGGCGAAGCTCAGAGGCAGAGGAAGCGACATGGCAACGATGAACGTAAGCCTTCCAAGCGATATGGTCGAATTCGTGGAGCATGAAGTCTCTCAAGGCGGATACGGTTCCTCGAGCGAAGTGGTCAGAGAAGCGCTGCGCTTGCTGCGACACGAAAAGGCCCAGCAGGCGGAGAAACTCGCCATCCTTCGGCGCGAAATCAGCATCGGGGTGGAAGCCGCCAATGCAGGACGCTTCTCGAAGAAAAGCGTCACTGACATTCTCGATGAGGTGATGCTCGAACAGCCCGGGAGATGAGACACGAGCTTACCGAACCCGCGGAACGCGATATCAGGGACATCTTACGAAATACGATGCAGATGTTCGGCCCGCAGCAAGTCCGGGTCTACGCCCGCATCATCGAACTTGGTATCCAGTTGGTCTCGGAAGATCCGGATCGACCAGGTTCCGTCGAGCGCGCCGAACTCGCCGCGGGTGTTCGACTGCTGCACCTGGAGATCGCTGCGAGAAGGCGCGGAGGTGCTGCGCATTGCCTTTATTATATGAAGGGCCGCCTTTCGGATGATACGATCGGCGTCATTGTCGTTCGAGTGCTTCATGAGCGCATGGAACCACGGCATAGAGTGATCCGAGCTCTCAAGAATATGGCAAGCGCCAAGGTAGGTAACCCGGAGACAACCGACGGTGATCAGCAGTCCAGTGGTCCGGGTTCCTCACTTGGAGGCAGTTGACGTTTCCATCTAGGCGCTGGGAATTTCTCCGGCGCTTCTTTGATCGATGGCGACTGAAATCAGCCGTTGACGGCCTGCTTGTGGAGGACCGGGTGGCTCTTCTTGAGCAGGTCCGAGACCAGGAACGCCAGTTCGATCGCCTGGTCGGCATTGAGGCGCGGGTCGCAATGGGTGTGGTAGCGGTCCTGCAGCTCCTCGGCGGTGATGGCGCGGGCGCCACCGGTGCATTCGGTGACGTTCTTGCCGGTCATCTCGACATGGATGCCGCCCGGATGCGTGCCTTCGGCGCGATGCACCTCGAAGAAGGTCTGCACTTCCTTCAAGATGCGGTCGAACGGCCGCGTCTTGTAGCCGGCGGCCTCGATGGTGTTGCCATGCATCGGATCCGACGACCACACCACGCTGCGGCCTTCCTTCTTCACCGCGCGCACCAGCTTCGGCAGATGGTCGGCGACCTTGTCGGAGCCGAAGCGCGCGATCAGCGTCAGCCGGCCGGGCTCGTTCTCCGGGTTGAGCAGGTCGATGAGCTGCAACAGGCCGTCCGGCGTCAGCGACGGGCCGCATTTCAGGCCGAGCGGGTTCTTGATGCCGCGGCAGTATTCGACATGGGCATGGTCGGGCTGGCGGGTGCGGTCGCCGATCCAGATCATGTGGCCTGATGTGGCGTACCAGTCGCCCGAGGTCGAATCGACGCGGGTCAGCGCCTCCTCGTAGCCGAGCAGCAGAGCTTCGTGGCTGGTGTAGAAGTCGGTCTCGCGCAGCGCGTAATTGGTCTCCGAGGTGATGCCGACGGCCTTCATGAAGTCCATCGTCTCGGTGATGCGGTTGGCGAGCTCACCGTATTTCTCGCCCTGCGGACTGTCGGACACGAAGCCGAGCATCCATTGATGCACGTTCTCCAGGCTGGCGTAGCCGCCCTGCGCGAAGGCGCGCAACAGGTTGAGCGTCGCCGCCGACTGGCGGTACGCCATCTCCTGGCGTGCAGGGTCGGGAATGCGCGACTTGGCGTCGAACTCGATGCCGTTGATGATGTCGCCGCGATAGCTGGGCAGCGTCACCCCGCCCTTGGTCTCGCTGTCGGACGAGCGCGGCTTGGCGAACTGGCCGGCGACGCGGCCGACCTTGACCACCGGCTGTGCGCCGGCGAAGGTCAGCACCACCGACATCTGCAGGAAGACGCGGAAGAAGTCGCGGATGTTGTCCGCGCCATGCTCGGCAAAGCTCTCGGCGCAATCGCCGCCCTGAAGAAGAAATGCGTCACCGGCAGCGACAGCCGCAAGCTGCTTCTTCAGCTTGCGTGCCTCACCTGCAAAAACCAGCGGCGGAAAGGTGGCGAGTTGGGCTTCCGTGTTCTTCAGCGCGGCAAGATCCGGATAGGCAGGAACCTGCTGGATCGGCTTTGCCCTCCACGAATTCGGCGACCATTTCGTCATCGTTGCACCCAACGCTCTTTCCGAGCAATTCCAGGAAAAGTGTGAAACGGTTTTCCGTCCGGAATTGCGTCAAACAAATGCAGCCGGCGCCATCGCCCGCCATTTCGCCCCATATCCCATATGGGGATCGCGGCTCCATACACGAAGCCGATTTCCTATTCTAGACCGGAATTGGACGTGTGGCGAATGGCGCGGCGCGGTGAAGAGCGTCGCAAATGTTTGTAGCGAAAGGCTCAGGCCGAGGCCGCGCTAAGCCGCCTTCTCCGCCAGCCTTGCCAGCTGCGTCATGACGACCGCGGAACCCGCCAGCCGCTTTTCGGCGTTCGGCCAGTCGCGGATGAAGACGACGCTGTGATCGGGCCGGATCTTGGCCAGCGAGCCCTGTTCGCCGATGAACGTGACCAGCCCGACAGGATTGGAAAACTCGCGTTTGCGGAAATGGATGACGACGCCCTTTGGCCCGGCATCGAGTTTTTCGACATTGGCCTTGCGGCAGAGCGCCTTGATGAAGACGATCTTCAACAGATGCTTCACTTCCTCCGGCAGCGGTCCGAACCGGTCGATCAGTTCGGCGCCGAAGGCATCGATCTCCTCGGTGTTTTCGAGGTCGCCAAGGCGCCGGTAGAGCGCCAGCCGCAGCTGCAAATCCGGAACATAGCTTTCCGGGATCATCACCGCTGTGCCGACGGCGATCTGCGGCGACCAGCCGCCGTCCTGCACCTCGCCGGAATCCTTCACCTCGGCCACCGCTTCCTCCAGCATCTGCTGGTAGAGTTCGAAGCCGACCTCCTTGATGTGGCCGGACTGCTCTTCGCCGAGAAGATTGCCGGCGCCGCGGATGTCGAGATCGTGGCTGGCAAGCTGGAAGCCCGCGCCCAGCGTGTCGAGCGACTGCAGCACCTTCAGCCGGCGCTCGGCGGTGTCGGTCAGCTTGCGGTTGGCCGGCAGCGTGAACAGCGCATAGGCGCGCACCTTCGAGCGGCCGACGCGGCCGCGCAGCTGGTAGAGCTGCGACAGGCCGAACATGTCGGCGCGATGCACGATCAGCGTGTTGGCGGTCGGGATATCGAGGCCGGATTCGACGATGGTGGTCGACAGCAGCACATCGTACTGGCCGTCGTAGAAGGCATTCATAATGTTGTCGAGCTCGCTGGGCGGCATCTGGCCGTGGGCAACCGCCACTTTCAGCTCAGGCACCGATTCATGAAGGAAATCACGGATTTCCGAGAGATCGCTGATGCGTGGCACGACGTAGAAGGAATGTCCGCCACGGTAACGCTCGCGCAGCAGGGTCTCGCGGATGACCAGCGGGTCGAACGGCGAGATGAAGGTGCGCACCGCCATGCGGTCGACCGGCGGCGTGGCGATCAGCGACAGTTCGCGCACGCCGGTCAAAGCCAGCTGCAGCGTGCGCGGGATCGGCGTCGCCGACAGCGTCAGCACATGGACATCGGTCTTCAGATCCTTCAGCCGCTCCTTGTGCTTGACGCCAAAGTGCTGCTCCTCGTCGATGATCAGGAGGCCGAGATTCTTGAACGAGATCGAGGCGCCGAGCAGCGCATGGGTGCCGACGACGATATCGACCGTGCCTTCGGCGATGCCTTTCTTGGTCTCGGCCAATTCCTTGGCGCCGACCAGCCGCGAGGCCTGGGCGACGCGGATCGGCAGACCGGAAAAGCGCTGCGAAAAGGTCTTGAAATGCTGCCGCGACAACAGCGTCGTCGGCACCACGACCGCGACCTGGAATCCTTCCATCGCCGCGATGAAGGCGGCGCGAAGCGCCACTTCCGTCTTGCCGAAGCCGACATCGCCGCAGATCAGGCGGTCCATCGGCTTGCCGGCGCCGAGATCGTCCGTGACCGAATCGATCGCTGTCTGCTGGTCGTCGGTTTCCTCATAGGGAAAGCGCGCGGCGAACTCGCCATAGAGGCCGTCCGCCGGCACCAGCGCGGGGGCGGCGCGCATCTGACGCTCGGCGGCGATGCGGATCAACTGCCCGGCCATGTCGAGCAGCCGCCGCTTCAACCGCGCCTTGCGCGATTGCCAGGCGCCGCCGCCAAGCTTGTCCAGTGTCGCTTCCGCCGAATCCGAACCATAGCGCGACAGCAGCTCGATGTTCTCCACCGGCAGGAACAGCCGGTCGTCGCCGGCATAATGGATTTCGAGGCAGTCATGCGGCGCACCGACCGCCTCGATGGTGCGCAGCCCGATGAAGCGGCCAATGCCATGGTCTGTGTGGACGACGATGTCGCCGGAGGACAATGCCGAGGCCTCGGCGATGAAGTCGGAAGCGCGCTTCTTGCGCTTTGAGCGACGGATCAGCCGGTCGCCCAGAATGTCCTGCTCGGCGACGACCACCAGTTTTTCGGTCTCGAAGCCGGATTCGAGCGGCAGCACGGCGAGCGCCGCCTCCCCCGGCTCCAGCCTTTCCGCCTCGGCCAGCGTTGCAACGGGTTTGAGATTGCCAAGATGATGCTCGGCCAGGATCTGGCCGAGCCGGTCGAGCGAGCCTTCGGTCCAGCCGGCGATGACGACGCGGCGGCGGGCGGCGCGCTCATCGGCGATGTGTTTTACGACGACGTCGAAGACGTTGGTGTTGGGGGCGGCGCGCTCCTCGACGAAGCTGCGGCCATGCCGCGAGCCGGCATGGTAGACCTTTTTGGCTCCGACGTCCGGCGCGTCGAAGGCGGTGAAGTCGATCGCTTCGCGTGGACCCAGCGAAGCGACAAGATTTTCGGGCGACAGATAGAGCAGGTCCGGCGCCACCGGCTTGTACGGCACGGCGTCCTTCAGCGCGCCGTCGGCCTGTTTCCTGCGCGCCTCGTAATGATCGAGGATCAGCGTATGGCGCTCCGCCAGCGCCTCATGGGCCAGATGGTCGAACACGACAGGTGTATCAGGCAGATAATCGAACACCGTCTCCAGCCGCTCGTAGAAGAACGGCAGCCAGTGCTCCATGCCGGCAAAGCGCCGCCCCTCACTGACCGCCGCATAGAGCCCGTCGTCGCGCGAGGGCGCGCCAAACGCCTCGATATAGGCGCGGCGGAAGCGGCTGATGGTCTCCGGCGTCAGCGCCACCTCGCTCATCGCCTGCAGCGCCATCGATTTGCGCTGGCCGGTGGTGCGCTGCGTGGCGGCGTCGAAAACGCGGATCGATTCCAGCGTGTCGCCGAAGAAATCGAGCCGGAGCGCTTCCGTCCAGCCCGGTGCGAACAGATCCAGAATGCCGCCGCGCACCGCGAACTCGCCAACGCCGCGCACGGTCGGCACGCGTTCGAAACCTGATATCTCCAGCCGCGACACCAGCGCATTCATGTCGATCTGGTTGCCGGGTTTGGCGTGAAATGTCTGCGCCTCGACGAGGCTTGCCGGCGGAATGCGCTGCAGCAGCGCATTGGCAGTGGTGAGGATAACGGCGCGGTGCGGATTCTTCGCCAGCGCGATCATCGCGGTGAGCGCGTCGAGCCGCCTTGCGGCGGCATCCGAGCCGGGCGAAACGCGGTCGTAAGGCAGACAATCCCAGGCCGGCAGTTCGAGCACCGGCAGGCCAGGTGCGGCGAATGAAAGCGCCTCGACGATCGAAGGCAGGCGCTGGCCGTCGCGCGCCACGAACAGCACCGGCTTGTCGGGCGCGATCTCGTGCGCGGCCTGCACCAGCGCGAAGGCTTCGTAACCGTCGGCGACGCCGTCGACGATGAACTGGCCGGCGCGGCCTTTCGGCAGGCCGATGGTGGGAATGAGGCTCATGGATTAACGTTCTTCAGAATGTCATCGCCTGGCGCGACGCCAGGATCTTTTGCAGGACGGCACAGTCGATATCAGCCGGAACCGGGCGTTCGCCGGTGAGCACGGCCAGGAATTCGGTATCGGGAATGTCGAGGAGCCTCTCATATTGGTCGAGTTCGTCGCCGGTCAAGGCGCCGATCTCCGCATCGGCGAAACTGCCGAGAATGAGGTCCATTTCGCGCATGCCGCGATGCCAGGACCGGAACAGAAGCTTGCGGCGGCGGGCGTCGAGCCCCTCGCTTGATCGTCTCGTTCCCGTCATCATGCCGCTTCCTTGCCTGAAGCGGCGCATATAGCGTGGATAGAGAGCGGTGTCAGCCTTGCAACGGCTCCGTTGGGGTCTAACATCCCGGTGTGACGAACGCTCCTGACGACATCAGCCCAGGCACCCCCCTCTGTCCTGCCGGACATCTCCCCCTCAAGGGGGGAGATTTGCTGTCGCAATTGGTTTCGCCAATCTCCACCGCTGCAAGATGGGCGTCGAGGCCAAAGCTGCCAATCTCCCCCCTTGAGGGGGAGATGGCCGGCAGGCCAGAGGGGGGCGAGCGCCAGCGTCGCATGGTCTTTTGCGAATGAGACCTTCCCTGCTCGATCCTCTCTTCGTCCCGATCACCTCGCTTGCCGGCGTCGGGCCGAAGGTCGGAACGCTGATCGAAAAGGTCGTGCCGGCCGATCTCGGCGATCGCGCGGCGCGCGCCGGCGATCTCCTGTTCGTGCTGCCCAACTCGGCGATCGACCGCCGCAACCGGCCGGGTATCGCCGGTTCGGCCGAAGGCGCGATCGTCACCCTCGATGTGCGCATCGACCGCCACCAGCCGCCGCCGCGCGGCAATAGATCGGTGCCCTACCGGGTCTACGCCCATGACGACACCGGCGAGATCGCGCTGACCTTCTTCCATGCCCATGCCGCCTATCTCGAAAAGGCGATGCCCGAGGGCGAGCATGTCGTGGTCTCGGGCCGCATGGAATGGTTCAACGGCCGGCCATCCATGGTCCATCCCGACCATATCGCGCTGGCCAGCGAAGCGGAAAACCTGCCGCTGGTAGAGCCGGTCTATCCGCTGACCGCCGGGCTCTCGGGAAAGGTGCTGCGCCGGGCGGTCGGCCAGGCGCTCGCTCGCTTGCCGGTGCTGCCGGAATGGCAGGACGACGCGTTTATGCGCCGCCGGACCTTTCCGGTTTTCGGCGACGCGCTGGCCCGCATCCACAATCCCGCCGACCCGATCGACGTGTCCGTCGACAGCGCGGCGTGGCGGCGGCTTGCCTATGACGAGTTTCTGGCGGGCCAGGTCTCGCTGGCGCTGGTGCGGGCAAAGGTTCGCCGCCTGTCCGGCCGGCCGCTGGTCGGCGACGGCCGCATCGTCGAAAAGCTGCGCTCAGCTCTTCCCTATTCGCTGACCACCTCGCAGGAAATGGCGCTTGCCGAAATCAACGCCGATCTCGGCGATCCCGAACGCATGCTGCGCCTGCTGCAGGGTGATGTCGGTTCCGGCAAGACGGTGGTGGCGTTGCTCGCCATGGCCCGCGCCGTCGAAGCCGGCGGCCAGGCGGCGTTGATGGCGCCGACCGAAATCCTGGCGCGCCAGCATCTTGCGACGATTGCGCCACTGGCGGAACAGGCCGGCCTGCGCGTCGCCATCCTCACCGGCCGCGAAAAAGGGCGCGAGCGCACCGACACGCTGGCCGGTCTGGCCACTGGCGGGATCGACATCGTCGTCGGCACCCACGCCCTGTTCCAGGAAACGGTGACGTTCCATGATCTCGTCTTCGCCGTCATCGACGAACAGCATCGCTTCGGCGTCCATCAGCGGCTGGCCATCACCGCCAAGGGCGACGCGCCCGACATGCTGGTGATGACGGCGACACCGATCCCGCGCACGCTGGTGCTGACCGCTTTCGGCGACATGGACGTGTCGAAGCTGACCGAAAAACCGGCCGGTCGGCAGCCGATCCGCACCGTCACCTTGCCGCTCGAACGGCTCGACGAATTGGTCGGCCGCATGCTCGATGCCGTCGCCGACGGCCAGAAGATCTACTGGATCTGCCCGCTGGTCGAGGAATCCGAAGAGATCAAGCTGATGTCGGCAGAGGACCGGTTTGCTTCGCTGAAGCCGCTGTTCGGCGACCAGGTCGGCCTGGTGCACGGCCGCATGAAGGGCGCCGACAAGGACGAAGCGATGCGCGCCTTCAAGGCGGGCGAGACACGCATCCTGATCGCCACCACGGTCATCGAGGTCGGCGTCGATGTTCCGGACGCCACCATCATGGTCATCGAGCACGCCGAGCGCTTCGGCCTCGCCCAGTTGCACCAGTTGCGCGGCCGGGTCGGGCGCGGTGAAAAACCGTCCTCCTGCGTGCTGCTCTACAAGGATCCGCTCGGCGAGACGGCAACGCGCCGGCTGTCGGTGATGCGCGAGACCGAGGACGGGTTCCGCATCGCCGAGGAGGATCTGAAGCTGCGTGGCGAAGGCGAGCTGCTGGGCACCCGCCAGTCCGGCACGCCGGGCTTCCAGGTGGCGCGCATCGAGGCGCATGCCGACCTGCTCGAAGCCGCCCGCGACGACGCGCGGCTGATCCTGTCGCGCGATCCGGAACTGCAATCCGAACGCGGCGCCGCCCTTCGCATGCTGCTCTACTTGTTCGGCCGCGACGAGGCGGTGCGGCTCTTGCGCGCCGGCTGAGGGCCGGCACCCACCGATGGATTGCCGATCTGACCGCCGATCGGCTTGCCGTTCAACGTCACCATCTGCGTCTTGACCTCCGGCGCCACCAGCCCGGCCGAGACGATCAGCTTGGCGCCGTCCTCGATCGTCATGTCGAGCGGCACGACATCGGATTTCGGCACATACATCAGGAAGCCGGTGGTCGGGTTGGGCGTGCACGGCATGAACACCGCGATCAGCGGATTGCCTTCCTGATCGAGCTTCTGGTTGATCTCGGTTTCCTTCTCGCTGGCGACGAAAACCAGCGACCAGACGCCCTTGCGCGGATATTCGACCAGCCCGACCTGGCGGAACATGTCGCCCTTGTTCGACAGTACGGTTTCGAAGATCTGCTTCAGCGAGCCGTATATGCCGCGCACCAGCGGCATGCGGCCGAGCAGGCGCTCGCCGAACAGGACGATGGCGCGGCCGACGATATTGGCGGTCAGGAAACCGATCAGGGTAATCAGGATCAAGGCAACGATCAGGCCAAAACCCGGGACCGGCGCCGGCAGATAGCTATCGGGGTTGTAGCGCGCCGGAATATAGGGTTTCACCCAGGAATCGACCCAGCCGATGAATGACCAGGCGATGTAAGCGGTGATCGCCAGCGGCGCGCAGACGACGAAGCCTGTCAGGAAATAATTCCGCAGCCGGGTCATGCCTGAGGTCTTGGCAGCATCGGACATGGTTCACCGCAGCACTGGTTGCGGCGCAACATTAGTGAACCGCCATCCGCTTTGGAACTGCGAAATTTTTAAATGATCAACTATGCCGCGACTTCGAGCGGCTCGATCTTCTCGAGTTCAGAAGCGAGTTTCCTTGCCTCGGTCTCAAGCTCATAGGTCTGCTGAAAATTCATCCAGAACTCGGGCGTGGTGTTGAAGAACCTGGCGAGGCGAAGCGCGGAATCGGGAGTCAGGCCGATCTCTTCCTTGGCAATACGTTCGATACGAGTGCGCGGAAGATTGAGTTTCTTCGCCAGCGCACCAGCACTCATGCCAAGCGGGAGGAGATATTCCTCGCGCAGGAATTCTCCGGGGTGAATTGGACGTGCGAACTTGAGCATAGTTCAAGGTCCTCAAAGGGTTAGGGCAAGCGCCGCCAGTAGCGCTGCACAAGGAATATGACGCGTTGAAGGCTTGTTGGCAGCCAAGATCTCATCGTTCGTTTCGACGGACAATCATAAACATCCGGGATTGGCCGAAGCCTCCCCAACTTCGTCATCCCTGGGCGAAGCAGGAGCGAAGCTCCGTCGCGGAGACCCTGGGATCCATGCCATAACCTTAGCCGAAGAGTGCAGCAGAGCAGAATTTGCACCGCAGCAGAGCTCTGAAGTCGCGGCATGGATCCTGGGGTCTGCGCTGCGTCGCTGCGCTCCTTGCTCCGCCCCAGGATGACGAAGCGATGGGCGTTTCCGCTAATAGCCAAGGCTGCACGCAAGGAGGACGTATCCGGGAATGATACAATGCGTCCAGCCGCGGCGACCGCTACTCCACCGTCACCGATTTCGCCAGGTTGCGCGGCTGGTCGACGTCGGTGCCCATGAACACGGCGGTGAAATAGGCCAGCATCTGGATCGGCAGCGCGTAGATGATCGGCGAGATGATTTCCGGCACGTCCGGCAGCACGATGGTCTCCATCGTCTCCACGCTTGAATGCGCGGCACCCTTGCTGTCGGTAATCAGGATGATCTTGCCGCCGCGCGCCGCCACTTCCTGCATGTTGGAGACGGTCTTCTCGAAGATGCGGTCATGCGGGGCAATGACGATCACCGGCATGTTCTCGTCGATCAGCGCGATCGGCCCGTGCTTCAGCTCGCCGGCGGCATAGCCCTCGGCATGAATATAGGAGATTTCCTTGAGCTTCAGCGCCCCTTCCATGGCCAGCGGGAAATTGGTGTCGCGGCCGAGATAGAGCACGTTCTTGTAGTGCGAGAGGTCGCGGGCGACCTTTTCGATCTGCTCGTCGAGCTTCAGCACCTGATTGGCATAGCGCGGCGCTTCCGACAGTTGGCGCACCAGCGTCGTTTCTTGCTCGCGCGAGATCGTTCCGCGTGCCACGCCCGCCCGCACGGCAAGCGAGGCCAGCACCGACAATTGACAGGTGAAAGCCTTGGTCGAGGCGACGCCGATCTCCGGCCCGGCCAGCGTCGGCAGGACGACGTCGGATTCGCGCGCCATCGTCGATTCACGCACGTTGACCACCGCGCCGATCTTCATTCCGGCCTTGCGGCAATAGCGCAGCGAGGCCAGCGTATCGGCGGTCTCGCCCGATTGCGAGATGAAGAAGGCGGCGTCGGTCTTCGACAGCGGCATTTCACGGTAGCGGAATTCCGAGGCGACATCGATGTCGACCGGCAGCCGCGCATAGCGCTCGAACCAGTATTTGCTGATCAAGCCTGCCAGATAGGCGGTGCCGCAGGCCGAAATCGCCAGCCGGTCGATCTTGGCGAAATCGAACGGCAGGTCGAGCGGCTTCGAGACGCCGCCGACAAAATCCACATAATGCGCCAGCGTGTGTGAGATCACTTCGGGCTGTTCATGGATTTCCTTCTCCATGAAATGGCGCCGGTTGCCCTTGTCGACCATGAAGCTGGTGCTGAGCGACTGCTGGCGCTTGCGGTCGACCTTGTTGCCGTCCATGTCGAAGATGGCGACCTCGTTGCGGCGCACCACCGCCCAGTCGCCGTCCTCCAGATAGGTGATCGAATTGGTGAAGGGGGCAAGCGCGATGGCGTCGGAGCCCAGGAACATCTCGCCGTCGCCATGGCCGACGGCCAGCGGCGGGCCGTTGCGCGCGCCGACGATGAGATCCTCGTCTCCCCTAAACATGATGGCCAGCGCAAAGGCGCCTTCCAGCCGCTTCAGCGCCTGGTGCGCGGCCTCGACCGGCTTCAAACCCTTGGCCAGTTCGCGCGCCACCAGATGCGCGACGACCTCGGTGTCGGTCTGCGACGAAAATGCGTAGCCGTCGCGCATCAGTTCGTCGCGCAACTCGGCGAAATTCTCGATGATGCCGTTATGGACGACGGCGACGCCGTCGGAAAAATGCGGATGCGCATTGGTCTCGTTGGGCACGCCATGCGTCGCCCAGCGCGTGTGGCCGATGCCGACCATGCCGTCGAGCGGTTCGTCCTTCAGCCGGCGCTCGAGATTGACCAGCTTGCCCTCGGCGCGGCGGCGCGCAAGCTTGCCATGCTCGATCGTGGCGACGCCGGCCGAATCATAACCGCGATATTCGAGCCTTTTCAGCGCATCGACGATGAGTGGCGCGACCGGCGAGTGACCGACAATTCCAACAATGCCGCACATAGACGTTTGCCCCCGATTCCGGCATGAAACCCAGCGCCATTTAGGGACGGCCGGGCTGCCGCGAAAATCACATTGCGTTTCGTTCCGTATCAGCCGGAACGGTCTTGCACAGATGCACCATGACAGGGCGCTCTTGCAATCCGGTTATCGCGATCGCTCGGTTTCTCCGTGAACGCATGCTACCCCGTTTCAACGGTTCTGAAATCCGTCAAAGGCATGATGCGATCATGACTGAACAAATCGACACGGTGACGCTTTGGCGTCCTGTTGGCCCACAGGAGCTTAAACTGATCGAGAAATCGGGCATGCGCGCGTTTCCGCCGCGCCTTCCCGAGCAACCTATTTTTTACCCCGTTCTATCCGAAGCCTATGCCGTGCAGATCGCGCGTGACTGGAACGTACCGGCTAGCGGCTCGGGATTCGTCACCCGGTTTGAGGTTCTGAAGGGTTTTCTCGACCGTTACCGGGTCGAACATGCTGGCAGCAAGGCTCATCTCGAATACTGGATTCCAGCTGAAGATCTTCCTGAATTCAACAAGGCAATTGTCGGCAGGATCGAAGTAACCGCTGCTTTCAGCAAGGATGCAACTGCAACCGACTAACGACCATTGATCATTTAGTGGCCTTCTTCGCCGCCGCGGCCGAGGCAAAACGCTCGCGCAATTCCTTGCCCTTGCCGGGCAGCGTCCTCTGGCGGGCGCGGCCGAAGGCCAGCGCGTCGTCGGGCACGCTTTCGGTGATCACACTGCCCGAAGCGATATAGCCGCCCTTGCCGATCGTAACAGGCGCCACCAGCGAGGAATTCGATCCGACGAAGGCGCCCTCGCCGATATCGGTGAAGAACTTCGAGTAGCCGTCATAGTTGCAGGTGATGGTGCCAGCGCCGATATTGGCGCCGGCGCCGACGCGGGCATCGCCGATATAGGTCAGGTGGTTGACCTTGGCGCCCTCCTCGATGACAGACTGCTTGACCTCGCAGAAATTGCCGACCTTGGCCTTTTGCTTGAGGTTGGCGCCCGGCCGCAGCCGCGCGAACGGACCGACATCGCAATCGGAAGCGATCGTCGCGCCTTCGATATGGCTGAAGGCATGGATCTTGGCGCCCGTCGCGATCTTCACGCCGGGCCCGAACCAGACATTGGGTTCGACGATCGTATCCGCGCCGATCTCCGTATCGTGCGAAAAGAACACGGTTTCCGGTGCGATCAATGTGACGCCGGAGAGCATGGCCTCGCGCCGCCGGCGCGTCTGCCAGATGCCTTCGGCCGCGGCGAGTTCGGCGCGGTTGTTGATGCCGAGCACATTCTCGAAGCCGGCTTCCGTGGCGACGACATCGAGGCCCTGCCCGCCGGCGATCTCGACGATGTCGGTGAGGTAATATTCACCCTTGGCGTTGCTGTTGCCGACTTGATCGAGCAGCTTCAGCGCATGCTTGCCGGCAACCGCCATCAGCCCGCCATTGCAGAAGGTGATTTTCTTCTCCTCGTCGGTGCAGTCCTTTTCCTCGCGGATGGCGACGAGCTTGCCGCCCTTTTCGATCAGGCGGCCATAGCCGGAGGGATTTGACGTGCGGAAGCCGACCACGACCACCGCAGCGCCTTCGGCCCGCTTCAGGCGCGCGGCAACCAGCACCTCCGGATCGATCAGCGGCGTGTCGCCGAACATCACGAGGATGTCGTCGTAACCCTTTGATATCGCATCACGAGCCGCCAGCACGGCATGCGCCGTGCCGAGCCGCTTGTCCTGGACGAAGATCTCCGCCTTCGGGGCGAACTTCTGCGTGGCCTTGCGCATCTCGTCCGCCCCATGGCCGATCACCAGCGCCTGATCGCCCGCCCCGGCCGCTTCTGCCGCCCTCACGACATGGGCGACCATCGGCAGGCCGGCGATTTTATGCAGCACTTTGGGCAACGCGCTCTTCATGCGCGTCCCTTCACCGGCGGCGAGGATGACGGACAGGCAGGTTCTCTGGCTCATGGAATGGCAACCATATGAAAAGGGTTGGGAATCAAGGCATGTCTAGCATTGGCGCCATGCTGCACCAATGCGGTTAAATTCCGGTGAGACGGTGGAGCAACTGACTTTTGATCAGTAGGTCGTGGGATGGCCTTGCATGAGATCGCGGCGGGAAAGCGCGAAAGGCTGACGGCGGCCGATCTGCCGCGCATGTGCCTCGACGATCTCGCGGCCCTGTGGGGGACATCGCGACGCGGCGGCGGTAATGGCCGCGTAAGGGCGCGGATACACGTTTGCGTTGCTAGACGGCACGCCTTCCTTTGGCGAAGCTCCGAATCGCGAGGCCACTGGCAACGCGGGGTCGGCGGGTTCAGGCAATGTCCATCGAAAGATGGACCGCCGACTTCCCCTCTCGGGTGCGCCGGCACATTGGCGACGCGCAGCATGGTCCTTCGCTCGATCGGGCGAACGCTGGACGGCCAAACCATCTGTCGGCATGGGCTCGTATCAGGTCAGCCTAACCCAACTGCCCCAGCACCGGAAAGTTCTCCAGCAGCCAATAGGATGCGGCCTGCACGCCGCCCGTCAGGAAAAAGACGCCGGCGACGACCAGCAGCGCGCCCATCGCCTTTTCGACGCGGCCGAGATGGACGCGGAATTTCGAGAGAAAGCGCATGAAGGCGCCGGAAAACAGCGCCGCGATCAGGAACGGGATGCCGAGGCCGAGCGAATAGGCGGCGAGCAGAGCCGCGCCCTCGCCCACCGTCTCACGGCCGCCGGCCAGCGTCAGGATCGGTCCCAGCACCGGTCCGATGCAGGGCGTCCAGCCGAAGGCGAAGGCCAGTCCCATGACATAGGCGGCGACGATGCTGGCCGGCTTGCCCTGCGACTGGAAGCGCGCCTCGCGCGACAGCAAGGGGATACGCAGTATGCCGAGGAAATTCAGGCCCATCAGGATGATGAGCACGCCGGCGGCCATCGCCAGCGGCTCCTGCCAGACGCGCAGCAGCCGTCCGATAGTCGAGGCGCCGGCGCCCAGAGCCACGAAGACGGTCGAGAAGCCGAGAACGAAGGCGATCGAGGCATAAAGCAGCGCGCTGCGCGCCTCGGCCCGGGCCATGACGCCGGCATTGCCGCGAAAATCCTCGACCGACACGCCGGCCATGTAGCAGAGATAGGGCGGCACCAGCGGCAGCACGCAAGGCGACAGGAACGAGATCGCCCCCGCCCCGACCGCGCTGACATAGCCTATATCCACTGCCATTCCCGAACTCCAACCGTATCGGCGCCGATATAGCGGCGCACGGGCTTGTCCGCCAATCACCATTGCGTGGCAAGTTGCCGCCCCGCATCGAGGAAGAAACGGCACGCCAGGCGCGTTGATGCAATGAGGCCGCGACTTTCCGCGCGCTTCTCGGATCGTATCAGGGAGAATGTCATGAAATCGATCACGATTGGGCTGGCGATGCTTTTGCTCGGCACTGCCGCCTCCCATGCCGCCGAGGCGTGGAAGGAAGCGGATGTCGGCGGCACCAAGATCTACACCGATGCCAACGGCATGACGCTTTACACCTACGACAAGGACGAGGCGGGCAAGACGAACTGCTACGACAAATGCGCCACCAACTGGCCGCCGCTAAAGGCCGAGGCCGACGCCAAGGCGGAGGGCGAATGGACGATCGTCGACCGCACCGACGGCACCAAGATGTGGGCCTATGAGGGCAAGCCGGTCTATACCTTCATCAAGGACAAGAAGGCCGGCGACATGACCGGCGACGGTGTCGGTGAGGTCTGGCACGTCGCCAAGGCCGACTGAGCCTCGAACCAAGGGTCGTTTTGGTCGACGGGAAATCGGCTGGTCGCGGGCATTCCTCCAGGCACCCGCGGCCAGCTTCTTGCGCGTCACATCCTTGAACCGCGCTGGCGGGTATCAGCCCACTTGCCGCGCCCGTGCCGCAACATGCGGACGTCTCTTCGGCTTGGGTCTGTCGGCTTGGGTCTGGCGCACGACCGATGTTTCTCTTATATCCCTAAGGGAATTTGTCCCGCTTCTCCCGGATTCATCGCCGGTTGTCCAACGACAGGCAGCCATTTCTCCTATCCAGGATTGCGGATTTCACATGACGCGCTCTTGGGTTGCGCACTCGATGCGGGACCGCATTTTGGGCGCTTCCCCTTGACCGGATGAAAAAGCGCGGCCATGTGAGCGACAATTGTACGAGATTTCGTCGCGCGCAGCGGAATTCTTCTGCCGCATCACAACAGATATGAGACCTCATGGACGTCGTCGTCGTCGAATCGCCGGCCAAGGCAAAGACAATCAACAAGTATCTTGGGAGGAACTATAAGGTTCTGGCCTCGTTCGGCCATGTCCGCGATCTGCCGCCCAAGGACGGCTCCGTGCGCCCGGACGAGGATTTCGCCATGTCCTGGGCTGTCGACACCGCCTCGGGCAAGCGCCTCGCCGACATCGCCAAGGCGGTCAAGGATGCCGACGGCCTGATCCTCGCCACCGACCCGGATCGCGAGGGCGAAGCCATTTCCTGGCATGTTCTGGAAGTGCTGAAGCAGAAGCGCGCGCTGAAGGACAAGCCGGTCAGCCGCGTCGTCTTCAACGCCATCACCAAGGCGTCGGTGCTGGAGGCGATGGCCAATCCGCGCCAGATCGACGCGCCGCTGGTCGATGCCTATCTCGCCCGCCGCGCGCTCGACTATCTGGTCGGCTTCACGCTGTCGCCCGTTCTGTGGCGCAAGCTGCCGGGCGCCCGCTCCGCTGGCCGCGTCCAGTCGGTGGCATTGCGCCTCGTCTGCGACCGCGAATTGGAGATCGAGCGCTTCATCCGCGAGGAATACTGGCAGATCGCAGCAATCCTCGGCACGCCGCGCAACGAAAATTTCGAGGCCCGGCTGACCGCCTTCGACCGCAAGAAACTGCAAAAGCTCGACATTTCCAACAAGGCGCAGGCCGACGACATCAAGGCGATGCTCGAAGGCGCGACCTTCAAGGCGCTGTCGGTCGAAGCCAAGCCGACCAAGCGCAACCCAGGTCCGCCCTTCACCACCTCGACACTGCAGCAGGCCGCCTCCTCGCGCCTCGGCTTTTCGGCAAACCGCACCATGCAGGTGGCGCAGCGGCTCTATGAAGGCATGGACATCGGCGGCGAGACCACCGGCCTGATCACCTATATGCGAACCGACGGCGTGCAGATGGCGCCGGAGGCGATCACTGCCGCGCGCGATGCGATCGCCAAGGAATTCGGCCCAAAATACCTGCCTGAAAAACCGCGCTACTACACGACCAAGGCCAAGAACGCCCAGGAAGCGCACGAAGCGATCCGCCCGACCGATTTCATGCGCACGCCCGCTTCGGTCAGGCAATATCTCGATGCCGACCAGGCACGGCTTTACGAGTTGGTGTGGAAACGCGCCATCGCCAGCCAGATGCAGCCGGCCGAGATCGAGCGCACCACGGCCGAGATCGAGGCGGTCAACGGCGCCCGCACGGCGGAGCTTCGCGCCGTCGGTTCGGTCGTTCGCTTCGACGGCTTCATCGCCGCCTACACCGATCAGAAGGACGAGGATTCGGAAGACGAGGAAAACCGCCGTCTGCCCGAGATCCGTGCCGGCGAACAGCTCGACCGCGAGGCGATCAACGCCACCCAGCACACCACCGAGCCGCCGCCGCGCTATTCGGAAGCCTCGCTGATCAAGAAGCTGGAAGAGCTCGGCATCGGCCGGCCGTCGACCTACACGGCGATCCTGAAGACGCTCGAGGACCGCGACTACGTCACCATCGACAAGCGCAAGCTGTTGCCGCAGGCCAAGGGCCGGCTGTTGTCGGCCTTCCTCGAAAGCTTCTTCGAGCGCTATGTCGAATATGATTTCACCGCCTCGCTCGAGGAAAAGCTCGACGAGATTTCCGACGGCAAGCTCGCCTGGAAGGATGTGCTGCGCGATTTCTGGAAGGATTTTTCCGGCGCCGTCGCCGACATCAAGGAATTGCGTGTCACCGACGTGCTCGATGCCTTGAACGAGGAGCTGGCGCCGCTGGTGTTTCCCGCGCGCGAAGACGGTTCGAACCCCCGCATCTGCCCGAAATGCGGCACCGGCAACCTCTCGCTGAAGCTCGGCAAGTTCGGCGCCTTCGTTGGCTGCTCGAACTATCCCGAATGCTCCTTTACCCGCCAGCTCGGCGACGCCGCCAATCCCAATGGCGAAAACGGCAATGGCGAGGACGGCACCAAGGTGCTTGGCAAGGACCCCTATACGGCGGAGGAGATCACGCTGCGCAGCGGTCGCTTCGGCCCCTATATCCAGCGCGGCGACGGCAAGGAAGCCAAGCGCTCCAGCCTGCCCAAGGGCTGGACGGCCGATTCGATCGACCACGAAAAGGCCCTCGCTCTGCTTTCGCTGCCGCGCGACGTCGGCAAGCATCCGGAATCCGGCAAGATGATCTCGGCCGGTCTGGGGCGCTACGGCCCGTTCGTGCTGCATGACGGCACCTACGCCAATCTCGACAGCATCGAGGACGTGTTCTCGATCGGTCTCAACCGCGCCGTGTCGGTGATCGCCGAGAAGCAGGCGAAGGGCCCGGGCGGCCGCAATGGCGGTACCGCCGCGGCACTGAAGGAGCTCGGCGACCATCCGGCGGGCGGCGGCAAGATCGTCGTGCGCGATGGCAAATACGGGCCTTATGTCAATTTCGGCAAGGTCAATGCGACACTGCCCAAGGGCAAGGACCCGCAGTCGGTGACGATCGAGGACGCGGTGGCGCTGATTGCCGAGAAGGAAGCCAAGGGCGGCAATGGCGGCAGAAAGCCCTTCCGCAAAGCCGCCGCACCTGCCAAAAAGCCTGCGGCGGCAGCCAAGAAACCAGCGGCCAAGAAAGCGGCCAAGAAAAAGGGATAGGGCGGCGTGGCGCGCAGAATCTCCGGAAGAAGCCATGGCGATCCGCGCACCGCCGACACGAGGGCCAAGGTCAAGGACGACTACCGGCCCTCCCGCGACGAAATCCTGCGCTACATCGCCGAAAACCCGGATCGCTCCGGCAAACGCGACATCGCCAAGGCATTTGCGCTGCGCGGCGAGGACCGTATCTGGCTGAAGGACATTTTGCGCGACCTGCAGGACGAGGGCCTGCTGACTAAGGAGCGCAAGCGGCTCGCCCGTGTCGGTGCCCTGCCCCACGTCGCCGTGCTCGACATCTTTGGCCGCGACGCCGACGGCGTGCTGCTGGCGCACCCGACCGAAGCCCTGGGCAACGGCGAGCCGCCCGTCATCGCGATCCGCGTGTCGCGCGGCGGCGGCGGCCCGACACCGGGCATCGGCGACCGCGTGCTGGCCAAGACCTTTCCGACCGACGATGTGACAGGCCCCGCCTATACCGGGCGGGTGATGAAGATCTTCGAGAAGCGCACCGATGCCGTTCTCGGCGTCTTTCGGGTGCTGCAGGACGGCAGCTTCCGGATCGAGCCCGTCGAAAGACGTCAGCCGGAGCTGGTCGTCGACAAGGAATTCCAGAACGGCGCCAAGAACGGCGATCTGGTCGAGGTCGAGCCGGCACGGGCCTCCCGCTATGGACTGCCCAGAGCCAAGGTGCTGGCGGTGCTGGGTTCGCTGACCAGCGAAAAGGCGGTCTCGATGATCGCCATCCATGCACACGACATTCCGCACATCTTCCCGGCGGACGTCATTGCCGAGGCGGAGGCGGTCAAGCCGGCGACGCTGGCCGGCCGCGAGGACTGGCGCGACCTGCCGCTGGTCACCATCGATCCGGCCGACGCCAAGGATCATGACGACGCGGTGTTCGCCCTATCCGATCCGGACGACAAGAACCCCGGCGGTGTGGTCGTCACCGTGGCGATTGCCGATGTCGCCGCCTATGTGCGCTATGGCACCGCACTCGACCGCGAGGCGCTGAAACGCGGCAATTCGGTCTATTTCCCGGATCGCGTCGTGCCGATGCTGCCGGAGCGCATCTCCAACGACCTTTGTTCGCTGCGCGAAGGCCAGGATCGCCCGGCGCTGGCGGTGCGCATGACGTTCGCGGCCGATGGCCGCAAGCTCAGGCATTCGTTCCACCGCGTCATGATGAAATCGGTGGCGAAGCTCGCCTACCGCCAAGCGCAAGCCGCGATCGATGGCGCGCCGGACGACACGACCGGGCCGATCCTCGACATGGTGCTGAAGCCGCTGTGGGATGCCTACGCCGTGGTGAAGCGCGGCCGTGACACGCGCCAGCCGCTCGAGCTTGAATTGCCGGAGCGCAAGATCCTGCTCAAGGAGGACGGCACCGTCGACCGGGTCGTCGTGCCGGAGCGGCTCGACGCGCACAAGCTGATCGAAGAGTTCATGATCCAGGCCAATGTCGCGGCGGCCGAGACGCTGGAGGCGAAGCGACAGGCGCTGGTCTACCGCATCCATGACGCGCCTTCGCTCGCCAAGCAGGAATCGCTGCGCGAGTTCCTGCAGACGCTCGGCCTGTCGCTGGCGCGCGGCGCGCAGATGCGGCCGAACCAGTTCAACGGCATTCTCGATCGCGTCCGCGGCGCCGATCATGAGGGGCTGGTCAACGAGGTGGTGCTGCGCACGCAGATGCAGGCCGAATATTCGCCCAGCAACATCGGCCATTTCGGCCTCAATCTGAAGCGCTACGCGCATTTCACCTCGCCAATCCGCAGGTATGCCGACCTGATCGTGCATCGCGGGCTGATAGTCGCGCTCGGCTTCGGTGCGGGCGGGTTGACGCAGGACGAGGCCGAGCGGCTGGAAGAGGTTTCCGCGCTGATCTCGGCCACCGAGCGCCGTGCCATGGCCGCCGAGCGCGACACGGTCGACCGGCTGATCGCCGCCTATCTGGCCGAGCGTGTCGACGATCGTTTCGACGCGCGCATTTCGGGCGTCACCAAATCGGGACTATTTGTCCAATTGCCGCAGTATGGCGCAGATGGTTTCATCCCGGTGTCAAGTCTGGACGGCGATTACTATATATACGACGAAACTGCCCGATCGCTTTTCGGAGAACGCACCGGCAAGGGCTACCAGCTTGCCGACCGCGTCGAGGTTCGCCTGATCGAGGTGGCGCCTATGGCCGGCGCGATGCGTTTCGAGATGCTGACCGACCCAAAGCCGCTGCCCGGCTCCAAACGGTCGTTTCACAAGGCCAAAGGCCGCGCCCGCGCGTCGCAATCGCGTCCAGGCTCGCGCGGCAGGAGACGGTAATGCCAGGCGATTTGAAAACGAACCAACAGGTTTTCGGCGGTGAACATCACTCGGGCCGGGTCGCCCGACCGCTGTGGACGGCGATGAAGCGGGGCGCGCTCGGCCGCTGCCCGCATTGCGGCCAAGGAAAGCTGTTTCGCGCCTTCGTCAAGACCGCAGACAAATGCGATCGTTGCGGCGAGGAGCTTCATCACCATCGCGCCGACGACCTGCCCGCCTATCTGGTGGTGGTCATCGTCGGCCATATCGTGCTCGGCGCCTTCATGGGCATCGAAGCGACCTCCACCCTGTCCACCTGGCAGCACATAGCCATCTGGGTGCCGCTGACCATCCTCTTGGCGGTTGTCTTGCTGCAGCCGATCAAGGGCGCCGTCATCGGCCTGCAATGGGCGCTCTATATGCATGGCTTCGGCGGGGAAGAAGATCTGATCGAGTCGCATCCCGAGGCTTGAAAACCGAGGCTGGCGCAATCGGCATGGCTGGACGCCACTTTCGCATCGGAGAAGATTCCGCTAGGTCGTGCGCATGGACGGTATGACCAAGGCGGACGTCGACAGGGTTGAGCGGAGCGCAATTGCGCTTCACGCCCAGCCTATTCGCCCGCGTGACGCCGCGACACTGATCCTGCTCGACCGCAAGGGCGACGAGTTTCGGGTGCTGATGGGCCGGCGCCACGCCCGTCACGCCTTCATGCCGGGAAAATTCGTCTTTCCCGGCGGCCGCACCGACCCGGCCGACAGCCGCATTCCCACAGCCACGGCGTTGCACCCAGAGGAAGTGGCGAAGCTGACCGCGGGTGTCGGCCGCACCAGCCCGGCCCGAGCCCGCGGCATCGCCCTGTCGGCGGTACGCGAGACCTATGAGGAGGCTGGCCTGCTGATCGGCCGCAAAGGCGCCTTCGCGACGACCAAACGCGATTGGCAGGGTTTTTCCGAGCACGGCGTAAGGCCTTCGCTGGAAGCGCTGCGCTTCATCGCGCGTGCCATCACGCCGCCCAACCGGGTGCGGCGCTTCGACACGCGCTTCTTCAGCGCCTGGCGCGAGGATGTCGCCGTGGAGCTGCCGGACGGCGGCCCGACCAACGAGCTGGAGGAACTGGTCTGGCTGCCGCTCGCCAAAGCCAGGCAGGCCGATATCCCCGACATCACCAGGGCTATCCTGGAGGAGCTGGAAAAGCGGCTCGTCGATGATCCGCTGCTGCGCCCCGGCGGTTTCGTGCCGTTCTACCGGCTTGTCGGCAATCGCTTCGTCCGCGAAATTCTGTAGAGCATTCACATCCCATGACGGTCGATACCCAGCAAGAGGTCGAGGAACGCGTACATTGGTTGCCGATGATCGCGGCGATCTCGTCGATCAGCGTCGTCGGCATCGCCATCGGCCTCGGCATGCCGCTGCTCAGCGTCATCCTCGAAACACGCGGCCATTCGGCGTCGATGATCGGCCTCAATACCGCTGTTGCCGGTCTCGCCTCGATCGCCGGCGCACCGCTCGCCACCCCGCTCGCCATGCGATTCGGCGTCGCCTGGACGATGCTGGCCATGATCGCCACGGGAGTGCTGGCCTTTGTCGGCTTCCATTTCGCGCCGGACTTCTGGATGTGGTTTCCGCTGCGCGTCCTGCTGCACATCGCGTTGACGGTGCTGTTCATCCTGTCGGAATTCTGGATCAGCACATCGGCGCCGCCGCACCGGCGCGGTCTGGTCCTGGGCATCTACGCCACCGTGCTGTCGCTCGGTTTTGCCGCCGGGCCTTGGTTGTTCGCCCAACTCGGCAGCAGCGGCTTCCTGCCCTTCGGCGTCACCATAGCGCTGGTGACGCTGGCCGCCATTCCGGTTCTGGCGGCACGCAACGAGAGCCCGACCATCGTCTCCAATGGCGAAACCAGCAACTTCCTGCGCTACATCTGGCTGGTGCCGACGGCGACCGCCGCGGTGCTGGTGTTCGGCGCGGTCGAGACCGGCGGCTTTGCGCTGTTTCCCGTCTATGGCAACCGCATCGGCTACTCCGAGGCCAATGCCGCCCTTCTGCTCACCATGATCGGCCTCGGCAACGTGCTGTTGCAAATCCCGCTCGGCATGATCAGCGACCGCGTCAGCGACCGCCGCCATCTGCTTCTGGCTTGTGCCACGATCGGGCTTGCCGGCACCATCTTCATGCCGCACTTCGCTGAGAATTGGCATCTGATGGCGGCGCTTCTGTTCGTCTGGGGCGGCGTGGTCGCGGCCATGTACACGATCGGCCTGGCCCATCTCGGCTCGCAGCTTTCCGGCCACGAACTGGCCTCGGCCAACGCCGCCTTCGTGCTCTGCTACGGCGTCGGCATGGTGCTCGGCCCGCAGGCGATCGGCATCGGCATGGACGTCTTCGGTCCCTCGGGCTTCGGCTGGGCGCTCGGCATGTTCTTCGCCCTCTATATCGCGCTGGTCGGCGCCAGGCTCGTCCGGAAGATCCTGTAGAAAGACCCGATCGATGCCGCGCGTGGCGTGAGGCTGCTGACATAACCGTGTCAGCAGCACCTGGATAGATTGTCAGCAACACGCCACGAATTTGAGGATGCCATCATGATCGACTCCGGCTTTGAAACGAAATCGGTGCGGATGGAATTGCTGCTGCTTGTCACCTTTCAGGCGCCGGCCGCCGATGTCGACCGCATCATGGAAGCGGTGGTTGCGATCGCCCCGCTGGCCATGGGCAAATACGACAGCAATGCCTACCAGTCGGCGCACGGCATCGAGCGCTACCGGCCGCTCGAAGGGGCTGCCGCCGGCGCCGAGACCGAATTGCGCAGACGGCCGGGCACGGTGGAAGTGTCGTTCGAGCTGCCCGACGACCAGGCGCTGGCCGCCCGCATTGTCGAAGCGATATTCCAGGTCCACAGCTATCAGGAGCCGGTGATCCGCATTCAGCCGCTCCTTGCCAGCCGCTCCAAAGGGTTGGACGACCGCTCCAACCCGAACCGCTGGTGGAACACGACAGGAGACTGGAAGAAGGCCGCTACAGTCAGGGAAGATGCATAGAAACGGACCGTTCCGTTTCCTCCCGACCTTTCCTTCTCCCATGTGGGAGAAGGAAGAGGCAGCGCCGCGGGGTTGACTTTCCGGGCGCGTTCTTTATGTGTCGCGCCAAGTTTCCCGCGTCCGGGTGTTTTCCCGTGCTCCAGCGGCCAAAACTCCACGAACATAACGGACGAACACCATGGCCAAAGCCGCAAACATCAAGATCAAGCTTCTGTCGACCGCCGACACCGGTTTCTTCTACGTGACCAGCAAGAACAGCCGCACCAAGACGGACAAGCTGTCGTTCCGCAAATACGATCCGGTCGCCAAGAAGCACGTCGAATTCAAGGAAACCAAGATCAAGTAACCCGGTTTCCATCCGCAATGCCAAACGCCGCCTGTTGGGCGGCGTTTTTGTATTCAAAGGCGTGAAAGGACCGGCATTTCCGGTATTTGACACAGAATCCGACGTCTTTTCGAAAAAGGGGGCCGGTCGGCGTTTGGCAGCGGTACGAGGAGGCCACTATGTGCCAGCGCCGGCCGGCCGACCCCACGGACCCAGGAGATGCGGCGGACCTGAATCATGGGGTAGCTTTCGGATCGACCCCGGCGATCTACCCTCGCGCCGGTTCCGTCACTGTCTGCACATTTGCGCAACGGTTTATGAAAATCAACAATTTCTTAACCAAGTCGGCGAATCACTTGCATTAAGGTAAATTCGTAACCCTGTCGCATTGACTGGAAAAATCGCCGCTACGCCGCCTTGGCGACCACGCGGTTGCGGCCGGCGCTCTTGGCTTCGTAGAGCGCGAGGTCGGCGCGTTTCATCAGCCCGGCAACCGAGTCCAAGCCCTTCAGCACCGAAGAAACGCCGACGCTGACGGTAACCTCGATCGTTTCGCCCGCATGGCCGACGGCAAACGGCATCTGGGCGATTTCCGCACGAATGCGCTCCGCGACCTTTTCGGCCACCGCGCCGTCCGTGTCCGGCATGACCACGACGAACTCCTCGCCACCGAAGCGGCAAGCGAGATCGATGCCGCGCACATTCTTGCGCAGCCGCCGCGCGAATTCGCGCAGCACGTCGTCGCCGCCATCATGGCCATGCGTGTCGTTGACGGTCTTGAAGCGGTCGAGGTCGGTGATCATCAGCGACAGCGGCCGCCGCCGCGCCACGGCACGATCGAACAAGGTCTGCAGATGGCTGTCGAGGTAACGGCGGTTGTGCAGTCCCGTCAAGGCATCGGTCACCGCCATCTCGATGGTCTGGGTGACGCTGGCGCGGAGTTGGTCGTTGTAGCGCTTGCGGCGCACTTGCGTGCGCAGCCGGGCTGTCAGCTCCTGCTGGTCGATCGGCCGCATCAGGTAGTCGTTGATGCCGAGCTCGAGGCCGCGGATGATGCGCCCCTCCTCGCCCTCCTGCGCCAGAAGGATGATCGGCAGGAAACGGGTGCGATCGAGCGAACGCAGTTGCGAGCAGAGCCTGAGCGGATCGAAATCGGCAAAGGCCGTCGAGATCATCACGCACTCATAGGGTGTCTCGGCGGCCTGGAAGAAGCCGGCATGCGGATCGGTGGCGATGTCGAGGTCGGCGCTGCCGCGCAGCATCTTCTGGACGCGCTCGAAGGAGGGTTTGCGCTCATCGATCAGCAGGACTTTGGGCATGATATCTTCGGAAGCGAAGTTGCGGCTCAAAAGCTCCTCGATGCCGATGTTGCGCGTGGTCGAGGCGCGCAGGCGCAACTCGTCGGTCAACGTCTTCAGCCTGACCAGGCTTTTGACGCGCGTCATCAATTGCAGATCGTTGACAGGCTTGGTCAGGAAATCGTCGGCTCCGGCCTCGAGGCCGCGCACCCGGTCCGAAACCTGGTCGAGCGCAGTGATCATGACGACGGGGATGTGCGACGTCGCCGGATCGCTCTTCAGCCGCCGGCAGACCTCGAACCCGTCCATATCGGGCATCATCACGTCGAGCAGCACGACGTCGACCTTGCCGTTTTCGCAGGTCTCGATCGCGTCCAGCCCGTTGGTAGCGGTCAGCACCTCGAAATATTCGGCAAGCAGCCGGACCTCGAGCAGCCTCACATTGGCAAGGATGTCGTCGACGACGAGGACCCGTGCAGTCATCATAAAGCTCCGGCTCGGCTGGAGGGACGCATCAGGCGTCGCCCAGGTAGGATTTGATGGTTTCGATGAAACGCGGCACCGAGATCGGCTTGGAGATATAGGCCTCGCAGCCACCCTGGCGGATGCGCTCCTCATCGCCCTTCATAGCGAAGGCGGTGACGGCAATGACCGGGATGACGTGGAGGTCATCGTCCTCCTTCAGCCATTTGGTCACTTCCAGCCCCGACACTTCGGGCAGCTGGATGTCCATCAAAATGAGGTCCGGCCGGTGCAGTCGCGCCAGATCCAGCGCTTCAAGGCCGTTGCGCGTGCGGACCGTCTCGTAACCGCTCGCTTCGATGAGGTCCCGAAAGAGCTTCATGTTGAGCTCGTTGTCCTCGACGATCATGACCTTCTTAGGCATCGATTTCCCGTCTCGGCCCGCCTTCCGCTCGAAGGTTGCCGTCATGCGCCCGTGCCGGCACGCACCAAACCCTGCTCGACTCTACGACAATATAATTGACGAAACGGAAACCGGCTGCCGGAAAAGCTTCGGATTTCGCCTCGATCACCGTATTGCAGAGGCAGATGGCTTGCCGCAGGCGACGCTTGCGATTACTGCCCAAAAGAGACTCATTCCACTGCACTGGAAGGTAGCGATGGCACACGCAGCGTCAATGCGCGAGGAAGCGGAAACCATTGCCGTGAAGGCACTGGGCTTCGTCGCCGCCGATCCGGAACTTTTGCCCCGCTTCCTAGCGATCACCGGCATCGAGGCGCATTCCATCCGCCAGGCGGCCGGCGAGCCGGGATTTTTGGCAGGCGTGCTGCAGTTCATCCTCGCTCACGAGCCGACGCTCATGCGGTTCGCGCAGGAAACCGGCACGCCGCCGGCTTCCGTCGGCAAGGCGTTGCGGGCGCTGCCGCTTGGCAACGACGATCATGAGCGTTCCATATGAGCGACGACCCTGAAACAGCGCGCCAGATCGAGGAACTGGCCGCCGACGACCGGCCGCTGCTGGTGCTCGATGTCGACGATGTCGTGCTCGAATTCATCCGGCCCTTTCCGCATTTTCTCCAGGCGCGCGGTTTCGGCCTGACGTTTGCCTCCTTCCGGCTGACCGGCAACATTGCCGAGCAGGCGAGCGGCCGATTGGTCGAACAAGCGGAGGTGACCGCACTTCTGGACGAGTTCTTCGATGCGCAAGCCGACTGGCAAAGCATCACCGACGGCGCCGCCGACGCCCTGGCGACGCTGGGCGAGCGCGCCGAGATCGTCATGCTGACGGCCATGCCGCACAAGCATCGCGCGGTTCGCCGCGCCCATCTCGACGCCCTCGGGCTGACCTATCCGCTTTTGACCACCGAGATGGCCAAGGGCCCGGCGGTGGCTAAGCTGCGCGGCATCAAGAGCCGACCCATCGCCTTCGTCGACGACCAGCCGAACAATCTGGTATCGGCGCGCAATTCGGTTGCCGATGCCCATCTCTTCCATCTGATGGCCGACAATTCGCTGCGCGCCTTCCTGCCGCCAATGCCTGACGACATCGCCGTCGTCGAGGATTGGCGCGAGGCCGCGCCGAAGATCGCGAGTGCCCTCGGTCTCTAACTCAAACGTTCAGGGTTTTGCCCCTGCCCCACCATTGTCATTCTCGCCCGAGCCATCATCCTGGTCGGTAGCATCATTCGGGTCGATAATATCGCCGTCGTCCTGAACGGCGTCGGCCGGCTTCAGCATGGCGCCGTTGACAACGACCGAGCCGTCAGCCTTGGCGTCGATCACCCACTCCAGCCGACCGTCCGACAGCGTTTTGGCAAATCCTTTGACGGCGAGTGCAGCCGGCAAAACCTGTGCAGCCTGCGGGTCAGTCTTGGCGGCTGCTTGAACAGCCTGCACGATCTTGTCGTAGCCTGCGACGTCCACCGTCATCGTCGCATCCGGCTTCTTGTCCGGGAACGTCATCTCTCCTTTCATGGTGACTTCGACGTTACCGTTCTTCACTATGCTATGCCGGAGCACGATCTTCGGGTTGTTAGCCATGAAATCGGCGACCAGGGCCTCGCCAAATTCATCCGACAGCGGCGGATCCTCATTGAGATCAAAGGCTTCGATCGCCTTTTTCGCCATGCTATCGAGATCGAGATTGGCGCCGCCGAAGCTCAATTCGACGTCGGTGGGCAGCAATGCGACGCCCCAGCTCGGCAGAAAATGCTGGGGAACAGTTAAGCCGGTTGCCTTGATCCGATAGTCGATCTTCCCACTACCGGAGATTCCGTCGATGCCGGTCGTAGCGCTCAAATCCGCGAGTTCGAAACTACCCATTGAACTTGCAAAGCTTAGGCCCTCAAAGCGATAGGTCTCTTCCAAGCGCTCCCATAGGGGCAATGCGCTTGTCAGCAATGATTTGAGATGAGCCTGGTTGGCCTTCAGCGAAGCTTCGTCCTGATTGGCGACGGCAAAACCGAGCAGATCGAGGAACGCCTTCGTACGCACGCCATTGCCGGTCACCTCGACCGACACCTTCGGCGACTTCATCGTGACCGGCACTTTCGGCCCCGACCCACCTTCGTCGACAATGACCGTTTCGACGAAGTCGGCGATCGTCTGCGTCATGGCAAAATCGACACCGCCGCCCGCGGCTTTGCTGGCGTTCAAGGTCGACGTGCCGGCACCGATGCTCAGGTCCATCGGTTTCTTGGGATCTCTTGATATCACTTTCATGCCAGCCATCGAACCGACGCCGCTGGTGAACGCCGCCAATCCCGGATCGTAGATGCCGCCGAATGCGGAGCCGGAGACGGAGAAACGCACGCCGCGCGGTCCCTCGACATCGAGGAAGGCGTTGGGTGCTAAATCCGAGGACACGCTCCAGCTTCCGTCACTGCGCGGTTTGACCAGCAACGCAAAGGGCGCAAGATTGAATGTTAGAGCGTCCTTGCTGGGATTCATCTTAAGGAGCGCATCGAAGTCGAATGCGATCCGATAGGCGTCGCCATCGACCGAGATCTTCAAAATGCCGTTATCGAGCGCCTTTCTGCCGACATAGCGGGACAAATCATCGGACAGTCGCTTCGCGCCGTTGCTGTCGACGGTCTGCCCCCAAGCCGGCATGCCGAACGCAAGAGCCAAAACAAACGGTAAAACGCGCTTCACTTGAACCCCCATTCGATCGCGGAATGCAAAATCATCTATCGGTAGAAAGATACCATCGCGGCCGCAAGGCGACGACCTAAAGCACCAGCCGCATCAGCGGCCGGCCCGCCTTGCGCTCGACCAGCCGCTCGAAGCCGGCTTTCTCGAAGACCCGCGACGAACCGACGAACAGCCCGATCGAGCGCGAATCTTTCGACAGGTCGATCGGGCATGCCTCGACCAGCCGCGCGCCATTCTGGCGGGCAAACTCGATGCCGCCCTCGACCAACCGGTGGGTGACGCCCCTGCCGCGTGCCTTGGTGCGGATGAAGAAGCAGGAGATCGCCCAGACGTTCGGATCGAAAGCGTCGGCGGGATCGACCGGCGCCGACCCCCTGCCCTTGTTGTTCCATTCGGGCACGTCGGCGCGCGGGCCGATCTGCATCCAGCCGACCGCCTTCCCATCCTCGAACGCCAGCAGGCCCGGAGGCGGCCCGGCCTCGATCCGCGCCTTGATGTGGTCCTTGTTGCGCTCCCGGTTGCTGGCGCGGCGCGCTGCCGGCGACAACCGGAAATGTGTGCACCAGCAGCCGTAGCAGGCGCCTTGCTTGCCGAAAAGATCTTCGAAATCCGCCCAAAGCTCGGGCACCAGTGGCGCTATGGTCGTATTCATGAACTCTCTCCCGGCCCGCCGCTTGTCGCGGCGTCCGTCCTGACGTACCATTGCATTTGTTCTCTTTATGTTCGCAGCGATGGCGGCCCCTGTCAACAATCCCGATCACGGTTTTTGCCGCGACTGCCTGACCTTCCAGCGCAGCGAGACACGGCGCTGCGAACGCTGCGGCAGTCCACGGCTTGCCCGCCATCCGGAGCTCTACCGGCTGCATCTTGCCCATATCGATTGCGACGCGTTTTACGCAGCGGTCGAAAAGCGCGACAATCCGGCGCTGAAGGACCGGCCGCTGATCATCGGCGGCGGCAAGCGCGGCGTCGTCTCCACCGCTTGCTACATCGCCCGCATCCACGGCGTGCGCTCGGCGATGCCGATGTTCAAGGCGCTCGAAGCCTGTCCCGAAGCGGTGGTCCTGCCGCCGGACATGGAAAAATATGCGCGCGTCGGCCGCGAGGTGCGCGCCATGATGCAGGCGCTGACGCCGCTGGTCGAGCCGATCTCGATCGACGAAGCGTTTCTGGACCTTGCCGGCACCGAACGCCTGCATGGCTTGCCGCCCGCGGTGGTGCTGGCGCGCTTCGCGCTCGGCGTGGAGAAGGAGATCGGCATCACCGTTTCGGCGGGCCTTTCCTACTGCAAGTTCCTGGCCAAGGTGGCGTCGGACTTTCGCAAGCCGCGCGGCTTTTCAGTGATCGGCGAGGCCGAGGCATCAGGCTTTCTGGCCGAGCAGCCAGTGACGCTGATCTGGGGCGTGGGAAAAGCCTTCGCCGCCACGCTTGAACGGGACGGCATCCGCATGATCGGCCAGTTGCAGCGCATGGAGCGCAGCGACCTGATGCGCCGCTACGGCGTGATGGGCGACCGGCTCTACCATCTTTCGCGCGGCGAAGACGACCGCCGCGTCCATCCCGACCAGGATGCGAAAAGCGTATCGGCGGAGACCACCTTCGATACCGATATCGCGTCCCTGGATGAACTGGTTTCGGTGCTGAGAGCGCTGTCTGAAAAGGTCTCGGGGCGGCTGAAGAAAGCCGGCATTGCCGGGCGCACCGTCGTGCTGAAGCTGAAGACCCAGGATTTCAAGACCCGCACACGCAACCGGCAGCTCGGCGACCCGACACGGCTGGCGGACCGGATTTTTTCGACCGGGCTCGAGCTGCTGCGCAAGGAAGCGGACGGCACAAGGTACCGGCTGCTCGGCATCGGCATCAGCGACCTCTCAGATGACGAAAAGGCCGATCCGCCCGACCTCGTCGACATCCAGTCGCGCAAGCGCGCCATGGCCGAAGGCGCGATCGACACGTTGCGCGACAAGTTCGGCCGCAAGGCGGTGGAAACCGGCTATACTTTCGGCAAGGGCCGCAACGCCTATCCGCCCGAGCCGATCGAGGACTGAGCGCGATCCCGACCGAGATCCGCGTAGAGCGGCCTTCAGATGCGTCTCAGGTCGATCCGGCTGGTCGTCACGCTCTTGCCGGTCTTCGGATCGACGTCGATAACGGTCAGCCGCATGCCGTCCTCGCCGTTCTTCTCGACCGTCATTTGCGCCTTGCGATCGCCGTTGACCTCCTTCGCCCAGCGGATGCCGAGATTGATGGCATTGCCCGAGCGGCTGCCGCTGAGCTGCGCCGGCCCGGTGCGGGATCCGACATAGGTGCCACTGTACTTCGTCCCGCTGGACTTCAGATCCGCGCTGATGGCACGCGTCACCACAACAAGGCCGCGGCAGCTGCCGTCCAGCGACAATGAACGCGACGTCGCGTCGGAATTGAAACGGCAGGAGACATTCACCGTCGGCGCCTCGGTGGTTACCTTGACGGTCCCCTTGCCGGCGAAATTCCCCTGGAACGAGCGGAGAAAATCGGCCTCGTCGGCATGAGCCGCGCCAGCCGCCGCCGTCAGGCAGCCGGCAAGTACAAATCGCGCGAATGATTTCATCAAATCTCTCCTCGTCGAGATCGGAAACACGGTTCGGCCAAACCCTGGGAATCAACGCCTCCCGCCGCGGCAGGTTCCGCCTTCAACATGACCCTTTTGCAACGCGCCGCGTCTGGCCTAGCCGAATGCGCCGACTAGCGGTTGCGATCAAAGTCCCGGCTTGCGACATAGCGCGCATGACACCCTCGATCTCCAAGGCCGCGTTCTGGATGGCGCTGTCGGTCGCATCGTTTCTGACGATGTCGGTCGCCGGCCGCGCCACGACAGCCGAGCTCAACGTCTTCCAGGTGCTTGAGCTGCGCTCGGTGATCGGCCTTCTCATCCTCCTGCCGCTGGTGATGATATCAGGTGGTTTTGCAGCGATGCGCACCAAACGCCCCGTGGCCCATATCGCCCGCAACGTCGTCCATTTTGTCGGCCAGGGGGCGTGGCTCTATGCCTTGACGCTGATCCCGCTGGCCGTGCTGATCTCCATCGAATTCACGACGCCGATCTGGACCGCCATTCTGGCGGCCAGCTTTCTTGGCGAGAGACTGAGCCGGCCAAGGCTTGCGGCCATCGTGCTCGGGCTGATCGGCGTGGTGATCATCGTGCGTCCGGGCGTCGGCTCCGTCGATCCGGGACATGTTGTCGTGCTGGGCGCCGCGGTCTGCTTCGGCATATCCGTGGTTCTGGTCAAATCGCTGACGCGCACGGACAGCGTCGTGCGCATCATCTTCTGGATGCTGGTCATCCAGTCGGTGCTCGGCCTTGTCCCCGCGCTCTACGTATGGCGCAACCCGCCGCTCGAATTGTGGCCGTGGATCCTGCTGATCGCCTTCACCGGCATGTCGTCGCACTTCTGCATGGCCCGGGCGCTTGCCTATGCCGACGCGACCGTCATCTCGCCGATGGACTTTTTGCGCGTGCCGCTGTCGGCGCTGATCGGCTGGCTGCTCTATCAGGAACAAATCGACGCCTTCACCGCCGGTGGCGCCCTGCTGATCCTGATGGGCAATCTGCTCAATCTGCAGAAAAAAGCGACCAAACCAGCGGAAGTGGCGGCGTCGTAGCCCTGCATTTCAATTGCCCTCGCCGGGTCAGACCCGCAAAGCAATCAGACCGGTTCCGCCTCGATGATGCTGATGCGAGGTCCGGCTTCAATAACATTCACGACCTGGAAATCCGACCCCGCAAGCAGCCCCCTAAATTCTTCCGCCGTGCGCTCCTGCCCGCCCGGCATGACCAGCATGTTCAGATCGCCGAATTTTGCACTGGCGCCTTCGTTGGGCGGCGCCAGAATGCTCTCAAGCACCAGCAGTTTGCCTTCTGGGCGCATTGCCCGGCGGCAGGTTTTCAGGATCCGGATGTTGGTGTCGTCGTCCCAGTCATGCAGGATCCACTTAAGCACAATCGCATCGGCGCCCTCGGGCACCGAGACGAAGAAATCGCCGGCGACGACATCGCATCGATCGGCCACGCCCGCAGCGTCAAAGACCGGGCCGGCCTTCGCCACGACCTGCGGCTGATCGAAAAGAATGCCGCGCTGGCCGGGATTGCGGCGGAGGATTTCGGCAAGTAGCGCGCCCTGCCCGCCCGCGACATCCATGACGACAGAAAACGGCCGGAAGTCATAAGCCGCGATCACCGCGGCGGCGACACCACGCGACATGGCCGTCATCGCCCGGTCGAAGGTGACGGACTCTTCCGGATGCTCCGCCCGGTACTCCCAAACGCTCTTGCCGTAAGCGTGGCGAAAGGCGTTTTCACCGGTGCTGACACTGTGCAGCAGGTCGCTCCATGCCTGACGGAAATAGGGCCGTCCGGCCAGAATCGCCCAAGGCGCGACCGAATGCTGAACATCGGATCGCAACGCGCCGCCAACCGGAGTCAATGAGAAGAACCGGTCTTCGGCCTCATGGAACACGCCGACCGACGCAAGGGCGCGCAGCAGCCGGTAGAGCGCCTGCGGATGGGTATTGGTCAACGCGGCAAGTTCGTCGCTGGTGCGTTTTCCGTCCTTGAGATGGTCTGCGATGCCCAGCGTGGCGGCGACGCATATCGCCTGAGATACCTGGAACCCATTGACCAACTTCTGGAGTTCGGCAGCGGCTGTCCGCTCATCCATGACGCACTCCCCCGGCCGCCGAAAGACCCGGCCGCCGAACTCACAATACCAGCGGCATTGTCACCGGACAATGCCGGCGCTGGGTGGCGGAGCACCGCCGAAACAAACGGAACCGCGCGTCACACAAGCTCCACTTCCACCACGCCCGGTACCGCGCGCATGGCCGACGCGATCTGTGGCGAGACGCGGTAACGGTTGGGCAGTTCGATCTCGACCTCGCCCTGCGCCTCTTCCTTGATGACGATAATGCTCACCTGGCTGTCGCCGCGCTGGGTAAGCTGCGATTGAATCGCCGATGCCGGCCTATCGTCCCGGACAAAGATGCGCAGAGCCTTCTGGATGCGGCTTGCCTCGTCCTCCAGCGACTGCACGGTCTGGATGCGCAGGTTGACGCCTTCGGGCCTGTCCTCGGCCGAAACGGTGATCACCACCGAACGGCCAGGCTCGAGCAGGTCGCGATACTGCGCCAGCCCCTCGGAAAACAGCACCGCCTCATACTGGCCCGACGTGTCGGAGAACTGCACGACGCCCATCTTGTTGCCGGTGCGCGTCTTGCGCTCCTGCTTGGTGGTGACGGTGCCGGCAAGCCGCCCGGCGGCGGCACCGCGCTTGACGGCGGCCGAAAACTCGCCCCAGTTCTGCACCCGCATCTTCTGCAACGCCGCCTTGTATTCGTCCAGCGGATGGGCCGAGAGATAGAAGCCGACCACCTGGAATTCTCGGTGCAGGCGGTCGGCGGCAAGCCATGGATCGGTGGCCGGCAGGTTGAGCGCCTGCGACTGCGCGCCGAGCGAGGCGCCGAAAATGTCGTGCTGGCCCGACATTGCGTTCTGCTGCGCCAGCGACGCCAGCCCCATCATCCGCTCGACGCCCGCCATCATCGCGGCGCGGTCGTGACCGAAACAGTCAAGCGCGCCGGCCATGATCAGGCTTTCGAAGACGCGCTTGCCGACGATCTTCGGATCGACCCTTTCGCAGAAATCGGCGAGGCTCTTGAACGGCTTTTCGCCGCGCTTGGCGACGATATGCTCGACCGCCGCGTCGCCGACGCCCTTGAGCGCGGCCAGCGAATAGAAGATCCGGTTCTCGCCGACCTCGAAGGCGCGAAAACTCGTCATCACCGACGGTGCCACGACATCGATGCCGAGGCGCAGCGCATCCTGGCGGAAATCGGCGAGCTTGTCGGTGTTGCCCATGTCGAGCGTCATCGACGCGGCCAGGAATTCGACCGGATAATGCGCCTTCAGATAGGCCGTCTGGTAGGAGACGACCGCATAGGCTGCGGCATGCGACTTGTTGAAACCGTAGTCGGCGAACTTCGCCAGCAGGTCGAAGATGAAGTCGGCTTGCGGCTTGCCGACGCCGCGTTCGACCGCGCCGGAGACGAAGCGCTCGCGCTGCTTGTCCATCTCGGCGCGGATCTTCTTGCCCATGGCGCGGCGCAAAAGGTCGGCTTCGCCGAGCGAATAGCCGGAGAGCTCCTGCGCGATCTGCATCACCTGTTCTTGGTAGACGATGACGCCTTGCGTCTCCTTCACCAGATGGTCGATCTTCGGGTGGATCGACGCCATCTCCTCCTCGCCATGCTTTCTGGCGTTGTAGGTCGGGATATTCTCCATCGGCCCCGGCCGGTAAAGCGCGACCAGCGCGATGATGTCCTCGATGCAGTCGGGGCGCATGCCGATCAGCGCCTTGCGCATGCCGGCACTTTCCACCTGGAACACGCCGACCACTTCGCCGCGCGACAGCATGGCGTAGGTATCGGGGTCGTCTAGCGGAATGTGGGCGAGATCGATCTCGATGCCGCGGCGGCGGATCAGCTTGACCGCGGTCTCCAGCACCGTCAGCGTCTTCAGGCCGAGGAAGTCGAACTTCACCAGCCCAGCCTGCTCGACATACTTCATGTTGAACTGGGTGACCGGCATGTCCGAGCGCGGATCGCGGTACATCGGCACCAGCTCCCACAGCGGCCGGTCGCCGATGACGATGCCGGCGGCGTGTGTCGAGGCGTGGCGGTAGAGCCCTTCCAGCTTCTGCGCCATGTCGAGCAGCGTCTGGACGATCGGCTCGCGCTCGGCCTCCTCGGCAAAGCGCGGCTCGTTGGCGATGGCGTCGGCGAGCTTGACCGGATTGGCCGGGTTCGACGGCACCATCTTCGAGAGCTTGTCGACCTGGCCATAGGGCATCTGCAGCACGCGGCCGACATCGCGCAGCACCGCGCGAGCCTGCAGCGTGCCGAAGGTGATGATCTGGCCGACCTGGTCGCGGCCGTATTTCTGTTGGACGTAGCGGATGACCTCCTCGCGCCGGTCCTGGCAGAAGTCGATGTCGAAGTCGGGCATCGACACACGGTCGGGATTGAGGAAGCGCTCGAACAGCAGCGAGAAGCGCAGCGGATCGATGTCGGTGATGGTCGTCGAATACGCGACCAGCGAGCCGGCGCCCGAGCCGCGGCCCGGCCCGACCGGAATGCCTTGCGCCTTCGCCCATTTGATGAAGTCGGCGACGATCAGGAAATAGCCGGGGAATTTCATCTTCTCGATGATGCCGAGCTCGAAATCCAGCCTTTCGCGATACTTTTCGACCGTGTAGCCGGGGGTCGGGCCGTGCGCGGCGAGCCGCGCCTCCAGCCCCTCATGCGCCTGTCTGGCCAGTTCCTGCGCCTCCGCCTTCACCGCTGCACCGGCGTCGTCGACATCGCCGCCGGCAAAGCGCGGCAGGATCGGGTTGCGCGTCTTGGGATAGTAGGAGCAGCGCAGCGCGATCTCGACGGTGTTGTCGATCGCTTCCGGCAGGTCGGCGAACAGCTGAGCCATATCGGCCTGGCTTCTGAGGAAATTGTCGGGCGACAGCCGGCGCCGATTGTCGGCGGCGACGACCGAACCCTCGGCGATGGCAATCAGCGCGTCATGCGCCTCATAGTCGTCGCGCGAGGAGAAAAACGCCTCGTTGGTGGCGACCAGCGGCAGGTCATGGCTATAGGCGAGGTCGACGGACGATTGCTCGATGGCCCGGTCATAACCGGCGACCCGTTCCAGTTCGACATAGAGCCGGTCGCCGAACAGCGCCTTGAGCGTCAAAAGCCGTGTCTCGGCGAGATCGCGGCGGTCCTCCTTCAAGGCGTTGCCGATCGGGCCGCGCGGCCCACCGCTGAGGCAGATCAGGCCGTCGCAATGGCCTTGCAGCATCTCGGTCGTCAGATGCACGGCCTCACCGGGCGGCGTTTCGAGATAGACCCGGCTGACCAGCCTGACCAGATTGCTGTAGCCGGCCTCAGTCGCCGCGATCAAAACCACCGGCCGCATTTCCGGGCCTTGCCGCCGGCGGTCGCGCTGGCTGTCGCTGGCTTCACCGGAAAAGGCGAGAGAGGTCTGGCAGCCGATGATCGGCTGGATGCCCTCCTTCACCGCCTTCTGCGCGAATTCGAGCGCGCCGAACAGATTGTTGGTGTCGGTGACGGCGATGGCCGGAGACTCATCCTTGACCGCATGGCCGACGATCGTGCCCAGCTGCAAGGCGCCTTCGAGCAGCGAATAGGCCGAATGCACGCGCAGATGGATGAACGGTCGCGCCGGCGCTTCCGGCCGCGATGCCTTCACAAAGGCCTCGCGCCGCAAGGGGTCGCGTGGAAGTGCCTCATTCGCCATGGTTTTTTAGCACCGCTTGAAAGGACTCGGTCGATGACGATGTATTGTCCCGCACCGGACGATGCGAGTCCAGCAAAGGCACCCCGGGTTCAGGGGAGAAACTCAGGCTTTCGCTTTCGACAAAAGCTAAATTAGGCTCTGGTACCTGCCACCCTACTCCCCCGATCTCAACCCGATCGAGCAGGCCTTCGTTAACCACCAACGCTGGAAGGGGCAGCGCAAACCCGAAGCGATTGCCCTGCAACTGTCGGTAGTTTCAACTTGACAGGTGACGGCAGCTATGCTAGGAATTTATTCATGGTGCTGACTTGCGCCAACGACCCGCCGCCAAGGTGGGTTTTTTGTTTTCAGCCTCACGCAAACTCCATGATCACCGCATCGACCGCGAGGCTATCGCCCGGCTTCGCGTTGAGTTTCGACACGGTGAGATCGCGCTCGGCGCGCAGCACGTTTTCCATCTTCATCGCCTCGACGACCGCCAGCGTCTCGCCGGCCTTGACCTCCTGTCCCTCGGCAACGCCGATCGACACGACGAGGCCGGGCATCGGGCAAAGCAGCATCTTCGACGTGTCCGGCGCCACTTTTTCCGGCATCAGCCGTTCGAGCTCGGCGATGCGCGGCAGCATGGCACGCGCCGTCACCGACATGCCTTTCCAGGCGATGCGAAGCCCGTTCGGCACCGGCCTGATCTGCGCCGCGACCCTGCGGCCGCCGACCATGCCGCGCCAGATGAGATCGCCCGGCCGCCAGTCCGACGCCACCGTCAGCGCCTTGCCACCGTCGATCGACAGATCGAGCTCCATCGGAATGGAGATCATGCCTTCGAAAATCGAGGCCGAAAGGTAATCCTTGCCGATCTTCACCACCCAGTCCCGCTTCAGCACGCCCGAATGCGGCGCCAGCCGCCCGCCCAGCCGGTCGAGCCGGTCGCGGCGCAGCAATTCGACAGCGGTGGCGATCGATGCCAGCACCGCCTTTTCCTCGCCGTTGGGCACGATCGGCGCGAACCCGTCCGGATATTGCTCAGCGATGAAAGCGGTCGATATCAGCCCCTCTCGCCAGCGCGGATGCTGCATCAGCGCAGCCAGGAAGGGTATGTTGTGCTCGATGCCGTCGACGACGAAGCTGTCGAGCGCCTCGGACATGGCGTCTATTGCCGCGAGCCGCGCCGGCGCCCAGGTGCACAGCTTGGCGACCATCGGATCATAGAACATCGAAATCTCCGACCCCTCGGTGACGCCGGTATCGTTGCGGATGACGACGTCGCCGAACTGCCCCTCCTCCGGCGGCCGGTATCTCGTCAGCCGGCCGATCGACGGCAGGAAATTGCGATACGGATCCTCGGCGTAGAGGCGGCTTTCCACCGCCCAGCCGTTCAGCTTGACGTCGCTTTGCTTGATGGCGAGCTTTTCGCCGGCAGCTATGCGGATCATCTGCTCGACCAGATCGATGCCGGTGACGAGCTCGGTCACCGGGTGCTCGACCTGCAATCGCGTATTCATTTCAAGGAAATAGAAGTTCTTTTCGCTATCGACGATGAACTCCACGGTGCCGGCGCTCTGGTAGTCGACCGCCCTGGCCAGCGCCACCGACTGCTCGCCCATGGCTTTCCGGGTCCTCGCGTCGAGGAAGGGTGAAGGCGCCTCCTCGACGACCTTCTGGTTGCGGCGCTGGATCGAGCATTCGCGCTCGCCGAGATAAAGCGCGTTGCCATGCGCGTCGGCCAGCACCTGGATCTCGATATGGCGCGGGTCGACCACGAATTTCTCGATGAAGACGCGGTCGTCGCCGAACGAGCTCTTGGCCTCCGACCGCGCCCGGTCGAACCCGTCGCGCACCTCGGCCTTGCTCCAGGCGATGCGCATGCCCTTGCCGCCGCCTCCGGCCGAGGCCTTGATCATCACGGGATAGCCGATCTCGCCGGCGATTTTCTCGGCATGATCGGCATTCTCGATGACGCCGAGCCAGCCGGGTACCGTGCTGACCTTGGCTGAATTGGCGAATTTCTTCGATTCGATCTTGTCGCCCATCGCCTCGATCGCTCTGGGTTTTGGGCCGATGAAGACGATGCCTTCCTTCTCCAGCGCCTCACAGAAGGATGCGCGCTCCGACAGAAAGCCGTAACCGGGATGCACGGCTTCAGCACCCGTCGCCTTGCAGGCAGCGATGATCTTCTCCGGCACCAGATAGCTCTGCGCGACCGGCGAAGGCCCGACATGCACGGCCTCGTCGGCCATCTCGACATGCACGGCGTCGCGATCGGCGTCGGAATAGACGGCCACGGTGGCGATGCCCATCTTGCGTGCCGTCTTGATAACGCGGCAGGCGATCTCGCCACGATTGGCGATCAGGATTTTTGTGAACATGCGGGTTTTGTTCCCTCGGCTGCCTTTCTTTTATGGGCTTCGCCCGGCCGGTCAAGGCAAGTTGGCGCATATCCCGGGCGCAAATCGGCGATACCGATGAAAACCCGGCCAAGAACTGTCAATTCGTCCCATAGTCCAGAACCTGCAGATAAGCTAAGGCTCGGCCCCGATTGCAGATTTGACTTGAGAGGAGATGCCCGATGAAAACCCGCGCCGCTGTTGCTGTTGCCGCCGGAAAGCCGCTGGAGATCCTGGAGGTCGACCTCGATGGTCCGCGCGAGGGCGAGGTGCTGGTCGAGATCAAGGCGACCGGCATCTGCCACACCGACGAATTCACGCTGTCGGGCGCCGATCCCGAAGGCATCTTTCCGGCGATCCTCGGCCATGAGGGTGCGGGCGTCGTCGTCGACGTCGGCAAGGGCGTCACCTCGGTCAAGAAGGGCGACCACGTCATCCCGCTCTACACGCCGGAATGCCGGCAGTGCCCGTCCTGCCTGTCGAGAAAGACCAATCTGTGCACCGCGATCCGCGCCACGCAGGGGCAAGGGCTGATGCCGGACGGCTCGTCGCGCTTCTCGATCGGCAAGGACAAGATCTTCCACTATATGGGCTGCTCGACCTTCTCCAACTTCACCGTGCTGCCCGAGATCGCGGTGGCCAAGGTCAATCCCGACGCCCCCTTCGACAAGATCTGCTACATCGGCTGCGGTGTCACCACCGGCATCGGCGCGGTGATCAACACGGCCAAGGTCGAGATCGGCGCCACGGCCGCCGTCTTCGGCCTCGGCGGCATCGGCCTCAACGTCATCCAGGGGCTGCGTCTTGCCGGCGCCGACATGATCATCGGCGTCGACCTGAACAACGACAAGAAGGAATGGGGCGAGAAATTCGGCATGACGCATTTCGTCAATCCGAAGGAGATCGACGGCGATATCGTGCCCCATCTCGTCAACATGACCAAGCGCGGCGCCGACCAGATCGGCGGCGCCGACTATACGTTCGACTGCACGGGCAACACCAAGGTGATGCGGCAGGCCCTTGAAGCATCGCACCGCGGCTGGGGCAAGTCGGTCGTCATCGGCGTCGCCGGCGCCGGCCAGGAGATCTCGACGCGGCCGTTCCAGCTGGTCACCGGCCGCAGCTGGATGGGCACCGCCTTCGGCGGCGCGCGCGGCCGCACCGACGTGCCGAAGATCGTCGACTGGTACATGGACGGCAAGATCGAGATCGACCCGATGATCACCCACACGCTGAAGCTGGAGGACATCAACAAGGGTTTTGACCTGATGCATGAGGGCAAGAGCATCAGGAGCGTGGTGGTTTACTAAGGTGAAAGAGGTCCAAACTCGTGTTCGCATACGGTTCATCGACTGGGAAAAATCGACAATCCATCGAATACAGAATTTTGGCGAGGACCTGTGGCGTAGCTATAGAGCGAACAATCGTGTTGAGATCGATTTGGGAGAGATCGATCGTGCGAGAGATGAAATCATCTTCCTCGTTCGCGATACGTTTTTGAAGAAGAGCCTGACCGAGGTGCATCGCTTGCTAAAAGTGCACCTCATGGAAAGTGAAGTGGTCATCGATATCGAGGCGGCATGACGACTGGGATCAGCCAAGAACGAAGCCGCCTACAGATTTACGTCGATGCCGACGCCTGTCCGGTGAAGGCCGAGGTCGAAAAGGTCGCCGAGCGTCACGGCGTCGTCGTCACCTTCGTCTCCAATGGCGGCCTGCGCCCGTCGCGCGATCCGATGATCCGCAACGTCGTCGTGTCCAAGGGCGCCGACGCGGCTGACGACTGGATCGTCGACAATGCCAAGCCCAACGACGTCGTGGTGACATCAGACATCCCGCTTGCCGCCCGCGCGGTGGCGCTCGGTGCCCATGTGCTTGGGCCGACCGGACGCCCGTTCACGCCGGAAACCATCGGCATGGCGGTGGCGATGCGCGATCTCAAGCAGCATCTGCGCGAGACCGGCGAAAGCAAGGGCTACAATGCCAGTTTCGCGCGGCAGGACCGCTCGCGGTTTCTCGGCGAGCTCGACCGCATCTTGCGGCGTGCATTGAAATCCATCACACCTTAGAACGCGACCTTGAGGCCCAGCTTGCCGCTGACGGTTGAACTGTCCTCGGACCATTTGCCGCGAATTTCAGTGCTGACGGTTGTCGATGAAGACATCTTCAGATTGAGGCCGGAGGACAGCGCCACCGAAAAGTCCGCATCCTCGAAATCGCTCTTCAGGCCAGAAACGCTTGCCGTGTTCGAATAGCCGAAACGCTGCTGCAGATCCGCGCGCGCATAGGGGCTGATGACCATGCCGTTTCCGAGCTGGTAATCCGCGTAAACCCCAGGGTCGAACTTGATCGCACCAAACGATAAACGGCTCTTTCCAAATTCAGTGCCGGCGTCGTCCGTGTATGCGTCGCCGGTAAAGGTAACGCCCAAGAGCCCGCCACGAAGGTCGAAACGCATGCGATCGGTCAAGTTGAAGATGCGGCCGATCGACCCTGTTATCGCGTAGCCTTGCGTGTCGTAGCTGCCGTCATTTCCCTTGACGTCCGTGTTGCCCAGGAACGCCGAGGCGGCCACAAGAGCATAGCTGGTGCCTTTACGATAAAGCCCATAGCCGCCGAACATGCCGCTTTTGTTGGTCGCGTCACCGACACCAAAAACGTCGACATCGACGTCAGCCGAGGCATAACCGCCGAACAGCCCCAGATTCAATCCGTGCTCGCTGTCGAACCCGAAATGCTTCGCCGCATTGAAGTCGACACTAACGGCAGCGGAGAATTCGTCGACGTCGAAACTCGGTCCGTCAAAGACGTCGAAATCGTCCGAAACGGTAAAGCCGTCATGCTCCGTGTGGGC